>CAZSDX010000688.1:0-3375 GCA_964605685.1 uncultured Polyangiaceae bacterium
CGCGGGTGGCCTGGCCCGCGGTGCAGGCGGAGCGGGGCCAGCTCGACCAGGCGCTCTCGCTGCTGGCCACGGAAGGGGACGAGGGGGCGACGCTGGCGGCGGTGGAGCGGGTACGGCTGGCCCGAGACGTCGACGAGAGCCGCCCCGACTACGCGCAGCAGGCGGCGACGTGGGCCGAGGTCGACCCGTCGCTGGAGGCCGGGATCGAGTGGCTCGCGGCCTCCATCGCCGCCGAGGATCAGGAGGGCGAAGGGGCGGCGCACCGGCTGCTCGCCTCCCGGCTCGAGGGCCCCGCGCGGGTGGCCGAAGAGGCCGCCGCCACGGTGGTCCAGTGGATGCTTTCCGGGGGTGTCCTGCCGGACCTCCTTCCTTCCGTGGAGCCGCCCGCCCAGATCCTCAACCTGGAGCTGGCCCCCGCCGGCTGCGACCCCCGCCGCCGCAGTGCTGCCCTCAAGGGGCTCGGCGGTGCCCTGGGGGAGGCCGCCTCCGTCGACGCGATGGGGCTTGCAGGCTGGTCCGACCTGGCGGCGGGCAACAGCGCGGAGGCGGCGCGGGCCTTCCGGGCCGTGCTCGACCGGGAGCCGGAGGATTTCTGCGCCTGGGAGGGCCTGCGCACCGCGGCGCTCCAGAGCGGCGACGTGGCGACGCAGGCGCAGGCTTCCTTCAAGCTGGCGGACCTTATCTCCGACCCAGAGCGCTCCGCGATGCTCTTCGAGGAGGCGGGGCTGCTCTACCTGGACCAGCTCAACGAGGAGGTGCTGGGGGAGCAAGCCCTGGCGGCGGCGTTCTCCCAGGATCCCAGGCGCTTTCAGGCGTTCGACAGGCTGTTCCGCCGGGTACGCGGGCGTAACCAGGACGACGTGCTGATCGACCTGGCCCAGCGGCGCATCGGGGCCACGGACAACGACGCCGAGCTCGTGCGGCTCTACTGGGAGCAGGCCCGCGTCTTCCACAAGCGAGGGCAGTTCGACGACGCGCTCGAAGCACTTTCCAGCGTGGTGATGTTCGAGCCGGATAACATCGGCGCGCAGGTGCTCTACGGCGACATCTACTCGAAGCAGCAGAACTGGGAGGAAGCGGCCGCCTCCTTCGCCCAGCTCTCGGCGAACACGAAGGCCCCCGGCCTGCAGCGCCAGCAGGCCGCGATCCAGGCGGTCACGATCTACGAGAAGCGGCTCAACGACATCCCCAAGGCCATCGAGGTGCTGGCGAAGCTCGGCAAGGAGGGGCTCCTCAACCTGGCGCTCCGCGAGCGCCTGGCCATCCTCGCCACCCGCGGGGAGAACTGGTCCGAGGCCACCTCGATGTTCGAGGCGCTGATGCTGGAGCGGGAGAAGCCCGAGGGCCGCATCGAAGCCGCAAGGTTGGCGATGGCGATCTGGCGCGACAAGGTGGGCTCCCCCAAGGAGGCCAAGCGGGCCGTCGTGCGGCTCCTGGAGGAGGCCCCCGCTCACCCGGAGGCGATCCGCCTCGTGCTCTCCACCGACTTCGGCGCCTCGCTCAAGGAGCACGCCCTCGGAACCGGGAAATCGACGCTGATCCAGCAGCTTCAGCGGGGCCCCCTCGACCCGGATGCGGTCACCCTCCTCGGCGAGATCGCCCGGGGGACCGGGGAGCTCGGGTTGCTCCAGGCTTGCCTGGGCGTCCTCGTGGCCCTGGGCAAGGGGACGAACGCCCTGCTCTCCCAGCTCGCTGACCTCGACAGCAGGGCTGCCAAGGTGCCCCAGATCATGATCGACGCCCAGGTCCTCGCGGCCCTCGGGGACCCGGTGGACACCGGGCCCGTGACCCGGCTGATGGAGTCCCTCGGGGAGACCATCGCCGAGGCCCTGGGGCCCACCAAGGACGCCCTGGGCGTGGGGCGCAAGGAGCGCGTCGACGCCCGGAGTGGCCTGCCGCTCCGCAACGACATCGCGGCCTGGGTAGGTGCCATGGGGCTCGGAGAATTCGAGCTGTACGTCGGCGGCCGCGACCCGAACGGTATCCAGGGCGTCGGCGGCGAGGTTCCCTCGCTGGTCGTGGGCACCAGCGTCAAGAGCCCGCTGACCGCCGAGTCCCGCCAGGCCATCGCCCGGGAGGTCTTCGCCCTCAAGCGAGGCACCACCGTCGTCCGCACCCGCGACGAGGCCACCATCGCCAGCATCGTCGTCGCTGCCTGCGGCCTCGCCGGGCTCCGCCTCGACGCGCCGCCCTTCGCCATCCTGGGCGACGTCCAGCGCCAGCTCGACAAGGCCATCAGCCGCAAGGTCCGGAAGATGCTCCCCGACCTCTGCCAGCCCGTCGTCGCCTCGGGCCTCGACGTCCGCGCCTGGGCCAAGGCCTCCCAGCGGAGCCTCGACCGCATGGCCGCCATCGCCAGCGGGGATGTCTCCCTCGTCCTCGCCGACGCGCTCGGCACCTCTCGCCAGGACCTCCCTCGTGCCATCTCCAACAACGAACGGGCCGAGCGCCTGCTCCGCTTCGTCCTCTCTCCGCAGTTCCTCGAACTTCGCAACCGCCTCGGGATGGGGGTGCGCTGACCATGCCTGATCCACGTGGAAAATTCCCCGGCGCCGACTTCGGCTCCATCGATGTGGACTCCCTGCTCTCCGACCTGGAGCGCAAGGAGGACTCCCCTGCCGAGAAAAGCCCCCTCCCGGTGGCCCCCAAGGCCCCGGAGAAGGAACCCCCCAAGGCCGGCACCCCCCTCTACAAACCCCCCGCCCAGGTCGCTCGCCCCGCTCCGCCCCCCGACGACTACGACGACATGGAGGAAGAACGCACCGTCGTCGGCGTCATCAGCCGCGACCTCATCGAGGAGGCCACCCGCGGCGCCGGAGGGCTGGGCCAGCTCTTCGGCAAGCCCGAGAGCTCCCGCAGGCCCGTCGAGCCAGAGGGCATCGATGTCTCCTTCGACGAGTCCGGGAAGCACCGGGTCGCGGACCCCATCGATGACGACGTCATCATGACCTCCGCCCCTGCCCTGGAGGTCGCGGACCCCAGCGCCCACGACCGGATCACCCCCGTCCCGGTTTCTCCCGGCGCCCCCTCCGTCCCTGACACCTCCCTCGACCTCGGGGCCCTCACGGATTTCCCCGACCCCTTCGCCCCTGCCCCCAAGCCCGCTCCCCCCAAAGCAACCCCCCCCAAGCCCGCTCCCCCCAGAGCAACCTCCCCCAAGCCTGTCTCCAAGGCCCCACCCCCCCGCCAGGAGCAGCCCACCCTCCCGGTCGCCACCGACATCGAGCAGGACGAACCGACCCGGATAGGTCAAGTTCTACCCGGAGACCTGGACGTCGCCGCCCTCCGCGCCGAGCTTGCCGGAAAATCCGCGGAGTCCACGCCTCTCCCGGGGGGCTCCTCGGCGGAGACAACCCCTGTCCCCACCAGCAGCCC
>CAZSDX010000689.1:0-3354 GCA_964605685.1 uncultured Polyangiaceae bacterium
GGCGGCCTCCTGGGCCTCGCCCCGGGCGGCGGAGACGGCGCGATCAAGCTGGCGTCGGGCCTCCTCCAGCTTCCCGGCGCGTTCCCAGGCCAGCCCCGCCTGGAGGGCGGCCCGGGGGCCCGGCTGGCTGGCCAGGTAGACGGCGGCCTCCTCGAAGGGACCGACCTCCAGGGCGGCCTCGGCCCGGAACCGGGCGATCAGCGAAGCCACCAGCGGGATCTGGAGCCCGCCGGTGTGCTCGATGACCCCCCGGTGATCCCCGAGCATGCGAGCGACCTTGGCGCGGACCAGCCGGATCTCCGGGCGCACCTGCTCCGCCTCCGGGAGCGCGTCGAGCGCTGCCTTCGCATCGTTCCAGCGGTGCTCGCGCAGAGCATCCCGCCAGGCTCCCGGGGGGATCGGGGAGGGGGACAGACCGGAGGGGGACAGATCGGAGGGGGACGGGTCTGCGGGGATCTCCGAGGCCGGGGCAGGGGGCGACCCCGGGAGGGCGAGGGGAGGGCTGGTGGAGGCCGCAGGCGCCGAGGAGGTGCCCGGCCGGGTGCACCCCGGGAAGACGGAGAACGCGAGGAGCAGGGGGGCCAGGCGGCGCATCCGGTAACCGTAGCGTCGCCGGATCGAGAGGCCAAAAAGTTGGCCTTGCTCTCAGGATTCCTGGCCGCAGCGGGCGGCCAGATCACAGAGGGCCGCCGTGTCCTCGGCCCGCTCCAGGAAGCAGCGGCGTGTCGCCTCGTCGCGGAAGGAGGCAGCGCAGCGCTGGACCCAGGCGACCCCCGCCCGGAGAACCCCCGCAGCCTCGTCGCGGAGCCCCAGCGCCAGCAGCGCCTCGCCGTGGACCCGGTGGAGCGCCACCTCTCCCTCGTCGACGTGGCCCACCCGCTGGAGCAGGGACCAAGCCTCGCGGCTCGCGGCGACGGCAGCCTGGGGGTCTCGCTGGGCCAGGCGGCAGCGGGCAAGGACCGTCAGGGCGACGATCTGCTCGCTAGGGGCGTCGTCCAGCCGGTCGACAGCCCGCTGGGTCAGCCCGGCGGCCTCCCCCACTCGCCCGGCGCGGAGCAGGATCCTCCCCAGGTAGACCTGCGCGCCCAGGTGAAGTCGCCGGTGACCCATCTCGGCAAACTCCGCGGTGGCCTGGCGCTCGATGGCCTCGGCCTCTCGCAGTCTGCCCAGGGAGGCCAGGGTGATGCCCAGGTTCAACCGCGCCGCCGCTCGCCCTGGCCGAAGGCTGAGCCGCTCTGCCAGCTCCTCGGCCTCCCGGAGCATCGCCTCGGCCTCCTCGTAGCAGCCGACCTCGTTGCGCACGGAGCCGGCGTTGGCAAGCTGGCTGCAGGTGTTGCGGAGATCCCCCGCCAGGCGGTAGCAGCCCACCGCCAGCTCGGTCCAGAGCAGCCCGCCCGGGAGGTCGCCGTCGGCGGTGGCTAGGTGGGCGCGAGCCCGGTGGATCCACGCAGCCACGCCGGGCTTCTCGTCGCTCCGGGGGGGCTCCCCCAGGTCCGCCAGCAGGGCCCGGGCGAAGCGGACCTGCCCCACGAAGATCAGGTGAATCGCCGTCTGAGCCAGGGCGATCTGCCGGGCGTCGCAGGGAGGAATCGCCGGGCTGGCGTGGAGCAGGAGCCCCAGCTCCTGGAGGCGACCAGAGTGCCCCAGCCGCGCGCTCAGCGATGCGAGGAGTCCCGCCGCCAGGTACCACGGGGGCGTCCCCGGGGTCAGCCGCTCCAGGGCCTCCTCGGCGCAGCGCTCCGAGGACTCCAGCTCTCCCTGCCAGTGGAGCGCCTCCGCCTGAAGTCGCCTCAGCTCGCCCGCCAGCGACCCCTGCGCTCCCGACCGCAGTCCGCGCTCGGCCTGCGCCACCACGCCCACCAGGTCGTTGCCGTCCAGCGCCTGCGCCGCGGCGATCCGGTAGAAGTTCGCCGCCTGCCGCGCCTCGCCTCCCCGAGCGAAATGCTCCGCCAGCACCGCCGGGTCTCGCTCGCCCTGCCGCTCCAGCCACCGTCCCGCCAGCGCATGCCCCAGCCTCAGATCGTCGCTCGTCAGCGTGGCGTAGGCCGCGCTTCGCACCAGCGCCTGCCGGAAGGCGTACTCCTCTTCTCCTGGGAAGCGGCTCCGGGGACGCCGCGCGATCAGCTCCTCCTCCTGGAGTTCCTCCAGCGCTTGCCTGGGGTCCAGCCCCATCAGCTCCCCCACGCCGCCGGCCCAGAACACCCGCCCGAAGCAGCTCGCCGCCCTCAGCGCGCGCCTCGCCTCCGGGCTCAGCCCCGTCAGGCGCCCCGACAGCACCGCCAGCGCCGACGCAGGATCCTCCCCCACCCCCCCTTTCGCCCTCGCCCGGAGCAGCTCTTCCAGGAAAAAGGGGTGCCCTCCGGAGCGCTCCACCAGCTCACGCAGCCCCTCCCGGGCTTGCTCCTCGCTGCTCCCCACCACGTTCCGGGCCACTTCCAGGCCCTCCTCGGCGGTCAGCGGGCCCAATTCTACCCGAATGGGTCTCGTTTGACCCCACAGGCCCGGGAAGATCAGGTCGATTTCCGGGTCGGCCAGGGCCAGCACCATCAGCCGGAGGCCCGGCTCCTGGCGGAGGGCCGCGTCCAAATAGCGGAGGGAGGGGAGGTCGCCCCACTGGAGGTCATCCAGCAGCAGCAGGATCGGGCGGAGGGAGGCCTCGGCCCGGAGCCAGTCGAGGAAGGCCCGGAGCATCTGGTCGCCCATCAGCACGGCGTCCTCCCGGGCAGCGCGGAGCTGGACGCTCGCCGGGAAGGGGATGCCCAGCAGCGCCCCCAGAAATTCGGCCACCCGGTCCGCTTGGCTCTCGCCCACCAGGGCCAGGGTCCGGTCGCGGAGGGTACACCGATGGGCGTCGAGGGGGTCTCCTTGCCGGAGCCCCAGCGCCGAGCGGAGGAGCTGCCCGAGCAGGCCAAAAGGGGAGCCGGCGGAGAGGGGGTCTCCCCGGGCGATCCAGCAGCGGGCGCGGTCGGTGAGCTGCCGGAGCCACTCCCGGGCCAGGCGGGTCTTCCCGGCGCCGGTGTCGCCCAGCACAAGCAAGACCCGGGGGCCCTGGCCGTCGAGCGTCTGCTGGAAGGTTTCCTCGATGATCCGCAGCTCGTCGCTCCGGCCCACGAAGGGGGAGGGGCGCCCGAGCAGGGAGCTGAGCCCCCGGGATTCCCCCAGCAGCCACCAGCCTCCGGGGCCTTCCTCCACGGCGAAGCGCCCCACCAGGAGCCCAGCCGTCGCCTCGTCGATCAGCGGACCGGGCCCCGGGGCGCGCTCCGCGGCCTGGAGCAGCTCGACGGCCCGATCCACCGCGTCCCCCTCCGGGGTCTGGCGCCCGGCGACGGCGCGGCCCGTGGCCACCACCACGCC
>CAZSDX010000690.1:0-3346 GCA_964605685.1 uncultured Polyangiaceae bacterium
GGGCGGAGGCGGCGGGTCCGTCGCGGTGGGCGGCAGCGGGGGCACAGGGAACGGCGGCGCCGCGGGGGGGCTGAACCCGCCGGCGAGCTGCGGCAGCGTGGTCACCGGGACGATCCGGGACTTCCGGGCGGGCGGCGACTTCCAGTGCAACAACAGCGGCTTCGTGGACGAGGCGCAGAAGGACTGCGGGCCCTGGGACCCGGCCATCGTGGGGCCGCTGGGGGCGGCGCTGGGGCCGAAGCGCAAGCCGGTGTTTGCCGCCGGAGGGAAGACGCCGAGCACCACCGGCGGGGCGGCCTTCCAGCAGTGGTTCGAGGATGTGCCCGGGGTCAACCTGGGGACGTCCTTCGATCTGAAGCTCCAGGCGGGCCCGGGGGGGACGTTCTCCTTCGACACCAACGCCTTCTTCCCCGTCGACGGCAAGCTGTTCGCGGCGCAGGCGAACGACCCGGACAAGGGGCCCTACAAGAGCGACGACGGGCAGGTGAGGAACTACCACTTCACCTACGAGCTGCACACGACCTTCCGCTACGACCCGGGCAACGTGTTCACCTTCCGGGGGGACGACGACGTGTTCGTCTACATCAACGACCGGCTGGCGGTGAACCTGGGAGGGATCCACGTGCCGATGCAGGGGAAGATCAACCTGGACACGGGGCGCGTGGAGATCACCGTCGAGCCCCAGTGGGCGTCGCTGGTGCAGATCACCCCGCGCCCGGAGCTGGGGCTCCCCGACACGATCGACGGCGGGGTCGCGGGCACCGTCGACCTGGGGCTCACCGCGGGGCAGGTCTACAACCTGGATTTCTTCTTCGCCGAGCGCAATTGCTGCGGCTCCAACTTCCGCGTCGAGACCAACCTGGTGTTTATCGACTGCGGCGTCGACGTCAAATAACCCCCGTCCCTTGCGCTGGCCGACGCCTGCGTGGTCTATTCGCCGCGAATGGCCTCGGTGCTGGTGACAGGGCTGAAGAAGTCTTTTGGCGACACGCACATCCTCAAGGGCATCGACCTGGAGGTCCCCTCCGGCGGGTTCTGTGTGCTGGTGGGCCCCTCCGGCTGCGGCAAGAGCACGCTGCTACGCTGCCTTGCAGGTCTGGAAGAACCCACCTCCGGGAGCATCCACATCGGAGAGCGAGAGGTGACGCACCTGGAGCCGAGGGAGCGGGACATCGCCATGGTGTTCCAGTCCTACGCGCTCTACCCGCACCTGACCGTGCGGGAGAACTTGGCCTTCGGGCTGAGGCTGCGGAAGGCGCCGGAGGAGGAGATCAGCCGGCGCGTGGAGGAGGCGAGCGAGTTGTTGGGGCTGGACAAGCTGCTGGAACGGCTGCCGAAGCAGCTGAGCGGGGGGCAGCGGCAGCGGGTGGCGATGGGGCGAGCGATCGTGAGGCGTCCGCAGCTCTTCCTGTTCGACGAGCCGCTGTCGAACCTGGACGCGGCGCTGAGGAGCCAGGTGCGGGTGGATATCCGGAGGCTCCACGATCGGCTCCAGGCGACCAGCGTGTACGTGACCCACGATCAGGTGGAGGCGATGACGCTGGCGGACGTGATGGTGGTGCTCAACCAGGGGAAGATCGAGCAGTCGGGGCACCCGCTGGCGATCTACCGGCGCCCGGTCACGCGGTTCGTGGCCGGCTTCCTGGGGAGCCCGTCGATGAGCTTCCTCAAGGGGGTGATCGGACCCGGGGGTACGCTGGAGCTAGGAGGTGGGCTGACGCTGCCTGCGCCGCCAGGGCTGGACGCGGCGCCGGGGCGCGAGGTGGAGGTCGGGGTGAGGGCGGAGGACGGGCGGCTGAGCGACGAGGCGTCGTGGAAGATCCGTGTGGACGTGGTGGAGGCGCTGGGGAGCGAGACCTACGTGCATGGCGATGGCCCCGGAGGGCGGCTGGTGCTCCGGCTGCCGGCGCGAGCCCAGGTCAAGAAGGGGGATCAGGTCGGGATCGCCGTCGAGAGCGAGGCGCTGCACGTGTTCGATCGGCAGAGCGGCGCCCGGCTCTAACTAGAGGCCCGTGGGCATGGGGAAGCGGATCACCTCGGCGGGGGTCGGGTAGACCGTCAGGTGGTAGAGGTACCCGTCCGGAGCGAGGGCGATACGTCCCTTGGCGGGGGCCTTGGCGAACGTCATGAGGTCCGAGCCGTCGGGCTTGAAGGAGACGATGTCCAGGTTGGACAGCTCCGCGTAGAGGCGGCCGCTCCAGGGGTCGCGGAGCAGGCTGGTCACGTCCGCAGGGAGCTTGAGCAGTTCCACCGGCGCCGCGGCGATCCCCAGGATAGGCACCAGCCACACCTGGCCGCCTTCCAGGGCGACCACCATCCGATCCCGGTCGAAGGGCGCCGTGGCGTTCACCCGCGCCGGAAACAGCACGATGGGGGTCGTGGACCCCCCCAGCAGATCCAGGGCGACGAAGTCCCCGTTCTCCTGGACGTTGCCGAGGTAGAGCACCCGGTCCAGCCCCCAGCTCAGCCCGTAAGGTCCGGTGTCCAGGCTTGCTACGCCGAACGGTCCCTTGCCGCCGGTGTACTTCTCCGTGGGGATCTTCATCGGCAACGTCCCGCCGTTCTCGTCGAAGATCGCCGCCCCCTGGGGGTTCCCTCCGGAGCCGCTGAGGATGCAACCGCAGGTGGCACAGCAGATGTAGGTCAGCGCCACGTCCCCGGAGCCTCCCCCGAAGACCCCCTCCTTGCCGGTCAGCACCGCCACCTCACCCATGTTCAGGTTGGTCACCCCGGTGATGGAGGTGACCTGGCCGGCGGGGTCCACCTTCCTCAGGTAGTCCGGGCCCGAGATCATGGTCACCGCCCAGGCGTTGCAGTCCGGATCGAAATCCAGGTCGAAGGCGCCCTCTCCGGCGTTCTTTCCCTGGCGGACGAAGGCCGGATCGTTCAGCGTCCCGGCCTCCCCGGGGGCCCCCAGCGGCGCCGGAACACAAGCCGGCGCGGGCCGGGTGCAGGAGCACGCCTCGCCCCAGCAGGTGCCCCCGACGCAGACCAGCTTGGTGCAGGGCGGCTGGAGCGTGCAGGTGCCCGAGGGACCGCAGTCGGTACCAGGACCGCAGGTGCCCGCGCCGCAGGCCACCGTCGGGTTGCTGATGACGCAGCCGTCCCCCGGCGCCACGCACTTCCCCTCGTGCTCGCTGCCCACGTCGCAGACCGTCCCCTCCCCGCAGGGGACGGATCCGGTCCTCCGGCAGTCGTCGAGGCACTGACCTCCGAGGCACACCTGCCCGGGCTGATCGCAGGCCCCGCAGCCCCCGCCCGTGCCCGCCGAGCCCCCCTGCCCGCCGCCTCCCTCCCCCGCCGCTCCGCCCTGGCCACCGTCCTGGCCCGCTGCGCCGCCTCCGCC
>CAZSDX010000691.1:0-3340 GCA_964605685.1 uncultured Polyangiaceae bacterium
CCCAGCCGGAGCCAGACCTCCGGGGCCCAGGGGACGACCTCCGCCAGCTCGCCCAGGAACTGGACCGCCTGGTCATCCAGGAACGCCTGCTCGGCGGCCTCGGCGGCCAGCAGCAGGCCGATGGGGGAGCGGGGGACCTTGGCGAGCAGCTCCCGGGCGTGGCGTAGGGCGAGGGAGGGGTCGCCGGCGGCGAGGGCGCGCTCGGCGGCGAGGCGATCCTCCGCACCGCCGCGGGCCACGATGATGGCGCGGCCAAAGAAATCGGAGAGTTCTTCCTGGAGAGTCGGCACCGAGGGCGAGCATACCGCAGGGGACCGCCCGCGCACCCGCCCCGGGGACGAAAATCAGAAGGGCGGCATCTCGTCGTTCTTGCTCGCCTCCTCGGCCTCCACGACCGGGGGCGGCGTGGCGGTGGTCTCGCCCTTCGGCGGGCGACCGCGCTTCGCCTTGAAGAGGGAGGGAGCGAAGGAGTCCGCATCCTTCTCGTGCCAGCGCAGGTAGCCGACGGCGCGCGCGGTCTCGTCGTAGGCACGGATCAACAGGGCGTAGGCCCGGTCGCGCTGCTCCGCGCACTCCTCGGGGGATAGCTTGGAGGAGTCCGAGCGGCGCAGGACGAGCAGCTCGGAGATCTCCTGACCGAGGCTCCTGGCGCGCTCGACCTCCTCCTGCTCGACGGGGCTCTTGTGCTTCACCCGGGGCCAGGCCTCGCTGTAGAGCGCCGCCAGCTCGATCAGGTCCGCGGCCATGTCCTCGTGGCCCTGCCCGGAGCGGATCGCCTTGACCTTGGCCTCGTCCAGGAGCCCCTTCAGGACCAGGGGCTCCGCGGAGGAGAGCATGATCTTGCGGAGGCGGCGCCCCTCCTCGATCAGCTCGTTGAACTTGTCGGCGCCGCCCTCGGTGTGGGCGGTGAGGGAGACGAGGCGCTCGGAGAAGGCGGCGGCCTGGATGTAGTCGTCCAGCTCGTCGAGGAGACGGATGGGGTGCCTGGGGAGCGCCTCGGCGATGGCGTCCCGCAGGGAGAGCAGGCGGGGGAGGGCCTTGCGGGCGGCGTCGAGGATCTGGCGCGGTTCGCCCGGGGGAGGCTCGGGACGGTCACCCAGGGCCTTGCGCTCCTCGGCCAGCCTGGCGTAGGCAGCGGCGGCGTTCCTGGGCTCCGGCTCGGCGGGGGGGGGGGATGCGGTGTCGGCGGCCGCGTCGGCAGCCTTTTTGCGGGTGTTGGCCATCGGAGGGAAGGTGCCACCGTTGCCAAGGCGGGGACAAGGGGCGAGTTGGGCGGCAAGCCCGGTATACTCTCGCGTCCCCATGCAACGCCCTCCTTTTGGCCCCACGCGCGACGCCTACGGCGACCTCCTCCGGGACACCCGGGGTCTGCGGCGCGAGCAGCAGCAGGCGCGGGAGGCGTGGTTCGCCCGCCTCCCCTCGGAGAAGAAGGACGAACAGCTCTTCGAGCTGGAGATCCTGCTCAAGGGGGTGGCCTGCTTCGCCAACCCGCGGAACCAGCCGGGGCCGCTCCGCCGGGCGCCCATCGTGATGCAGGACTACCAGGAGGCGCTGCTGCTGGTGCGGGACGGCCTGGCGCGGGTGGTGCATCTGGCCCGGCTGCTGCTGGGGGACCGGGACCGGGCCTTCGTGTTCCAGCGGTACCTGGAGACGATGCTACCGGAGGACACGGCGCGCACCAGGCTGGTGCGCGAGGGAATGAGCCAGAGCTCCCCGGACGAGGCGCTCTTCGTGCTGCGCCACGGGATGACCAACCAGATGGAGATCGCCGACGGGCTGCTGCGCCTGCCCCGGGTTCCGTTCCGGCTCTTTTACGCGCTCTGCGTGGCGGTCCAGCGGGAGATCGGCTCCAACGCCTACTTCAACCCGCTGACGGCGCTGGAGTTCCGGCCAGAGTTCGACCGGATCACCTCGCGCCCGGTGCTGGACCTGATCTCCCAGGCCCCCGGCGACCAGGCGCACCGCTTCGTCGCCCTCACCTTCCTGTCGCTCTTCCGCATGCTGCGCTACCTGCGGCTGCTCGACAGCATCACCCGGGATCTCGCCGACGCCCGGCGGCTGGCGGGCCGCGCCTACCTGGTGCTGGCGGTGCTCCGCTCCGACGCCCGGGCGCTTTCGAGCTACCTGCGGCGCCGCGCCGGGTCGCACCTGGCCGACAGCTACGAGGAGGACCTGCTCCGGGTCCCCGCGAGGGAGCTGCGGGCGCGCCACGACCAGCTCCTGGCGGAGGGGTACAAGCTGCTGTCGATCCGGGGCGCCCTGGAGGCCATCGCCGCCTCGCTCCGGCTGGAGATGCGCCGCACCTTCGAGCACGAGCTCCCCGCCCCGGACCAGAACGTCCCGGTGGACGAGCTGAAATCCAGGATCGCCGCGGCCTCCCGGAACCTGCGCCCGGCGATCCAGAACGCGATCCTGTTCCTGGCCCGCAGCCTCGGGGTACGCCTGGACGAGAACGGCGTCTTCGACGAGAAGGAGGCGAAGCGGCTGCTGAGCGAGCGGCTGCGGCGCGACGTGTGGATCTTCGCCAGGATCCTCCACGCCTTCGTCCTCAAGGCCCGCTACGCCGACCCCACGGAGGACCGCTGGGCCGGCGTCGCCTCCTTCCGCTTCGTCCAGGAGTTCCTCTCCTACTTCAAGGCGATGGGCTACCCCCTGCTCCGCGGGAGCGACTACCCCCGGTTCAACGAATTCCTGGCGACCATGAGCGCCCTGACGGACACCGACCTGCTGGATCCGTCCCGCCTGGACGCGGCCATCGAGGAGGCGGAGGCCTTCCAGGACTTCCTCAACGGCCTCTTCGAGCAGGTCAGCCGCCGGGAGGAGCTGACCGACGTCCCCTTCGACCGGAAGGGCGCGGCCCAGGCCCTCAAGCTCTACCTGGGCTCCTTACCCGGCGGCTTTCCCCGGGGAGATCGCCGAGGATCGGCCCCCCAGGGTGCGGGGTGAACCTTGAATTATCACGGGACGGAGCGTAAGACGGGCCACCGCGAGGCCAGGAGCGCCTCGATACCCCCCCACGAGGACTCCCATGGCAAGCGAGAAGGTCGTCGACGTTGTGCTGCCCAGCATTGGCGAGAGCATCGTCGAGGCATCCATCAAGCAGTGGTTCGTCAAGCAAGGCGACGTGATCCGGGCGGACCAGATCATCGTCAGCATCTCCTCCGAGAAGACCGACGTGGACCTCCCCGCCAACGTCGCCGGGCGCGTCGCGGAGATCCTCGCCAACGAGGGCGACACCCTCGCCATCGGCTCCCTCATCGCCCGGGTCGAGCCGGGGGTCTTCGAGGCCGCTCCCGCACCGGCCCCCGCGCCCGCCGCGCCGGCGGCCGCTCCCCTCGCC
>CAZSDX010000692.1:0-3333 GCA_964605685.1 uncultured Polyangiaceae bacterium
GGTTCGGGAGGCGACGCAGGAGCCGCGGGCGGGGGCGGGGGTGGGGCCGCGGGAGCGGGGAGCGCGAGCGGCGCGGGGGGCGGGACGGTGAAGGGGGTGAGCGTCGAGGGGAGGCAGATCCGGGTGGATGGGGTTCCGTTCCATATCCGGGGCGTGTGCTGGAACCCGGTGGGCAAGGGGAAGAACCACCCGGCGGGGCTCGACTACCCTGGCTACGTCGCCCAGGACGGAGCGCTGATGGCGCAGGCCCACATCAACGTGGTGCGCACCTACGAGCCGCTGTCGGACAAGGGCACGCTGGACCAGCTCCACGCGCTGGGGATCAAGGTGATCAACTCGGTCTACCCCTGGGGAGGCGCTCCGGTGAGCGAGGTGACGGCGCGGGTGAACGCCTCCAAGGATCACCCGGCGATCCTGATGTGGGCGCTGGGCAACGAGTGGAACTACAACGGGCTCTACGTGGGGCTGTCCCACCAGCAAGCGCTGGAGCGGATCAACGAGGCCGCCGCCCTGGTCAAGGCCGCGGACCCGACGCGACCCATCGCCACCATCTACGGCGAGCTCCCCTCCCCCGAGACCCTGGCGGCGATGCCCCTGATCGACGTCTGGGGCCTCAACGTCTACCGCGGCATCTCCTTCGGGAACCTGTTCACCGAGTGGCAGCAGCGCAGCGGGAAGCCCATGTTCCTCGGCGAGTACGGCGCCGACGCCTACAACGCGCTGCTGCCTGGCTACGACCCCGCCAGCCAGGCCGAGGCGACGGAGAAGCTCACCCTGGAGATCAACGCCCACGCCTCCGCCAAGGATCCCTCTGCGGTCTGCTCCGGCGGCGCGATCTTCGAGTGGGCCGACGAGTGGTGGAAGGCGGGCAACCCGGACGTCCAGGACAACGGCGGCTCCGCGCCCGGCGGCGGCCCCCACCCGGACGCCACCTTCAACGAGGAGTGGTGGGGCATCGTCGACATCGACCGGAACCCCCGCCCTGCTTACACTGCCCTCCAGAAGACCCTCCAGGCTGCCCCCTGACCCCGGAGCCCCACCGATGGCCGAGGAACCCACCCCGCCGCGCTCTCCCCCGCGGATGAAGGCTGCCGCGAAGGCCGACTCCATGAGCGTGGAGGATCTCATCAAGCATGTGGCCGCGGGGCGCCTCCGGATGCCTGGCTTCCAGCGCGCCTTCCGCTGGGAAGCCTCGGATCGTCGAGCGTTGCTCGACAGCATCTACCGGGGCTACCCGGTGGGGACGCTCCTGCTCTGGAAGAACCCGCCCAACCGGGAAGCCGGCAACCCCATCGAAGGTGCTCCGCCGTTGCCGCCCCCCGGTGAAGTCCATTTCATCGTCGACGGCCAGCAGCGGATCACGACCCTCTGGGATGCCCTCGGTCGCAAGCCGAGCCGAGGAGAGAGCCGCCTCGTCTTCAACATGGCCACCGAGGAGTTCCAGTCTCGACCGCTCACCAGGGCCGAGATCGAAGGAATTTCACCGGAATACAGCCCGGGTAAGGACGAATTGCCTTCCATTCCCCTCCATCTCCTGCTGGACGCCACGCTCCTTGCCCTGTGGGTTCCACGGAGCCTATCGCGGGAAGACATGGGGAGATACTTCGAACTTGGAAAGCGAATCCGCGAGTACAAGCTGGCTCTCTACACCGTCGAAGACGCGGACACCGACCTCCTCCGGCACGTCTTCGACCGGATAAACACCACCGGGAAATCGATGACCCGGGACGAGGTGTTCAACGCCTTCCTCGGCTCGCGGATCTCCCGGGAGGGAGCCGTCGGGCTTGACCTGGTGAACCTGCGCCTCCAGGGGCTCAGCTTCGGGCGCCTGGATTCCTCCACCATCCTCAAGGTATTCGAGGCCCTCCGTGGGGAGAAAATCGGACGCCTCGATCCCCACCAGATCGACGTCCAGCAGGCGGAGACGGACCTCGTGCGCACCGCGGATGCGCTCCAGGCTGCCGTGGAATTCCTTCGCGAGCAGGCGGGGGTACCCCGCGCCGAGATCTGCCCCTACGAACTCCCCCTCATCGTGCTCGCCCGCTTCTTCTCTCTCCACCCGCGTCCCTGCGAGCGAAGCCGCATCCTCCTGCGGCGCTGGTTCTGGCGGGGAACCATCGCGGAGCGCTTCGGCGGCGCCTCCAACTCCCTCCAGCAGCACATCGACGACCTCCAGAAGCACGGCGACGAGCACGAGGCGGTCCAGGCGCTCCTCCGGCGGACCGGGTCCTCTTCGGGGGTCCACCTCGACGTGGATTGGCTGGCGGATTTCTCCCTCCGAAATGCCCTCGGAAAGGCCACGATCTGCGCGCTCCTGAGCAAGTACCCCCGTCACCTGGCCACCGGCGAGCGCATCGAACTGGCGTCCCTCTTCCACCGAGGGACGCCTGGTTTGCTCTGGTCGATTGCCTCCGGGCCGAACAAGGTCAGGAAATCCACCCTCGCGAGCAAGCTGTTGCACCCCCAGGACCAGAGCAACCCCCGCCAGCTTCTCCTTGCCTGCGACGACGAGGCAGCGCTGCTCTCCCATGGGATCGACGCGGCCTGCATCAAGGCCCTCCGAGCAGGGGATTTTTCTTGCTTTCTTGAGCTGCGCGCGGAGCAACTCTCCTCCTGGATCCGCGCGTTCTTCGCCCGGTACACCGAGCTCGAACGAGACGATGCTCCGCCGCTCGCGGCTCTCTCCAGGCGCACGGCATGAGCGCACAAGTCCTCCTGGGGGAAACCCTCGTCGGTCTCCTGACGCCCGATCCTTCGACGCAGCGGGTCTCGTTTCAGTTCGATCCGGCTTATGCGTGGGACAGCACACGACCCGTGCTGAGTCGCTGGTTCGAGGATCACGACCTGACCTTGCCGCGTAGCTTCTCCGGGTCTCCGCTGCCGAATTTCTTCCGAAACCTGCTCCCCGAGGGGGCCCTCCGGAAGATCGTGGAAGCGCGCATCGGCGCAGCAACGATCCCCGAGTATGCGATGTTGCTCCGGCTCGGAGGGAATTTGCCAGGGGCGGTGCGGATCCTCGAAAATACGCTGGATTCAGGCACGCTTGAGGTTGAAGAGCAGCGGACACGCGTCAAGGGAGATCCCTTCCGCTTCGCCCTCACCGGCGTGCAGCCCAAGCTGGCGGTCTCCGAGTGGACCGTGGACGACGGCCAGCGCCTCACGATCCCTCTCGAAGGGCAGGATGGCTTCTGGATCGCCAAGTTTGGTACGCCCGTCTTGCAAGGCCTCGTCGAGAACGAGTTCACCATGCTCCGCTGGGCGAAACGGTGTGGACTCGACGGCCTTGTTCACAAGTCCGGCCAGGCTTGGGGGGTATCCACGGGTGTGGTTCCC
>CAZSDX010000693.1:0-3328 GCA_964605685.1 uncultured Polyangiaceae bacterium
CATGCGCTACGAGCTGTCTCATCTGGAGAAATATGCCTCCTCCGTCGTTCACCTCACTCCTTGAAGGGACTTGCCCAAGAGACCCACACCCAACCAGGCTCGTGGGATCCCGCCATCCGGGAGGGTGGCGAGCGAGGCGCGGGTGGTGTAACCCCTCCGGTCATGCTCGAAAGCGTTGATCTGCAGGTGGGCGCCGGCGCCGAGGCGGTGGCGGGCAAGAAGGTGAGCGTGCATTACACGGGGACGCTCACCAGTGGCCAGAAGTTCGACAGCTCCCTCGACCGGGGCAAGCCGTTCCAGTTCACCCTGGGCGCCGGCCAGGTCATCAAGGGCTGGGACGAGGGCGTCCCCGGGATGAAGGTCGGCGGCAAGCGCAAGCTCCAGATCCCGCCGGAGATGGCCTACGGCGCCCGGGGCTTCCCCCCGGTGATCCCGCCGAACTCCACGCTGATCTTCGAGATCGAGCTGCTCGCGGTGGGCTGACCGTGGGCGACGCCCCCATCCTGGTCGCCCAGGGGATCTCCAAGGCCTACGGGCCCCGCGTGGTGCTCGGCGACCTCTCGCTGAGCATCCACGAGGGCGAGCGCGTCGGCCTCGTCGGCGTCAACGGCTCCGGGAAGAGCACCCTGACCCGGCTCCTGGCCGCCCTCGAACCCCCGGACACCGGCACCATCGCGCGCCGCCGCGACGCCCCCATCCTCTACCTGGACCAGAACCCCACCTTCCCCGGTGACCCCACCGCGCGGCAGGCGGTGAGCGAGGGCCTCGGCGCCTGGCACGAGGCCAGCAAAGCCTACGAGGAGGCCAGCGAGGCCCTGGGGCGCGGCGAGGGCGACCTGGAGGCGCTGCTGGCCCGCCAGGAGGAGGCCGCCGCCGCCGTCGAGCGGCTGGGCGGCTGGGAGCGCGGTCACCAGATCGAGTCACTCCTCACCCGCCTGGGTATTCCGCGACCTGACGAGGCGGTGGCGACGATGAGCGGGGGTGAGCGGAGGCGGGTGGCGCTGGCGCGCATCCTGATCGCCCGCCCCGCGCTGGCGATCCTGGACGAGCCCACCAACCACCTGGACGTGGAGACCATCGACTGGCTGGAGCAGTACCTGCTGGAAGATTTCCCGGGGGCGCTGCTGCTGATCACCCACGACCGGTACCTGCTGGACCGGGTGGCGACCCGGACGCTGGAGCTGGATCAAGGCAAGGTGTACAGCTACGACGGGGGCTACGAGGATTACCTGGAGGCGAAGGCGGAGCGGCTGGCGCTGGAGGCGCGGACGGAGGCGAACCGGCAGAACTTCCTGCGGCGGGAGATCGAGTGGCTGAGGCGCCAGCCGAAGGCGCGGACGACCAAGCAGAAGGCGCGGATCGAGCGGGCCGAGAGCGCCATGGCGGTGCAGGGTCCGAAGGCGGAGCGGGCGGCGGTGTTCCAGATCGAGGAGACCCGCTCGGGCAAGACGATCCTGGAGCTGCGCGACCTGGGGTTGACGGTGGGCGGGCGGGCGCTGGTACGTGGCCTGACGCTGGCGCTGACCGCGGGGGAGCGGGTCGGGATCGTGGGGCGCAATGGCACCGGGAAGACCTCGCTGCTCCGGGCCATCACCGGGCAGATCGCGCCGTCGTCCGGGGAGATCGTCGTGGGGAAGAACACCCGCGTCGCCTACTTCGACCAGGAGCGCGGGGGGCTGGAGGACGACAAATCGATCTTCGACAACGTGGTGGCCGACCAGCCCCGCATCGAGATCAACGGCCACACCCTGACCCCCCACGCCTACCTGGAGCGCTTCCTCTTCGACAGCCACCGGCAGCGGCAAAAGGTCGGCTCCCTGTCCGGCGGCGAGCGGGCCCGGGTGGCGCTGGCGCGCCTGCTTCGGCAGGGCGCCAACCTGGTGCTGCTGGACGAGCCCACCAACGACCTCGACGTGGCCACCCTCGGCGCCCTGGAAGAGATGCTCGTCGAGTTCGGAGGCACCGCCCTGGTGGTCACCCACGATCGGTACTTCCTCGACCGGGTGGCCACGGCGATCCTGGCCTTCGAGGGCGACGGGCGGGTGGTCCGCTACGCCGGCAACCACGAGAGCTACCGCGTCCAGCGCGCCGCCGCGGAGGCCCAGCGCGCCCAGCAACAGCAACAGCAGCAGGAGGGCCGCGGCGCCGGGAAGAAGGCCGAGCGGGTCGTGCAGCGCACCGTGCGGCTCACCCACTCGGAGGAGCACGAGCTGGAGAGCATCCTCGGGCGGATCGAGGCGGCGGAGGCGAGGGTGACCTCCCTGGAGGCCCAGCTCTCGAACCCGGAGCTCTACGCGGGTGGAGGCAACGTGAAGGAGCTGCTGGCAGAGCTGGAGCAAGCCCGGGAGCAGGCAGCCGCGCTGCTGGCCCGCTGGGAAGAGCTGGAGAGGATCCGGTCCGGGTCATTGTAGCCCCGCCCGGGGTTGGCCTCGCCCGGCGTTCGTTGCTACGGTTCGCGCCCCCGCCCGGCGCGGGGGGAAAGCGAGGCGACGGTGAAATTCGAGATGAGGCACACCTTCCGGTGCGACGAGGAGACCTTCTGGGGCAAGGTCTTCTTCGACGAGGAGTACAACCGCCGTCTGTTCAAGGAAGGGCTGGATTTCGCGGTCTACGAGCCGCTGGAGCTGAAGGAAGAGGCGAACGGGGACAAGGTGCGGCGGGTGAAGACCCAGCCGAAGGCGCAGATGCCTGCGGCGGTGCAGAAGCTGCTTGGCGAGCCCGTGTCCATCGAGGAAGGCCGCTTCGAGGCGGCCCAACGCCGGTGGAAGTTCAAGCTGATCCCGGCGAAGATGGCGGACAAGATCCACATCAGCGGAGACATCCGGATGTCCCCTACAGCAGGGGGTATCGAGCGACACGCCAGCTTCGAGATCAAGGTCGACATCTTCGGGGTCGGGGGCCTGGTCGAAGGGTTCGTGGAGAAGCAGATCCGGGAGAACTACGACAAGGGGGCGATCTTCACCAACCGCTACCTCCAGGAGAAGGGGCTGACCGCGGGGTGAAAGAAGGCTGACGGTCCGGGGCAGAAATGGGAAGCTGGCTCCGTAAACGGAGCGAACGGCCGCCGCGTGCGGTCCGACAGTTCATCGATTGCAAACTTTTTCGGAAGAGGGATCGAGCATGAAGCTTCAGCAAGGGCGATCCGGAGGACTCCGGGGGCTTCCCTCGGCGGTCTGGGGGCTGCTTGGGGTGCTGGTGATGGGCGGCGCCGTGGCGTGCGCCCCTGCCAGCGAGGAGAAGACCGAGACCGGCGGCAGCGGCGGCTCCACCAGCGCTGGCGCGGGCGGGACGGCGGCTGGCAACGGCGGCGAGGGCGGGAGCGGCGGGA
>CAZSDX010000694.1:0-3324 GCA_964605685.1 uncultured Polyangiaceae bacterium
TTGAGGGCCCGTGCTGAGCGTGCTACGTGGCCGTGGGGCTCGAGGACAGGCGGCGGGGCCCCTCATGAAGTGAGGGAGCAAGGACGGACCTTGC
Organism: uncultured Polyangiaceae bacterium; assembly: GCA_964605685.1. Lineage (GTDB taxonomy): Bacteria > Myxococcota_A > Polyangia > Polyangiales > Polyangiaceae > JANWXX01. Next base: position 95 of record CAZSDX010000694.1, read on the forward strand.
TCCCTCGGTGGGGCTGCGTGAAGACTTGGTGTCAACAACCCGCACGAGCCCCAGACCACCTGTCATTGAGCAGGTGGTAGGATCCAAGCATGAGCACCTAATGGATCCACCCGTGGGCACCTTATGGATCCAAGCGTGGGCACCTAATGGATCCAAGCGTGAGCACCTGATGGATCCAACTTGACGGCCGGGCCACTTCGAGCCATGACCTCCAGTATCCGACCCTGGAGGTCAGCTAATGGCAAGAAGGAGGCTCACAGTGTTCCATCGACACGATATCCTCGAACGTCTGCGTCGAGGAGAGACCCGCCGGAAGATCGCGGACGCCCTGGGAGTGGGGGCGCGGACTATCAAGGAGGTCCGCTCGCTGGCCCGAGACAGGGGTTGGCTGGCTCCCGAGGCGACCATCCCCACGGCCGAGGAACTCGAGACCATCATGGCCGAGGGGAAGTCAGCCCCGACACCGACTTCGTCCTCGGTGGAGCCCTACCGTGTCCTCGTGGAGGAGTGGCACCGGAAGGGGATCGAGGCTATGACCATCTGGAGCGCGCTCCAGCGGAACCACGGCTTCACGGGATCCTACTCCTGCGTCCGGAGGTTCGTCCGGCGGCTTCTGGAGACGCAGCCGGACCCCGTGGTTCGGCTGCAGTTCGAGGCCGGAGATGTCGCTCAGGTGGACTTTGGGACGGGCCCGGTCCTGTATGACCGCGTCACCGGCAAGGACCGCAAGACCCACATGTTCGTGATGACCTTGGCCTACAGCCGCCACCAGTATGCCGAACTGGTCTGGGACCAGAAGGTCTCTACCTGGCTCCGTTGCCACCGCAACGCCTTCGAATTCTGGGGGGGAGTGCCCGCCCGAGTCATGTGCGACAACCTCAAGTCGGCCATCACAAAGGCATGCCGGTACGACCCGGAGGTCCAGCGCAGCTACGGCGAGTTCGCCAGGGGATACGGCTTCCGGATCGACCCCTGCGTGGCAAGGACACCAGAGCACAAAGGCCGCGTCGAGTCCGGCGTACGGTACGGGCGCCGCTCGTTCCTGCAGTCGCCGCGCACCCTCACCAGCCTCGCCAACGCCAATCAGCAACTCCTGGAGTGGGTGCTGGAGGAGGCCGGGAACCGGATCCACGGCACAACACACAGGGTGCCCCTCGAGATGTTTGCGGAGGAAGAGAAGGCGGCCCTCAGGCCGCTCCCTGCCGAGCGGGTGGAGATCGCCGTCTGGTCCACGGCCAAACTCCACCCTGACTGCCACGTCGTGTTCGACAAGGCCTACTACTCTGCGCCCTTCCGGTACATCGGGCACAAGCTGGACCTGAGGGCCACCGAGTCGCTGGTGTCGATCTTCGTGGGCGCGGCGATGGTCGCCTGCCACGCCAGGGCGGACAGGGCGGGCCAGTGGCGCACCAACCTGGACCACCTGCCTCCGGAGAAGACGGCCTACCTGCGCCAGACGCCTACCTGGTGCCTGGAGCAGGCAGAGCGCATCGGGGAAGGCTGCCACGAGTTCGTGCGGCAACTCCTCGGAGACCAGGTCCTGGAGCGTCTCCGGGGCGCTCAGGGCCTCCTGAGGCTGGCCAAGAAGTATGGCCCTCGCCGCCTCGAAGCCGCCTGCCGGCGAGCCCTGTCCTACGAGAACATACGTTACCGGGCCGTCAAGAGCATCCTCGAGAAGGGCCTGGATCAGGCTCCTCTGGACGAGGGGGAGGGCGGACAGCTCGAGCTCCCCCTCCTCGAGGCGCCCAGGTTCGCTCGGGACATCTCCGACCTGTTCCGTCTCAACTGACCGCTGCCCATGAACGACCGGCCGCGTGCGCGTTCACCGCCGCGGCCCCACCGGGGCCGCCGTCCAATCCATCGAACGGAACCGAGGAGGAGACACCCATGAACCTCGACCCCCAGTTACTCCAGAACCTGAAGCTTCTGCGGCTGTCCGGGATCCTGGACACTCTCGAGGTCCGGAACCGCCAGGCCATCGAGCAGAAGGTGAGCTACACCGAGTTCCTGACGCTCCTGGCGCAAGACGAGGTGGACCGTCGGGAGCACAAGAAGCTGTCGACCCGGATCCGCCGGGCCAGCTTCACCGGCGAGAAGACCCTGGAGAACTTCAACTTCGACGCCAGGCCGACGCTCAACCGCCAGTGGATCCTGGACCTGGCTACCTGTAACTACATCGAGGAGAGGTCCAACGTCCTGCTGGTCGGCCCCAGCGGAGTGGGAAAGAGTCACCTGGCCCAGGCCCTGGGCCACGTGGCCTGTCGCCGCGGCTACGATGTGCTCAACCTCACCGTGTCGAAGATGATGGTCCACCTGCACACCGGACGTGCCGACGGCACGTTCGAGCGCCGGTTCCAGAACCTGGCGCGCGTGGACCTGCTCATCCTCGACGACTTCGGCCTGAAGATCCTACGGCCGCCCGCCGACGAGGACTTCCATGAGCTGGTGGCCGAGCGCTATGAGCGGGGCGCCACCATCATCACCAGCAACCGGGACTTCTCCGAGTGGGGAAGCGCCTTCGCGAACCCCCTGCTGGCCTCGGCCAGCATCGACCGTCTGCGCCACAACGCGCACTGCATCGTCATCGAGGGCGACTCCTTCCGCACCCCGCGCTCGGTGAACTCGACCCGGAAGAAGTGACCCTCACTTCCAGTGCCGTGGATGCCAACTCAGTCGGCGCTGGAGCCTCGCCCAGTCTGAACTGCAGGGCGAGCTTCTTCTCGGAAGAAGATCCGTAAACGCAGGAGAGGAGGGCAGAGGAAACGACCCGGCTCGGTTTGGCTCGGTCGTCAAGTTTGAGGGCCTCCCCAGGGACATGTTCGGGGAGGGGTGCCGGCAACCTCAGGTCCAGGGTGCTGGGAACCTCTTGGATCCGGGGGGTGGACATGACTGGATCCAATGGGGTGCTCAGTGACAGGGACCGGGCCATCGCTCTCGAACTACCAGTATTGAGGCTTGCGGGCGTGTGCGTGTCGCACATTGATCCAAAGGCCGACACACCACGGGCCGGGGCCGGGTGATCGGCGAGAGCTTCAGGGGGCTGAGCGCCGGCCCGGAAGTTGAGAGGCGCCGGCGGCGTCGCAGAATTCTTCTGCGACACCGCCGCGGGGAAGCCGACAGCCGTGCGTTCGCGGCCGCTGCGCGGCCGCAAGGTCGGCACACCAGTCCCGACGGGCTCGACCTGCGGTGCGGGGCCGGCGCGGGCGGCTCTCCGCGCCTGGCCAGAGGCC
>CAZSDX010000695.1:0-3315 GCA_964605685.1 uncultured Polyangiaceae bacterium
CACCCCGGCGGCCTCGTCGGCGGGCCCGTGGTCGGCCTTGTGAACAAGGCCAGCCTGGGAGCTTGCACTGCCTGGGTTGCTCTCTCTGTCAAAGAAAAAACGGGAGAAAAAGCCAGCGAATTGCAGGATGAAGGGAAAGACATCTCGAAGATCGCGGAAGCAGATCTGGTCGCGGTGGCCACCATGGCTCGGTGCATGCGCCAGGCACGCTCCTGTGAAGAGATGCTTTACTGCCTCCGGGGTGGAATGGTTTTTTCGGGGCTGGATAGCTACTTCCCCTTGCCTCCTCCGGAGCCTGCACCCCCTCCTCCGGAACCCCCTCCTTTCTGGAAACAACCTTTCCGGGGGGGGGCCGATCCATGGATGGATCCTCCACCATGGGGAGGGGAAATCGCCATGATGCCCGTGGATTCCCCCTCCTGCACCGCCTGTGCGGTCCAGAGGTGCCCAGATTTTGCGTACCTCTGCTTTGGCGCGCTAGGGAAGGAGGAAGATTGCCCAGGAGGGAATTGTTGCCAGGGACTCCGGCAATGTATCTACGACTGCGGTGGCTACGAGCCTTTCACCACGATGCTTCGCTTTGATCTTTGCTTGCATCGATGCAAGGAGAAACATCCCCTTGGTGTGCAGCAACTCGTTGATCTTCAGCATTGCGGGGATGTGGCCTGCCAGGGGTGCGAAGCCCTGGATCAACTGGGACAGGAGGGGACGCCTTGAACCCGATGGTTTCTCGAAAAAGTCGCTGGGTTGCCCTCGGATTCCTGGGCCTCCTGGCGCTGGGCAGCGTGCTCATGGCCAACCGCCGCGTCGCACAGGCAGATGCCCCGGGTGCCCCCGGGTCGCTGGATCCGAGGCTATGGGCACAGAACGATTACCGGATCCCAACCAAGAAAGATCTGATCAAAGCAGCCATCCGTTTCGAGCTCATCTGCGGGGCAAATGCTTCCCAGATGGCCTCCGGCCTGGGGCTCCAGGCCGCCAATGTTCCATCCCTTCCCGGCCATCTTGCCCTGGCGGTCTCCTGCGCCCTCGGGGCTCCCCAGGGGGCGACCTGCGACGAGCTTGCCCAGTGTACAGGCCAGAGCAGCGCGCCACCGTCCCTGACACGCTCCCAGTGTGATGGAGGATTGCTGCGCTACACACACCGTACCCCCCAGGGAGAGGACATGGTGGTGGGGACCTCTTGCCGGGCCCAAGGAGAGCAGTGTTTTCAAGGAAAACTAGGCGCTCTTTGCGGAGTAGGTGTCTGCTCACCGGAAGAACCTTACGCCTGCGACGGAGACGTCATCGTCAGTTGCATTCAGGGAATCAAGGTCCGTACCCCCTGCGGTCGAGGCATGACCTGCGGGGAATCTCCGGGCAATCGTTCCATCAATTGTATCGGGAAGGGAGACGCGTGTACAGGCGAAGGACGGTGCGTCGGAAACATCCTGTACCGATGTCAGAAGGATGCCTGGGGTCAGGGGCGAGAACAACCCGTCGATTGTTCCGACTTTGGCCTGACTTGCCATTCGTTCCAGGACGAGCAGGGACGACTTCAAGGTCGCTGCATCCCTCCAGCGCCGGCTTCCTGCACCGTGGGAAAGCCCCTCTCGTGCAAGGGGACAGACCTGGCGATTTGTGTCCAGGGGGTCGAAGAGTCCATCCCCTGCGCAGAGGTAGGGGGGTCCGCATGCGTCCAGCCCCCAGGGGCCAAGGCCACCTGCGGGAACAGCGGCTCCTGACCTTGTTGAGAGGGTTTCCAGAGCACGCCGCAAGAAGGATTAGGCAGCCAGGCTGAAGCCAGGAGCCGGGACGTGGGGGGAAATGAGCGGCCCGCGCCGCCGGCGCGGCGTCAGCCGGGGGCGCGGTCGTAGTGGGAGGGCTGCATCAGGAAGGTACCCCGGCCCTGGGTGAGCGCCCGGAGCGAGGCAGCGTAGCCCCAGAGCTCCGCCAGGGGGACGAAGGACTCGACCACCTGGTCAGCACCCCGCTGGGAGAGGCCGCGGACCTGGGCGCGGCGCGCCCCCAGGTCGCCGAGGACATCCCCGAGGTAGGCCCCGGGGGTCATGACCTCGACGAGCATGACCGGCTCCAGCCGGAGCAGGCCAGCGCGCTCCGTGGCCGCCCTCAGGGCGAGGGAGGCGGCGATCTCGAAGGCCAGGGCGCTGGAGTCCTTGGGGTGGGCGTTGCCGTCCACGAGCCTGGCCCGCAGGTCGACCACCGGGACCCCTTCGACACCGCGCTCCATGGCCTCGCGGATGCCTTTCTCCACCGCGGGGATGAATTCCCGGGGGATCACCCCGCCGGAGATCTCGTCCACGAAGGCGAAGCCGGCGCCGCGGTCCAGCGGCTCGAAGGCCACCACGACCCGAGCGTACTGGCCGTGGCCACCGTTCTGGTTGGCCAGACGGTGCTCCACGGTCACGGCCCGGGCGAGGGTCTTGCGGTAGGCCACGGCGGGTGCCGCAGCGCGCACCTCGACCTGGTACTCCGAGCGCAGCAGGCTCAGGGCGACCTCCAGATGCAGCTCGCCCATGCCACGGAGCAGGGCGCGCCCGGTCTCCTCGTCCACGCCGACCCGGAGCGAAGGGTCGCTCAGAGCGAGACCGTGGAGGGCGGCGGACAGGCGATCCTGATCGCGGGCGGTGGCGGGCTCGACGGCCACGGCCATCACCGGCTCGGGCAGGGCGAGCCCGTCGAGCACCAGGGGGTTCCCTGGCGCCGCGAGGGTGTCGCCGCTGCGGACGCCCTTGAGCCCCGCGACGGCGACGATGTCGCCAGCGCAGGCGGCCTGGATGTTCTCGAGTTGATCGGCATGCATGACCATGATCCTCCCGGCGCGCTCGCGGGCGCCGCGTGTGGTGTTCTCGACGGTGTTGCCCCGGGCGAGCACGCCAGAGTAGAGGCGGACCCAGGCCACGTGGCCCAGGCTGCGGTCGTGGGTGAGTTTGAAGACGAGCGCACACAGGGGAGCGTCGTCCCTGGGAGGGCGGAGCGCCGGGGTATCCCCGGGGCCCAGCCCGCGGATCGGGGGGCGATCCAGCGGAGAAGGCAGGTAGGAGACGATGGCGTCCAGGAGGGGTTCGACGCCCCGGTTGCGGAGCGCCGAGCCGCAGAGCACGGGCACCAGGGCGCCCGCGATCGTGGCCCGACGGATCGCCGCCGCCAGCTCGTCACCGCCGATCTCCCCGCCGTCGAGGAACCGCGCCATCAGCAGGTCGTCCGCCTCGGCGCAGCGCTCGACGAGGGTCGCCCTCGCCAGCTCCGCGGCGTCCGCCAGGGAGCCCGGGATGGGCTCCTCGCGCGGGGGCTGCCGCGGGTCGCCGGAGAAGA
>CAZSDX010000696.1:0-3298 GCA_964605685.1 uncultured Polyangiaceae bacterium
CCGGCCTCGCCGCTCCCGCCGCCTGCCCCGCCGGAACCTCCGGCCTGGGCGCCTGCACCGCCGCTCTCCGCGGTGTCCCGCCCGACCAGCACATCCCCGGGGCCGCAGCCCGCCGCCAGCAGAAGGAGCCAGCTCCCCCTCACGGGCAACCTCCGCGCACCCGCGCCGCGAGGGGAGACGACGGGTACCGAGCCAGGAAGCTCGCGGCCTCGCTCCGGGCCTCCTCCCGCTTTCCGGACTGGCAGAGCGCCAGGACCCGCGCCGCGGCCCGCTCCTCCGCCAGCGCCCCACCGGGGTGCTTCTTCTGGTGCTTTTCCAGCAGCTTCATCGCCCGCTCCGTGTCTCCGTCGCGCATCGCCTTGCGGGCCTCCGCAAGCAGCCGCAGCTCTCCCTCCAGATCGCCTCGCGGCGTCGTCGGAGAACGAGCCGCAGTCGAAGACGGAGCCACCGCCGAGGTGACGGGCATGTCCACGGCCACGGGCACGTCCACGGCCACGGGCACGTCCACGGCCACGGGGGACGAGGACGGGGACGAGAGCGAGGACGGGGACGAGGGCGAGGACGGGGACGAGGGCGAGGACGGGGACGAGGGTGAGGACGGGGACGTGGACAAGGACGAGGACGGAGGCAGAGCGGAGGAGCGGAGGGCGAGGAAGGCGCCGCCAAGCAGGAGAGAGGCGAGGAAAATCTTGGGGAGCAGGCCGAGGGCGAAGGGGGCCTTGGCAGCGGAGGCGGTCGAGGCGGCGGAGGCGGCGGAGATCTTGAGGGCGAGGGCGGCGCGGACGCGGGCCCTGTCGGCGGCGGAGGGGGCGTCGGCGTGGCGGGCCTCGTCGAGGAGGGCGCGGGCTTCGGGGCTGAGGTCGTCCATCAAAAAGCTCGCTCCCTGGCGCGGTGGCGACGCACCGCCTCCTCGAAGGACTGGCGCGCCGAGCGGATGCGGGCGTACACGGTGTTGAGGTTGGTGGAGGTGGCCTCGGCGATCTCGGGGGCGGACATGCCCTCCAGCTCGGCGAGGATGAACACGGCGCGCCGCTCGTCGTCGAGGCCGTCGAGGAAGCGCCGGAGCACCAGGGCGGCCTCGGCGCGGGCGGCAGACTCGTGGGGGCCGGTTTTGAGGTCCGGGAGCGCGGAGAGATCCCCCGGGTCATCGGGCCGCTCGGGGGCCTTGCGGCGGCGGGCGCGGCGGTGCTCGGAGGCGACCCGAAGGGCGATGGAGAACAGCCAGGTGCGGAGCGACGAGCGCCCCTGGAACTCGTGGAGCTTTCGGTGGACCACGACGAAGACCTCCTGCACCGCGTCGTCGAGGGCGGCCTCCTCGACGCCGAGCCGCCGGGAGGAGCGCCACACGAAGTCGAAAAATTCCTCGTAGATGGCCTCGAAATCGAGGGCCGCGCGGCCCGCGGAGGAGCCGGGGGGAGCCTCCAGGGGGAAGGGCTCGCTCACCGTTCAACCGCCGTAAGGCGCCTGGAAGTCGGACCAGACATAGGTGGGCTCCAGCCCATTGTAGTCCTTCTGGTTCTTCTCGTCGCGCAGCTCCTTGGCCTTGGGGCCCAGCTCCTCGATGGAGAGCTGGAGCGCGTTGATCGCCGGGTCTTCCTTCCCTTCCAGGTCGGCGATCCAGGAGCGAAGGAAGCGGGTGGCGACCAGCAGGCCGCCCTCCTGGTTGCTGCGGCCATACAGCCCGAAGACCTCGCCGCTCAGCCGGATATCCTCCTCGACCAGGTAGAGGAACATGCGGGCGAAGTTGGCGAACAGCAAGCGGTGAGTGGCGTAGCGGGGGCTGTCCTGGGGGGGAGGGCTGAAGTTATAGCGGACCTGCTTGAAGCTGAAGGTCCGGACGCTGGCCAGCTTGCCCGTGCCTTTGCGGAAGCCGGGGGCGTTGAACCACTCCTTGGCGGCGGATTTTCGCACCGCCATCTGGGTGAAGACGAAGGCGTGGTGGATGTCGTAGCGAGGGAGCAGCACCGACTCCAGGTAGTCGCCGATGAAGGTGGCGAACTGCTCCGAGTGCTGGGTGAGGGTGGGCTCCCGCAGGAACCCCATCATGACCCAGCTGAGCTGGAAGAGATCGCCCTGGTTGATCCGGGCCTCGTTGTACGTCGGCAGGCTGTGGATGGTCTCGTCGATGGCCGGCGGCAGGAAGGTGCAGGGGTGGGCGGGGCTGGAGAAGCAGGCGGGGTTGCCCTGGCGGGCGAGGGGGTTTCTCCGGAGGAAGTCGCCAGTCTCCCAGACGGGGCTGCGGTGGATCACCAGGTCGAGGTGCTCCCCGGCGAAGGGAGGAGGCGTCCCCGGGGCGTGGAATTCCACCAGCGTGTCCGGGTGGCGGGCGGTCCGGTGGCGGAGCATGTGCTGGACGATCTGGAGCGACTTGTACTTCAGGGTCATCCAGGCGCAGGCCCGCCCGTAGTACTCCGGATCGCCGTCCTTGCTCAGGTCGTAGTCGCAGCGCAAAAGGTCATCGATCTTGTCGTAGTACGCCCAGAGGTTCTCCGTGGTGGGGTTGGCCACGTAGGCGTCCCGGAGCGCGTTCCAGGCGGCCTCCGAGCCCGGCTTCGGCGCCACCGGGATCGCCGGGAACCACTCGAAGATCGACTTCCCCAGGTGCGCGGGCCCCTTCACCGTGGAGCAGGCGTTGCTCGCCGCGTCCGGGTCCTCCGAGAGCCGGTCGAAGGGGATGCCGATCCGGAGCGACTCCAGATCCATCGCCAGCAGCTCGTCGTAGGCTGCATGTGCCTTCTCCAGCGAGTCGATCTTCTGCGTGGCGAAGAGCAGCTTCTTGTCCTGGATGAGCTGGTTCATGAACAGCAGATCCCGGTCGTCTTGCTTCTTGACGTCCACCGCGTCCAGGTCCGTCTCCGCCTCGCCCAGCGGCTCGAAGGCCGGCTGGAACGGGCGGTAGCGATCCGGGTGGAGCGGCTTCTCGATCTTGTGGAGCTGGCGCAGCGCGTGGGTGTACGCCACCAGCTTGTCCGCCTGCTCCTCCGTCACGTGGGTCAGCGCCCGCCGCTTCAGATCGCAGTCCGAATAGCCGACCCAGGCGAACTCGATCCCGTCCGGAGAGTGGCAGTTGACGCAGCCCCCTCCCTTGCCCGGCGCGTACCAGACCGCCCTCCCCTCCGCCAGCGTCGCCTCCAGCGCCGCGGGCTCCATCGGCTTCGCGGGGTCGTACCCCGCCCCGCACCGCGCGTCGCCCGCCCCCGGCTGGCAAAGGAGGCTCTCCGGGTACGCCGCCTCTCCCCCGGGCGGCGCCCCCGCCTGCCCTCCGACCCCGCTGCCGCCCACGCCGCCGCTCCCCCCG
>CAZSDX010000697.1:0-3267 GCA_964605685.1 uncultured Polyangiaceae bacterium
CCTGCGGAGCCCGAAGCGCCGCCCTGGCCCGCGCCGCCTTGAGGGCCGCCGCCCTGGCCACCGCCGCCGGCGCTGCTCCCGGAGGAGCCGCCGGTGTCCGGGGAGGGCTCGACGGGGGAGGCGCTGTCGTCGTCGGAACAAGCGAGGAGCAGGATCAGGCCAAGGAGGGGGCAAGCGCGTCGCATCCCGGGAGTGTCGCGCCGTCGGGGGCGGGAGGCCAGAGGAGGCTTGCGATCAAGGGCGCATCGGGCCACCGTGCGGCCCATGGCCGGCACCGGAAGCGGCAACAAGCAGACCGCATCGATGAAGCAGTACTTCCAGGCGAAGGGGGCGCACCCGGATGCGATCCTGTTCTTCCGCCTGGGGGATTTTTACGAGATGTTCTACGAGGACGCGGTCCTCGTCGCTCGCGAGCTGGACCTCACCCTCACCAGCCGGAACAAGAACGCAGCCGACGAGGTGCCCATGGCCGGGGTGCCGTATCACTCCGCGCACCAGTACATCGGCAAGCTGCTCAACAAGGGCTACAAGGTGGCCATCTGCGAGCAGATGGGCGACCCGTCGAAGACCCGCGGGATCGTCCCCCGGGAGGTGGTCCGGGTCATCACCCCGGGCCTCGTCACCGACAGCGATCACCTCGACGCCAAGCAGAACCTCTTCCTCGCCGGGATCGAGCCCGACGGCGACTCCTTCGGCCTGGCCCTCTTCGATCTCTCCACCGGCGAGCTGCGGGCCACCCGCCTCGGCAGCGGCAGCGACCTCCTGGGGGAGCTGGCCCGCTCCGCCCCGCGCGAGCTCCTCCTGGGGCCCGTCGACGAGGAGACCAAGAAGGCCATCCAGGCGCTCCTGACCGGGACCGCGCTCCGGGATGACGGTGGGTTGACGGCCACCCAGGCCCGGGCGCTGCTGCTCCAGCACCTGGCCGGCACCGAGCTGGAGCAGCACCTCGCTCGCTTCGATCCGGCGGCACTGGCGGCGTCGGCGCGGGTGGTGCGGCTGGCGGCGGCGTGCAGCCCCGGGACGAGGCTGCTGGTCCGCAGCATCGAGACCTGGGACGTGGCCGACACGCTGCTGCTGGACGACGTGGCGCAGAAGCACCTGGAGCTGGTGGCGTCCTCCGACGGGGGCAAGGTGGGGTCGCTGCTGCACCTGCTGGACGCCACCTGCACCCCCGGGGGCGCACGGTTGCTGCGCCGCCGGCTGCTGTCGCCGCTGGTGGACGTGGAGAAGATCCGGCGTCGCCACGACGCGGTGGAGGTGTTCTTCCAGAATCCGGCGTCGCGCTCCGATTTCCGGGCGGCGCTGGGGAACGTCGCGGACCTGGAGCGACTCGCGGTGCGTGCGGCGCTCCAGGAGGCCACGCCCAAGGATCTGGGCAGCCTCCGGGACAGCCTGGCGATGGTCCCGATGGCGCTGGGGGCGCTCGCCACGATGCCGGAGCCGGCCCCGGAGGTGCTGGGGCTGGTGAGCGAGCCGGTGGATATCCTGCCGGAGCTCCAGCAGCTCCTGGCGAGGGCGCTGGTGGACCGCCCCCCCGCCATCGCCCGGGAAGGGGGGATCTTCCGCCCCGGCTACAGCGCCGAGCTGGACGAGCTGAAAGACCTGAAGGACGGCGGCACCCAGAAGCTCAGCGAGATGGAGAACCGGCTCCGCGCGGAGACCGGAGCGGCCACGCTCAAGGTGAAGTACACCCGGGTCTTTGGCTGGTACATCGAGGTGACGGACCGGCACCTGAGCAAGGTCCCGCCGGCCTGGCGCCGCAAGCAGACCGTGGCCAACGCCGAGCGCTACACCAACGACGAGCTGGACCTGCTCAGCGACCGGGTGCTCCACGCCGAGGAGCAGGCCCTCGCCCTGGAGCAGCAGCTCTACAAGGACCTGCTCGCCCAGGTCGCCGCCGTCGCCCCCCGGCTCCAACGCCTCGCCGCGCGCCTGGCGGACTGGGACGTCCACGCCACCCTCGCGGACATCGCCCACCGCCACGGCTACTGCCGCCCGGAGGTCGACTCGTCCCTGGCGCTGGAGCTGGTCGACGCCCGCCACCCGGTCGTGGAGCGGACCGCCGCCGCAGGTCAGTTTGTACCCAACGACATCCGGCTGGACGTGGAAGGGGAGAGGTTCTGGCTGATCACGGGGCCGAACATGTCGGGGAAGTCGACGCTGATGAGGCAGGCGGCGCTGCTGGTGCTGATGGCGCAGATGGGAGGGTTCGTGCCGGCGTCGTCGGCGAAGATCGGGGTGGTGGATCGGATCCTGTCGCGGGTGGGGGCGAGCGACAACGTGAGCCGCGGGGAGAGCACCTTCATGGTGGAGATGCGGGAGACATCGGCGATCTTGAGGTCGGCGACCCGGCGGAGCCTGGTGATCCTGGACGAGATTGGCCGGGGGACAAGCACCTACGACGGGTTGGCGATCGCGTGGGCGGTGGCGGAGCACCTCCACGACGTGATCCAGTGCCGCGCGCTGTTCGCCACCCACTACCACGAGATCACCGAGCTGACGAAGCTGGCCAAAAACGCGGCCAACTACTCGGTCTCCGCCCGGGAGTTCGGCGACGACATCGTGTTCCTCCACAAGATCGCCCGCGGCGCCGCCAGCCGGAGCTACGGCATCGCGGTCGCCAAGCTGGCGGGGCTCCCGGAGAGCGTGCTGGCTCGCTCCCGCGCCATCCTCGACAGCCTGGAGTCCAGCGGGATGCTGCCGGTGGGCACCCACGCCTCCCTCCGGCGCCGCGACCGGCAGGGGCGGGCCCAGCCGGACGTACAGCTCGGCCTCTTCGAGCCGCCCGCAGACGCCCCGGCGAAGCACCCCGCGGTGGAGACCCTGCGCGCCGTCGAGCCGGAGCGGCTCACCCCCCTCGACGCGCTCCAGCTCGTCATCAAGCTCAAGGGGCTCGTCAAATTACGATGCGCAGGCTCGCGCTGCTGCTCGCGGCGGCCACGGCCGGGTGCGCGGGGCTCTTCGACGGCGACGTGCCCCGCAAGGTCCATGGGCGGGTGTACGTCGGTCCCTTCGTCCCGGAGGAGGCCTACGCGGCGTTCCTGGAGGGCGCCCTCGCGGAGCAACAGCAGGACCCCGAGCGCGCCGAGCAAGCCTACCGCCGCGCCGCTTCCCTGGATCGCAGGCACCCCGATCCGTGGGTCCGCATCGGCGCCCTGCGCTGCGCCCGCAGCGACCGCCCGGGCAGCGACGACGCCTTCGCCCGCGCCGCCCGCGTCGACCCGGAGTTCGGTCCCCTGCTCCGGGAGCGGGCCCGCTGCGCCGTAG
>CAZSDX010000698.1:0-3261 GCA_964605685.1 uncultured Polyangiaceae bacterium
AGGGCGGGGCGGCGGGGGACGGCGGCGCGGGCGGCTGTGGGCAGGGGCAGAGCGACTGCGGGGGCGGCTGTGTGGATCTCCAGAGCGACCCGGCGAACTGCGGCAAATGCGGGAGTACCTGCGTGGCGCCGCCGGGCTACGAGGCGACCTGCCAGGAGGGCGCCTGCGGGATCACCTGCGGCGGGGGCCTGGCGCTCTGCGGCGTGGCCTGCTTCGACACCAAGAAGGACCCACAGAACTGCGGGGCGTGCGGGGTCATCTGCAAGCAGGGGGAGGTCTGCTCCCAGGGGAAATGCTCCGAGGACTGCGTCGCCCCGCTGATCCCGTGCGGCGCCTCCTGCGTCGATCCTGCCTCGGACGTGGCCAACTGCGGCGGCTGCGACAAGGTCTGCGTGGCTCCGTCCGGCGCGGTCCCGGTGTGTGCCTCGGGGAGCTGTGATTTCGCCTGCGCCTCCGGGGGGCTCCTGTGCGACTCGGGGTGCGTCGACGGCCAGAACGATCCGAAGAATTGCGGGGGCTGCGGCAAGGTTTGCTCCGGCGGGCAGGTCTGCTCCGGCGGGGTTTGCAAGGCCGATTGCGCTCCCCAGCAGACGCCCTGCGAGGGCGGATGCGTCAACCTCACGACGGACATCAACAACTGCGGCGCCTGCGGCTACGTCTGCCCCGCCCCCGGCGGCGGTGTGGCGCTCTGCAAGGGGGGGTTCTGCGACGGGAGCTGCCTCGGGGGCGGTACCCTCTGCGGAGGCGTCTGCACGGACACCAAGGGAGATCCGAAGAACTGCGGAGGCTGCGGCAACACCTGCGGCAACGGGCAGGTCTGCTCCGACGGGGCCTGCAAGGCCTCGACGACCTGCGGCAACGGCAAGGTCGACCCCGGCGAGGAGTGCGACGGGTTCATCCCGCTCAACTGCGCCGGCTTCGTGAAGGAAGGCTTCGGCGGCGACCCGGTGTGCACTTCCTCCTGCAAGGCGGACCTCTCCGCCTGCGCCTACTGCGGGAACGGAACCCGCGACGAGCACGAGTCCTGCGAGGGGAGCGACCTGGGTGGGGCGACTTGCAACTCCCTGGGGGCGGGGGATGGTCAGCTTGCCTGCAAGAACTGCCAGTACGACCTGAGCAAGTGTGCCACCCCGGTCTGCGGCTTCAAGGCCGGGCTGGACCTCGGCGCCCGCTGGCCTGCGGAGGGGGGCTGCATGGCGCGCCCGGGTCAATCCTCCTTCCTGGGGCCTGCCAGCGTCGGGGTGCCACCCTCGGAGTCCTTCAACGGAGGGAACGGGTTCCTGTCGGCGCTCGTGGTCACCAACGACGGGCGGACCCTCTTCTTCTCGGGGACGGACCTCCTCGACTGGAACGGAAATTCTATCTCCACGGCTTACGACGGGAACTTCACCATCGCCACCTCGCCGGTGCTCCTCCCGGAGAGCCGGATGCTGCGCGTGAGCGACAACAACGTTGCGTTCTTGACCCGCGTCGGGGCGAACAAATGGAACCTGAACGGGTCCAGCTCGACGCCAGGCGGACCCGCGACCACCAGCGTGGTGGTGTTCCAGGTAGGCGTGCAGCAACCCAGGGCTTTTTTTGCGCGCCAGGATGGCTCGTTCTGGCGGGCCACGCTGGCGCAAAATACCCCCCAGACGATCAAGCTGTTCACCGACCCGGTGGGGCTGCGAGGGACGGTGGCCTTCGATGCCGGACGGAACCGGATCTACGTCCCGCGGGACTGCGCCGTGTCCGGCGCGGACTGCAAGGTACTGGCGGTCGATCCCGAGACGGGGAGCGCGGTGTGGGAGCAGCCGATGACCTCGGTGCCCGTGCCTGCTCCGTGCCACGCGGCGGTGGCCTCCGGCGGGACGGTCTACACCGCCTGCGGGTCCTCGGCGCGGTTCTTCCATCCGGACAAGCCGGGGCAGTTCACGGCGGGCTTCAACACCAGCATCGACAGCGTCGCCCTGGCCCCTGCGCTGGCCTCCGATGGATCGGTCTACCTGCTCTTTGACGGGAGCAACCCGGTGTTGATGGTCACCAGCCCGCAGCTCAAGCTGCTGTGGACTCACAACCTCTCGGCGAAGCCCCTGGCGCCGCCGCTCCTGGATCGGGACAGCAACGTGTACCTCTGCACCCAGCAGGGGGTGACCTCCCTGGACAAGAGCGGGAGCGTGCGCTGGAATTACCCCTTCGGGGACAACACGCCCGCCCGCTGCGCGATGGCGCTGAGCGGGGAAAGTCAGCTCGACGTGATCACCCACAACCGGGCGATCCGCATCGACTGAGCGGCGCTCAGGGGGAGCAGCCGGGCACCCGGTCCACGCCGAAGAACTCGCCGACCAGCAGGTCCCAGGCGAGGCGGTTCTCTTCAGGGCCGCACTTGAAGGGCCTGGAGACCTTCTCGCCGCGCTGGAGCCGGTGGTGCTCCGTGTGGTAGCGAAGCGCCAGCTCCGCCGCGTACTCGCCCACCCCGTTTCCCGGCTGGAAGGCGTAGTAGGTCCCGCCGCGCACCATCGTCGTCCCGGGGGCGTAGGGGGCGAGGCACGGCGTCCTGGCCCCGCAGCGGGCCACGATCTTCCGGAAGATGCCCTCCAGGGCGCGCTCGGACCAGCCCCCGTGGGCCTCGTCGTTCAGGTGGAAGATCTCGTGGAAGAGCGTCTCCCGCACCACGTCCGCGGAGGTATTGATGCCGCCCTCGACGTTGTAGGCCACCTGCCAGTCCTGGGCGTAGGCCGCCGGCGTCTTTCTGCCCACGGAGCGGTAGAACCGCAGCCCCAGAGGTTTCCACCGGTAGGACCTCGGCTCCCCCAGCCACCGGAAGAATTCGTCGATGGATGCGAGCCCCCCCAGCACCCAGCCCAGGTGCCGCCGGTACTTTCCTTCCGGGGCCTCCGGGACGATCTGGATCTTGCCCCGGTAGCCGCCGTCGAGCGTCCCCGCCTTCTCCAGCCCCACCACGCCCCCGGTCTCCGCGTGGAACCTCAGGGCTTGCTCCCGGAGCTCTCCGGTGTACCTCTGCCCGATCAGGCAGCGGATCTGGGCGGCGCTGTCTGCCGGCTCCGGCGCCTGGCAGCGCTGGATGTCCCCGGGAGGAGAGCCGAGGAACTGCGCCGCCTGCTCCGGGGAGACGGCGGCGGTGGGGGCTGCGGTGATCGGGGGTGGCTCCGGCGCGGAGGGCGGGGGGGCTTCGGGGGGGGCAGCGGCAGGGAGGGGCGCGGAGACCCGGGGGAGCGAGGGGCCGGAGGGGGCAGGGGTCGGCGGGGGGTCGGCGGGGGG
>CAZSDX010000699.1:0-3258 GCA_964605685.1 uncultured Polyangiaceae bacterium
CGGCTCCGGCCTCGCCGGCCTCGCCGCCGGCTCCGGCCTCACCGGAGCCAGCCTGGCCGGCCTCGCCGCTGGAGCCGGCGGTCTGGGAGCCACCAGCCCCCGCGGAGCCACCCTGACCGGCAGGCTTGCTGACGCAGACCGCGAAGCCCGAGGAGACGCTGCAGGAGTAGCCGGAGACGCAACCCCAGTTGGTGCAGTCACCGGGGAGGCAGAGTCCCTGAGGGCCGCAGGTCTCGTTGGAGGCGCAGTCCGAAGGAGAGGAGCACCAGGGGTCCGGGTTCTTGGGGCTTGTTGGGGCGGGGGTTGGGCTGGTGGGGATGCAGGTGTTGTCGACGCTGCAGACGTAGCCCGAGGAGCAATCGCTCTCGTCGTAGCAAGAGTCGTTGGGGTAGATGGGGCAACCAGGGAGCAGCAAGCTACCGACGAAGAGAGCCACGAGGAGGGAAGTGCGACGCATGGGGGAGACCTCCGCCCGCTAGGGCAAGGCTAACCGTAGCAAGCGACGTACCCTCGACAAGTGGGCATCGCAGGGGGTCGGTTGTTTTCGGGGGCGTGAAGGGGGGTTGACAGGCGAGGCGTGAACAGGGAGGCCCAGGAATCCGAGGGATCCAGGCCCGGTGGCGCCGGAAAGGTTGGGGAAGGGCTGGCGCCGTGGTACGACAGGAAGGCCATCTTTTCCGGGTTCAGGCGCAGATTCCCATGGACGTTCGTTGTGATCGCTGCGGGGCCGAGTACGAGTTCGACGACGCGCTGGTGTCGGAGCGCGGCACATCGGTCAAGTGCACGAACTGCGGGCACCAGTTCAAGGTGTTCCGTTCGAAGGGCGGGGTCGAGCCGGAGCAGTGGTTGGTCCGCACGTACGACGGGCGCGACGTGGTGTTCCACTCGCTGCGAGATCTGAAGGCCGCCATCATGGGACGCCAGGTTCTGCGCTCGGACCGGCTGGCTCGGGGAGGAGGGCCGTCCCGGACCCTGGGCTCCATCCCGGAGCTGGCGTCCTTCTTCGACGAGGCGGAGCGTTCCACCCGGGGGCCCACCAGCCCGCGTGTTCCCACCCCGATGGGCCTCGGGGGGTCGCCCTCCCAGATGCCCCTCCCTCCCGAGCGCATGGTGGCCCGCACCTGGCAGGGGGTCGCGCCGGCCCCGCACCAGGTCTCCGTGGCCATGCTGCCGGCCGAGGAGCCCGGGGCGCCGCCATCCATCGAGCCCCCCACCGCGCGCAAGCCGAGCTCCACGCCTCCGCTTCCGCCGCCGGCGCCGGTGCTCTCGCCGATGACGCCGCTCCCCGGGGAGGCGAGCATGCGCGACCCGGACTTCGGCGCCCGCCTCTCCCGCTCCGAGTTTTCCGAGGACGACACCGCCGTGGGCAAGCCCCGCAACGCCGGGGCGCTCCGCTGGGTATTTGCCGTGGTGGTGCTCGGGGCCCTCGGGGTTGTTGGGTTCACCTTCGGCCAGCAGCTTCTTGACAAGAATGCGGCCCGGGGAGCCGCTCCCGGGGCCTCCGCGGGGCCCATCCAAGAGCTGCTCCAGCAAGGGGAGCGCGCCCTGGCCGACGGCGATCTGGAGGGAGCGCTGGAGGTGCTCACCAAGGCCAGCGCCCTGGCCGACGGTGACGCCCGGGTGCACCTTGCGCTCTCGCGCCTGTGGGCCACCCGCGCGGATCTGGGCTGGCTACGGCTACGGCTGCTGCCCGAGAGCGCTGCCGATGCCCGGAGCGTCGCCAGGCGCGACCTGGAGACGGGCCTGGAGCGAGCCAAGAAAGCAGCCGCCCGGGCCGCCGAGCTGGCCCCGGAGGATCCCGGGGTGATCCGGGTCAAAATTGACTGGCTTCGACTGGCCGAGGATCGCGCCGTTGCCCGGGCGCTCGCCCCGAAGCTGGCGGCGAGCGCCTCCCAACCCGAGGCGGCCTACGTCCTGGCGGCCCTCGACCTGGGCGAGCCATCCCCGGCGTGGCCCACCGTGATCCAGCAGTTGCGGCTCGCGGCCTCGGGGGAGACCTCCCCGGGGCGGGCTCGCGCTGCGCTGGCCTACGCGCTTGCTCGGAGCGGCGATCTTGCGGCCGCGCGCCAGGAATTGCAGCGGATGAAATCCGCCGCCCGTCCCTACCCGCTGGTGCCGGAGCTGAAGGAATTCCTCGACAGCTTCGCGCCGTCGGGGGCCGCCAGCGCCGCCAGCTCTGGGGGGCATGCGGTCGATGTTGGCTCGCTGCCTTCCGCGCCGGTGGCGACGGCGCCCCTGACGGGAGGTACGGCGGCGCCGGTGGCCAACGCGGGCGATCCGCGTCCTGTCCCTGCGGGTGGCAACGAGTTCAGCCAGGAAGAGCTGGACAAGGCTCGCCGTCGCCTCTTCGGGGATCAGCACACGGACGAGAAGCCCAAGCCGGACAGCAAGCCGGAGCCCAAGCCGGACAGCAAGCCGGAGCCCAAGCCGGACAGCAAGCCGCACATCGATACCTCCGACCTGCCGGGGATCCAGGGGCCTTGATCGGGCGCGGTCACCGGGCGGCGCTGCTGCTCCTTGCGGCGTGGGGGGGCGTTGTGGCCTGCGCACCTGGGCCCGGGAAGCAAGGTCCCGGGGCGCTGGCCAGCGCGTCGGCGTCGTCGAGTGCTCCGGGGTTCCCTCCGCTGGTGGAGAGCGCCCTGGCGGGCTCCCGGCTCGCCGAGGTCGACCTCTCGGCGGGGGCCCCTGAGTTGCGGAACGGGGGACTCCTCGGGGAGGATCACGGTACTTTTTACGACCTGACCTCGGCGCTCCAGAAGCTCCAGGCGGAGGACGTTCCCGGCGTTTTTGTGCGCTTCGGCGCAACCCGGGCGGGCTGGGGGCGGGGCGCGGAGGTCGTCCGGGGGCTGAGGAAGCTGCGGGAGCGGGGCAAGAAGGTCTATTGCCACGGCGACGAGCTGGGCAACAGCAGCTACGGACTTGCCGCCGAGGGGTGCGATCAGATCTGGGTGAGCCCCGCGGGCTCCGTCGACACGGTGGGGCTAGGCGCCGAGCTGGTCTTCGCCAGGGACCTGCTCGCTCGCTTCGGCATCGAGGCGGACATCTTCCAGGTCGGGCGCTACAAGGGCACCGGCGAGACGCTGACCCGCAGCAACGCCAGCGAGGAGGTCAAGGCGTCGCTCCAGGGGGCCCTCGGGGGGATCCGGGAGCGGTGGCTCCAGGGCGTCGACGCGGGGCGCCCCGGGGGGCTGGCCCGGGCCGCCGTCGAGCGAGGGCCCTACGCGGCGCAGGAGGCGCGGCAGGTCGGGCTGATCGATC
>CAZSDX010000700.1:0-3254 GCA_964605685.1 uncultured Polyangiaceae bacterium
GAGCTCGCCGCCGCCAGCGCCGCCACGCTCGTCCCCGCCACCGACCCGGGCAGCGCCACCGCCAGCGCCGCCTCCACCGTCGCCCCGCCTCGCCGCTCCTCCACGTAGCGCGCCAGCAGCATGATCCCCGGGTTGATCCCGTTCCCCACGATGATCGACGCCAGGAACGCCGTGTTCGAGTTCAGCTCCCTCACCAGGAACGGCGGCAGCGCCGCCAGACCGAAGGAGATCCCCGTCGCCACCAGCAGCGGAAGAAGAAGCAGCGGGATGGCCTTCCACCAGCGGAAATAGAGGTAAAGGACGCCCCCCACCGCCACCAGCACCAGCAGCGACGACAGGGACAGATCCGCCATCAGCGCCTCCGTCTCCTCCACGTTGATCGCCACGTCCCCCGCGAACCCCGCCGCCATCCCCGCCCCGTAGCGCCCGGGGCCACCCAGCGCCGCCATGTCCCCCTTCACGCGCTCCAGCAGCTCCCTCCCCGCCCCGTGCTCCCGCCCCACCTCGATCAGCAGCAGCGTCGTTCGCTGCTCCGCGCTGGAGAATCGGCCCGTAGGGAACCTCTGCATACCCGCCCGCTGCCGGTACTTCTCCTTGAACTCGTCCAGCCCCAGCTCCGGCGGCGCCTCGTCGTCCTCCAGGGCCGTCCCGGTGGCGCGGGTGACCTCCCAGTCTCGCCTCGCCTCCACCCGCCTCCGGATCTCCTTCAGATCGTCCAGCTCCGCGTACAGCAGCGCATGCTCGTCCAGGAACGCTCGCTCCTCCTGCTGACCTGTACGGATCCCGCGGACCAGCCGGGGAGGGTATTTCTTGACACGCTCGGCGAGGTCGTCGAGGAAGCGCTCCCCCGCGGCGATCTGGCCAGGGTCGCCTACGTCGACGACCACGCCGAGGTGATGAAGCCCTTCGAGGCGCCCCTGCAGCTCGTCGAGGGCGCGGACGCTGGGAGCGCTGCGGGGCAGCAGCCGCTCGAACTCGCTGCGGAGCCCCCCGTAGAGCCGGGCCGTATGCCAGGCAGACGGCAGGAAGGCCAGCAGCGCGATGGCCCAGAGCCAGACGCCGCGGGCGAGGGTCCAGCGGACGAAGCGGGCGCCCCGGCTCAAGGACGGCGCTCCCGGAAAACAAAGGATCGGTGCATCGGGAAATTCCAGACCACGCTCACCAGCACGGCCACCGCCACGCGGGCGGCGAGGTAGGGGATCCCGAGGCGCTGGCCCAGCTCGACGCCCAGGGCGTTCCACAGGGCGCTGCCGGCGGAGACCGCCCCGTAGCGGAGCGCCTGCGCTTTCCAGGGAGCATCCCGCCCGGGGAAGACCCAGCGGCGGCCTAGCTGAAAGTTACACAGCGCCCCGGCCGCGCTCCCGGCGAGCGCCGCCAGGGAGGGGCGGGCGCCCAGCAGCTCGACACCGGCGGTCATCACGAGGAAATCGAGGGCGGTGGCCACCAGAGCGGCGATCTGGTGGCGCCCCAGCTCCGGCAGCGCCCCCCGGAGGCGCCTCGCAATCAAGCCGCATGCCTCCGCTCCTGGAGCGAGTCGGGAGGCAGATCCTCGTCCTCGTCCTCCTCGTGGATCTGCTTGCGCGGTGTCGTGGCGCGAGCTGCGCTGTCCTCCTCGCCGAGCAGCCTCATCAGCGCCCGGAGCCGGTAGATCGAGGACAGGTTGGCGATGACGCCGATCAGGATGAGGGCCACCAGCAGCGGGAACAGCCCGACCCAGGCGGGGCGATCTGGCCCCGCGAGGAGCTGGGTCAGCGGGGTGATCCCGGTGGCCGTGGTCAGGTACACCGCCCGCTCGGTCCGGCGCATCAGCCCCCGGGGCGCCTTCACCGTCAGCGCCTCGTCCTTCGCGCTGATGTAGCTCACCATGAACGAGCCCATCCACGCCAAAAACACCAACGAAAGCAACGGTACACTGTCCCGGAAGTAGAAGCCGAGCCCGAAGAGGTACATCCCCTCGCCGAAGCGATCCGCCACCGCATCGAAGAGCGCTCCGCCCCGGGACATCCGGTTGCTCATCCGCGCCACCAGCCCGTCCAGCGAGTCGCCCAGGGTGCCCACCAGCAACGCCACCAGCGCCACCCCGAAATGCCCCAGCGCCGCCGCCAGCCCCGCCAGCCCCGCCGCCACCAGCGTCAGCCCCGTGATCATGTTCGGCGTCAGCCCCACCGCCACGCACCCACGCGCGATCCCCTGGAGCCCCCAGTACCCCATCTCCATGACTCGCTTGCTCAGCAGCACCGAGCCGCCTACCTGATCGATGCGCTCGTAGCGGGCGATCCCTTGCAGGGCCACCCGCAGCGCATACGCGGTCGCCAGTGCAACAAAACCACCAAGGATTGTGGATGAACAGATCACATCGACGAGCGCAACCATGAGGCTCCCTCTGGGTTCTTCCGATGCTTCCTCTTGCACAGTGGGTGCCCGCTCGTCCTGCTTTCGGACTACTTGCTTGCGTTTCTTTAACGTTCCTTCACATTCTGGGGGTCCAAAGAAACCCTCCGTGCCTCGCCGCCCGGAAGGCACACTCCCAAACCTCAACCCCCCGAGGCGCTGGTCCGGGGTCAAGGCGAGGTGGGCTCGAAGATCACCGGGTTGGTGGGGGCGCCGGTGTGGAGGACCTCCGGACCGACCCAGAAGATGATCCGGCTGTCGGACGAGCCATCCAGGGTGGTCTGGAGCTGCACCGCCGCCCCCGGCGGCTCGGTGCGGAACTCGACGCTGTCGGTCTCCGTGGTCGTGGTGATCGACACGCGAATGAGCTGCGCGTCGATCTCGTCGAAGAGGTTGTTGCCGGAGCCCTCGATGCCCATCGTCAAGCCGTTGAGCCGGGCGCCCTCCTCCGGGCGGAAGGCAAGCCGGTACTCGCACGGCGTCCCGGTGACCAGCGTGTCGCAGGTCGTCCAGGCTCGCCACTTGCCGTCGCCGTGGTACTCGACGAACACGCCGGCTCCCTTCCCTGGCTCCGCCTCCAGGGTCTCTCCGGTGGCGATGGCCACGCGGGCTGGCTGCGTCTGGGTAGCGGTCGGCTGGGGGGTCCCCGTCGCCTGAGGCGGGGGCAGGTAGGGCTGCTCGGGCTCGACCCAGCAGGCGCCGAGCACCGGGATCGCAGCCAGCCCGAGGGCAAGAAACAGGGAAGGAAGGGTTCGAGAGAGCTGGGCCATGAGGGATCCTTCAGAGTTAGCGCCTCCCGCGGGAGCCGCCACCCCTGGACGGCGAGGAACGGGAAGGCGAGGGCGACGAGGAGCGAGACGGCG
>CAZSDX010000701.1:0-3238 GCA_964605685.1 uncultured Polyangiaceae bacterium
GCCCCCAGGGCCCCCAGGCTCAGCGTCAGCGCCCACTGGAGCCCCGCCGTCACCCCCCAGGCCCACGACGGGGCCCCCAGCGCGGGCCCCGCGAAGAACAGCGTCGCCGTCGCCAGCGGGAGCGCCAGCCCCAGCAGCGCCAGCGCCCCGGTCCTCGCGCCTTGCTCCTGGCTCCAGCGGACGAAGCGGCCCAGGTCCGGGTTTTTGGTGGCCACCGGCCTCGCATGGACGAACAGCGCCTCCCGCAGCTCGGTCCTGGGGGTCAACGCCTGCACGGCGGCCTGCCGCTCCCGCACCTCGGCGGGGGGGGCGGGGGACAGCAACCACGCCGTCAGCAGGGACTCGGACGGCTCCGTCTCCATGGCGTCCAGCCGGGCCAGCACGGAGCGCTCCCCCAGCAGGTCGAGGTCGCTGGCGTAGGGGTGCTCCCGGTGCTTGCGGGGGTCGCCCCGGGGAGGCAGCTTCTCCAGCTCGTCGCGGGCGCGGGCCAGGCCCCGCTCGTTGAAGAGGACCGCCGCCTTGAGCTGCTCCTCCCGCTGGGCGACCCGGGCGTGGAGCAGCACCAGCGCGGCGAAGCCCCCGAGGAGCGCGATCCCCAGCGGCAGCGCCCCGGGGGTGGCGCCGAAGAGGTGTGCCCCCACGGCGGAGGCTCCGAGGAGGAAGGAGAGCACCCGGGCCAGCGACAGCCTCCCGGAGAGCTTTTCCTCGGCGGCGAGGGCCTCCCGCTGCTGCCGGAGGCGCTGTTCGTAGAAGTCAACGGGGTTCAAGGCGTCCGGTCGGCGGGAGGACCGAGGGCCTCCGAGGTGGTGGTGATCAACGTCAGGAAGAACACCAGGATCTCATACTCGATCCACTCGCTGATCCACCGAGGAAGCAGCAGCATCGGGATCGCCATCAGCCCGATCATGGCGGCGATCTCCAGGCCGATCAGCGGGAACCGCCAGGGAGAGGCCCGCTCCTCCGCCGGGTCGCCGGGGACCGGATCGTGCTCCGACCCGCGCTCGTGGGTCTTCACGAAGAAGGCGACCACCGCCACCAGGACCGCCACCGCCTCGCCGACGTACTCGTGCTCCGCCAGCAGGTTGACCAGGAACCCCGCCAGGATCCCGAGGCTCACCGCCTGGAAGATGTCGCGGTTCTCCCGCCATGCCTTGCGGAACCTGCGCCGCCTCATCGGGCTACCCGGAAGGTGACCGGGCAGTGGTCGGAGACGTCCGTGTAGCTGGGCGGCATGGAGTCCGCCCTGTGGGGGGCGCAGCGGAGCTCGGCGCAGTGCTCGTGGACCTCCGTCGAGGACGGGACCAGCGCGGCCCCGCTGACCAGCGCGTGATCCAGCAGGCTCGGGATGACGTTGCGACGGTCCTTGCGGTAGTACTCGGTGCACCGCAGCCCCCCGGTGGCCACCGTCAGGCCATTCTCCCGCGCGAGTCCTTCGACCAGATCCCGCTCCCCTCGCTCGTTGTCCAGGTAGCCGGTGGTGTTCATGTCCCCCAGCAGGAGGATCCGCTTCGCCCCCTGCGCCCGCAGCATCCCGGTCAGCCGGTTCAGCCGCTCGATCTGCTGGCGACGTTGGCGGAACTCCTCGTCGTCCCCTCCGGACTTCAGGTGCACCACCAGCGCATGAACCTCCTGCCCTCCGGCCTCGAAGACGGCCAGAAACCCGGGGCGATCCCCCTCCGAGCAGCCGCCCTCGTCCGGGAGCAGCTCCCGGAACTCCCTCGTCCCCTTGAGCGTCACCCGCCTTGCGTCGTACAGGAACCCGACGTGCATCCCCTGGCGCCCCGCGCAGGACGAGCTGACCGCCCGGTAGCTCCGCCGCCACCCGCCCAGGTCCCGGGCGAGCTGCTCCAGCCGGTCGGGACGCCGGATCTCCTGCACCGCCACCACGTCCGCGTCCAGCCGCTCCAGGATGCCCGTCAGCCGGTGCATGTCCTTGGGCTCGACCCCGAAGTGCCTCAGGTTGTAGGTCGCCACGCGGAGGTCGCCGCCCAGGCACGAGGAGCCCAGGAGCGGCGCGGCGGCGAGCAAGGAACCGACAAGCACCGCCGCCCGGGGAGCCCGCTCGGCGCGGCGGATCATCGACAGGAGCGCCCGGAGCGCGAGGATCTTCAGGGAGGACACGGGCGAAAGTGTAGCGCCGAGGCTGCTCCTTGTCCGGCAAGACCAACCAGGCGATGTTCCGAAGGGCGTCCACGAAGCCCGTGTTCGTGCCCGTGCTGGTTGGCCTTGGGAACAAGGGCAACGTGAGGGAAGACGGGGGACGGAGAAGCGCCCCTTCCCAAGAGGACGTTCCGAAGGAACTTCCAGCCGCGATGGGTGCGGTACAGATGGAGAAGGTGGACAAGACCCGGGCGAGCATGGGAAAAGAGGGCCGACATGGGACTCACGTTGCGCCGTTGGGAGTGAGAGTGAGAAGGTGATCCATGGAGTACTTTCTTGTGCAGCGTTACTGGGGAGACCTCCCTGGACATCCGACTTTCTTCGATTATTCGCTGGACAAGGCGGCAGCCGGTGAGAACGTGCGGGAGAGTTCGATCCGCGTCTACTTCACCAGCTATCGCAACAGCCCGCTCGTGTTTCTTTGCAAAAACCGGAAGATCGAGTTCGATTTTTACGACTTGCCCGCGGGCGAGTACTTTGTATCCTCGGTGTTCGCGGATGTTGCGGCCCAAGTCAACGTTCCCGGCCTCAGGTCGATTGAGGCCAAGGTTCTATCGGTAAAGCGGAAGTCAATTTCGTCAAAAGACTACCGGATCCTTCGCATTCCGGATGCGTTGGACGCGGTAGACCACCAGCGGTCTGTCATCGAACCCGCTGTCACGGCTCCCCACCGGCTCCTGACACGACACCTTGCGATCGATCACTCCGCGGTGGGTGGTCGGGACTTGTTCCGGTTGAACAACATGGCGTTGCTCGGCTGTCTGTTCTGCTCGGCACGGTTCAAGGAGAAGGCCGAACAGGCTGGTGTTGTGGCCAGGTTCATTCCGGAAGCCGAGGCTGCTGAGGCCGAAGCAGCGCGAAATCCCCTGGCACCCAAGTAGACAGGGCGCGGGGGGACTGTCAGCCCCTCGGCGCCTCCGGGGGCCGGACGCGGGCTCGGACCAGGGCGAGCACCGGGGCGAGGTGGTCGCGGTGGCGCCGCAAGGCCGCGTCGTAGCCGGCGGGGGTCAGCCCCGCCTGCGGGAGCAGGTGCGAGAGCAGCTCGATCGCGTCGGCGCGCACGCCCTGGAGCGGGATG
>CAZSDX010000702.1:0-3230 GCA_964605685.1 uncultured Polyangiaceae bacterium
GCCGTTGGGGCCGATGACGCCCACGAGCCCGCCCGGAGGCAGCGCGAAGGAGAGCTCCTCGAACAGCAGCCTGTCCCCGTAGCTCTTGGTGATCTTGCTGGCCTCGATCACCAGGTCGCCCAGGCGGGGCCCCGGCGGGATGACCAGCTCCGCCTGGAGCACCTTCTCGCTCTTGGACTGCTCCAGCAGCTCCTCGTAGGCCTTGAGGCGGGCCTTGCTCTTGGCCTGGCGGGCCCGGGGCGCCATCTGCACCCACTCCAGCTCCCGCTGGAGGGTGCGCTGCCGGGCGGACTCCTTCTTCTCTTCCTGGGCGAGGCGCTGCTTCTTCTTCTCCAGCCAGGCGGTGTAGTTCCCCTCGAAGGGGTAGCCCTCGCCCCGGTCCAGCTCCAGGATCCAGCCGGCCACGTTGTCGAGGAAGTAGCGGTCGTGGGTGATGGCGACGACGGTGCCCGGGTACTCCTGGAGAAAGCGCTCCAGCCAGGCGACGGACTCGGCGTCCAGGTGGTTGGTGGGCTCGTCCAGCAGCAGAAGGTCGGGTTTTTCCAGCAGCACGCGGCACAGCGCCACGCGGCGCTTCTCGCCGCCGGAAAGCTTCGTCACGTCCGCGTCCGGCGGCGGCAGCCGCAGAGCGTCCATGGCGATCTCGAGCTGGCGGTCCAGGTCCCAGCCGCCGGCGGCGTCGATCTCCTCCTGAAGCCTCCCGAATTCATCCATCAGCCGCTCGCTCTCGGCCCCCTCGGCGGTGGCCATCAGGGCGCTGATCTCCTCGAAGCGGCGGATCTTCCCCAGGGTGGAGGCGACCGCCTTCTCCACGTTGCCCTTGACGTCGGTGGAGGGGTCCAGCTCCGGCTCCTGGGGGAGGTAGCCCACCCGGACGTTCTTCCCGGGGGCCGCGTCGCCGAAGAACTCCTTCTCGACGCCCGCCATGATCTTGAGCAGCGTCGATTTCCCGCTGCCGTTGGAGCCGATGCCGCCGATCTTGGCGCCGGGCAGGAACGATAGCCAGATCCCCTTGAGGATCTCGCGGTTGGGGGGGACAACCTTGCGCAGATCGCGCATGGTGAAGACGAACTCGTTGGCCACGGCGCGAGGGTGCGCCACCGCCCCGCCGGACGCAAGGCATAGGCCAACACCGCCCCCACGCAGGCGGAAGAAGCCGACACCGACGCGGCCCTGCCAGGCGAGACACTTGCCGCAATCCCTCGGCTGCAGGATTCTGCCCCGCCCCGCTCCCCATGGCCTACCCCCCGCCTGCGTCGACCCCCGCTCCCCCTTCGGCCCGCACCTTCTCGAATTTCAGCGAGGCAACCGCCTTCCTGTGGTCCATCGCCGACCTCCTGCGCGGCGACTACAAGCAGGCCGACTACGGCAAGGTCATCTTGCCGATGACCGTGCTGCGCAGGCTCGACTGCGTGCTGGATCGCACGAAAACCGAGGTGCTCAAGAAAAAGGACGAGCTCGACAAGAAGGGCGTCAAGAACCTCGACCCGCACCTGCGGCCCATCTCCGGGGTGCCTTTCTACAACACCTCGAAGCTCGACTTCCCCAGGTTGCTCGGTGACCCGGCCCAGATAGCCGAGAACCTGACCGAGTACATCCGGAGCTTCTCGCCCAACGCGCGCGACGTGCTCGAGCGGTTCAAGTTCGGTGACCAGATCGAGAAGCTCGACGAGTCGAACCTGCTCTTCCAGGTCGTTCAGCAGTTCGCGTCGGTCGACCTGCACCCCGAGGTCGTCCCCAACCACATGATGGGCAGCATCTTCGAGGAGCTCATCCGGCGCTTCGCCGAGCAGTCGAACGAGACCGCCGGCGAGCACTTCACGCCCCGCGAGGTCATCCGCCTCATGGTCGACGTGCTCTTCGTCGAGGACGGCGAGCTGCTCGGAAAGAAGGGCATCCTCAAGACCCTCTACGACCCGGCCTGCGGAACAGGAGGCATGCTCTCTGTGGCCGAGGAGCACCTCCGGGCACGGTTCCCCGGCGCCAGGCTCGAGGTCTTCGGTCAGGAACTGAACGATGAGTCCTACGCCATCTGCCGCGCCGACATGATGATCAAGGGCCAGGAGGCCGACAACATCGCCCGCGGCAACAGCTTCAGCGAGGACGGCCACGCGGACCGCAAGTTCGATTACATGCTGTCGAACCCGCCCTTCGGCGTGGAGTGGAAGAAGGTCCAAGGCGTCATCGAGAAGGAGGCCAAGCTCGGCCACCAGGGCCGCTTCGGCGCCGGTCTGCCCCGCATCAACGACGGCTCCCTGCTCTTCCTTCAGCACATGCTCTCGAAGAGGAAGCCTCTCGACCCCCACAAGGGTACCGGTGGCAGCCGCCTCGCCGTGGTGTTCAACGGCTCGCCCCTCTTCACCGGCGACGCCGGCTCCGGCGAGAGCGAGATCCGCCGCTGGATCATCGAGAACGACTGGCTCGAAGCCATCCTCGCCCTGCCCGACCAGCTCTTCTACAACACCGGCATCTCGACCTACATCTGGGTGCTCACCAACCGGAAGCCCGAGGCGCGAAAGGGGAAGATCCAGCTCATCAACGGGGTTGATCTCTCCCAGAAGATGCGAAAATCCCTCGGAAACAAGCGCAATGAGCTGTCCGCCGAGCACATCAAGACCCTGGTCCAGACCTTCGTCGACTTCTCCCCCAGCGAGATCTCCAAAATCTTCGACAACGAGGATTTCGGCTACCGCCGTATCGTCGTCGAGCGCCCGCTCCGCCTCAATTTCGCCGCCACCTCCGACCGCCTCGACCGCCTCGCGGACGAGAAGGCGTTCGCGAAGCTCGACCCCAGGGCCCAGGCCAGGCTCCGCGAGGTGCTCGCCCTCCTCACACCCATGGGCGTATTCAAGAGCCGTCCGACCTTCGAGAAGGCGATGAACTCCGCGTTCCTCAAGGCCCAGCACAAGCTTGATGCTCCCCTCAAGAAGGCCATCCTGGCCGCCCTCTCCGAGCGCGACGAGACCGCCGACGTCTGCCTCACCAGCGACGGCAGCCCCGAGCCCGACACGGAGCTGCGCGACCACGAGAGCGTCCCCCTCAAGGAGAGCATCGATGCCTACTTCGAGCGCGAGGTGAAGCCCCACGTCCCCGACGCCTGGATCGATCCCAGCAAGACCAAGATCGGCTACGAGATCCCCTTCACCCGCCACTTTTACAGGTACAAACCGCTCCGACCGCTCGGCGAGATCGAGCAGGAGATCCGCCAGCTCGAAGAAGAGATCCGCGGC
>CAZSDX010000703.1:0-3227 GCA_964605685.1 uncultured Polyangiaceae bacterium
CATGATTCTTCCTTTTCTAGCACATTTTTCTGTCCCAGACAACCTCTGAGGGAAGAGCGCGCGGAACCCCAGCCCAACCGATTGCTTCGGATCCATCCGGGAGAGCCCGTTCATCGCGTCTCCCACGTCGTAAAAAACAGCCCCTCCGAGCTGACACGACAGGATCTGCGCGGGCCTCGTCCGGAACTCGACGTTGTACACCACCACGTCCTTGCCCACGAGGAAGCTCGACGGCCAGCCCCGCAGCCGCCCGTCTCCCCCGAGGAAGCTCGTGCGGTTGAGGTAGTTCCGGTAGCGATGCAGCAGGGAGCCGTCCACCAGCAGGCGACCCCACGGCATCCTCGGCGTCACCACCCGCCCGTCCACCGCGAGCGCCCCGTCCGCGATCCGCTGGTAGCCGTTGCCCACCGGCTGGTGCTCCGTCGTCGAGCCCACGCTCGCCTGCGCGTAGCCGTTCCCCAGCGGCACCGTGTACCCCGCCGTCATCGCCACCCCGAGCAGGGTCCTCGTCGACACCACGCGGGACCATGCGGGATAAATCCGCACGGAGGCGCTGTGCCCCAGCCGCACGTCCTCCTGGAGCCCGAGGGTCTCCAGGTCCAGCGTGCGGAGGAAGTTGGTCGTGTAGCTGCGCCACTGGACGAAGGGGCTCAGCCGGTCGTCGGTGGTGGGGACCCTCGTCTTGCGGAAGGCCTCCACGGTCGCCGGGTCGTACCCCTCCTCGCCGGGGACGGAGAACCTCCGCACGAGGAGCTCGACCCCGAAGCTCAGGTCGTTCTTCAGAGCCCAGCCGAAGGAGCGCGTCGCCGCCGCGGTGGTGGTGGCCCGGGTGCTCCGGTAGAGGAACGGGATGGCCGCCTCCGGGGCCTCGCGCCGCGCGAAGCCGCTCAGCCTGGCGTTGACGTAGCGCCGGGTGATCTCGTCGCGGAAGGTCGAGCTGAAGCGGAGCCCCCAGGGCGTCCGGGTGGAGTAGAGAGGTCGCTCCACCACCAGCGAGCCGAAGGAGCCCTCGGGCTCCCGGGTGCGGCGGTTGAGGATCACCCCGGCCTCCGCGCCGGCCGTCACCCAGAAGCCCAAAAACCTCGGGATCGCGTAGCGGGCCCCGAGCGCCGCCGACTCCGGGAGGAGGTCCAGCCGGAGCCCGGTGGTGTGCTGGTAGCCGAGCAGGTTGGTCTCCGTCGGCGCGAGGACCAGCCGCTCCAGGCCCCCCGGGGAGAAGGCCACGTCCCAGTTGAGACGGAGGCTCCATACATCCTTGGTGATGACGACGAGGCGTACCCGGTCCGGCGCGGAGCCCTCCGCGGCGAGGCAGATCACCACGGAGAGCTGGCTGTAGCGCCGGAGGTTGCGGGCGGTCTCGTCCGCCAGGATCTTGCGGAAAGGCTCCCCCTCCCTGAGCAGCACCTCCCTGCGGATGACGTGGTCGCGGCTCCGGACATGGAGCCGGTTGAGGAGCTGCGGCGCCGGGTCGCGGGGCTCGATCACGTCGAGGGGAACAACATCGATGGCCTCGATGGTCTTGCCCTCGGGGTCCGCGGCGGGCCGGAGCCCTCGCTGCTGCGACACCAGGGAGATGGTCTCCTGCTCGTAGCGGGAGTAGGCGCCGGTGCGGGACTCGGGCTCGGAGGGATCCCGGGGGCGGGCGGAGGCAGCAGAGGTCACCAGCAGGGACGCGAGGGCGACGGGCGCGGCGAGGCGGGGCACGGGGCGGGAGGGTAGCGTATTCAGCGGCGGACCCGCTCCCGGGCGACGCGGAGGCGGTGCTCCTCGCCGCGGCGCCGGACCCGCAGCACCACGTCGTCCCCCACCGGACCCGAGAGCCGCCTGCGGGCGTCCTCCAGGTCGCGGGGCTCCGCGTCGTCGATGAGGAGCAGCTCGTCGTCCTCCTCGATCCCGGCGCGCTCCGCCTCACTCCCGGGGGCGACGGCGCGGACGTACAGCGCCGCGCGGCCTCCCTCCTGGCGCTCCGCCAGCGTCACCGCGACGCCGCCGGAGCCCGCCGGTTCGCTCTGGGACGTCTCCACGTCGAGCACGATACGGACGCCCTGCGCCGGTCGGTTTGGGGTGACCTTCACGCCCTGCGCCCGGCCTCGCCCCTTGCCTGGCGCGAAGGCTTCGAGGGACACGGCGCCTTCCGGGAGATCGGCTAGCTTGAAGCGACCTCGCCCGTCGGTGACCGCGATCCCGGGGGGGAGGCCGCCCATCGGGAGGAAGGCCGGGACCTGCCCCTGCGCCACCCGGGCTCCGATCACCGGGTCGCCGTTCCGGTCGACCACCTCGCCCTCGACCTCGCCGCCCTCGACCAGCTCGATGCGGTCGAGGACCGTGGGACGGTCGCCGTCGGGCTCGCTGATCTGCGCGGCGCGCTCGGCCCGGGCGAAGCCCTTGGCCTGGACCACCACCCGGGCCTTGCCGGGGGGCAATCCGCCCAGGGAGAAGCGCCCTCCGGGGCCGGTGCGCGCGGTGCGCGTGACCCCGGCGACGGTGACGGTGACCTGCGCCCCTTCGATGAAATCGTAGCCCCGCCGCGCGGTCACCTCGCCCTCCAGGGAGGCGGCGCGGCCCAGGGCCACGCGCAGCTCCTTGCCGGCCTTCTCGAAGGTCTCGGAGCGAGGAGCGCGCCCGGAGAGGGAGACCTCCAGCCGCAGGTCCAGCCCCGCCGCGTCGGGGATCAGCGCCACGCCGTCGTCCCGGGTGAAGCGGGTGGTCCGCAGCGGCGCCCCGACCGTCAAGGAGAGGGCCGTGACCTGGGCGTTGTCCAGCGGGTAGCCGCGGTCGTCCACCACGCGGACCTCCACCGGATCTCGGGCCTCCGGCAGCACCAGCTCGATCTCCTTGCGCTCGCCCTCGCCCAGCGCGACCTCCTTGCGGAGCGCCGCGTCCTCGAAGGTCTCCGGGCGCGCGACGGAGACGATGACTTCCCCGGGCACCGCGGAGAAGGCGAAGGTCCCATCGTCGGCGGTCAGGGCGCTCTTGACCAGCGTCCCCTGCACCGCCGCGATCTGCACCCGCGCCCCCGCCACCGGTCGCCCTCCTCGGTCCACCACCCGCCCCTCCAGCGTCCCGCCCAGCCGCAGCTGCACCCGCACCTTGCCTTCGCCCCCGGGGGCCACCGTCACCGGCTCGCTCAGCCCGTCCACGTGCCCCGGGTGGCGCACCAGCGCCCGGAGCCTCCCCGGCGGCACCGGCCCTGCCCGGAAGCTCCCGTCCGGCTGGGTCACCCAGGG
>CAZSDX010000704.1:0-3227 GCA_964605685.1 uncultured Polyangiaceae bacterium
GAGCTGGCGGCGGTGGGGGCCGCCCATGGCCGCAGCCCCGGGCAGGTGGCGATCCGCTGGCTCTGCGAGCAGCCCGGGGTGGTGCCGGTGGTCGGCCTGACCTCTGGAGCGCAGGCCCGGGAGGCCGCCGAGGTGGTTTCTTTCCGCCTCGATGCCGGAGCGATCCAGCGCATCGAGGGGGCCTGCCTGCCCGCCAGATAACGCGGAAACGGGCACGGGGCCTTGTTCGCTCGCGCCCGTGCCCGAGGTCGGCCCCGGGAACAAGGCCGAGGAGATCACGGGGATCGCGAGGCCGCCAAGGAGAGGGGCGGTCACTCCGCCGCCTTCTTGCTGCTGTCGGACGTGCCGCTCGACGACGAGGAGCTATCGGACGTGCTGCTGGTCGAGCTGGTGCTGGTCGAGCTGCTTTCGGACTTCTTCCCGCCGGAGCTGCTGTAGAGGTCGGAGTACCAGCCGCCGCCCTTGAGGATGAAGGCGCCGCCGCCGGAGATCTGGCGCTTGGCGCTCTTGTTGGCGCACCTGGGGCAGGTATCGAGGGGGGCCTCGGTGATGCGCTGTTCGGCTTCCCAGGCGTGACCGCAGGAGGTGCAGGCGTACTCGTAGGTGGGCATGGTGGTGATTCCCTCGCTGTGCCCGGAGGCGAATAGGACTTCGATCCGGCACCGTCAAGGGCAGCTTAGCACTCCATGCCGGCGAGTGCCAAAGCCACGGATGCGGGGGCGAAAAGGGCTTGCGCTGGAACTTTGTTCAGGGGAGTCTGGCGCCGGTTCGGGATGAGGATCAAGCAGCTCGAGATCGCCGGGTTCAAGTCCTTTGTGGACAGGACGGTGATCCAGTTTGACCACGACGTGCTGGGGATCGTGGGGCCGAACGGCTGCGGGAAGTCGAACATCGTGGACGCGCTCCGGTGGTGCATCGGGGAGCAGTCGGCCAAGCACCTGCGAGGCAAGTCGATGATCGACGTGATCTTCTCGGGCTCGGCGACGCGGGGGCCGATGGGGCTGGCAGAGGTGACCATCACCTTCGACAACACGGATCCCGAAGCCGCCCAGTCGCTGCCGCTGGAGTACCGGGACTACGCCGAGATCGCCGTGACCCGCCGGCTCTACCGCGACGGGACGAGCGAGTACCTGATCAACAAGACCCAGGTGCGGCTCAAGGACATCACCGACCTGTTCCTGGGCACCGGGGTAGGGACGAAGGCGTACTCGATCATCGAGCAGGGCAAGGTGGGGCTGATCGTGTCCGCGAGGCCGGAGGATCGCCGCCTGTTCATCGAGGAGGCCGCCGGGATCACCAAGTACAAGCACCGGCGCAAGCAGACCGAGCAGAAGATGGAGCTGACCCGGCAGAACCTGGCCCGGATCAGCGACATCATCGCCGAGATCGAGCGCAGCATGGCCTCCCTCAAGCGCCAGGCGCAGAAGGCCGAGCGCTACCGGAGCTACCGCGCCGAGCTGGACGACCTGCTGCTCCACGAGGCCAGCCACCGCTTCCTGGAGCTGACGGCGCTGCTCCAGGTCGAGCGCGCCGCCCTGCTGGAGCTGACCGAGGGCAGCGAGGCCGCCATCACCGAGCTGGCCACCCGGGAGGCCGAGCTGGAGGTGGCCCGGCAGCAGGCCTACGGCTTCGAGGAGCAGGCGGAGAAGGCCCAGAGCGAGGCCTACGCCGCCGGCTCCCTCGTCAAGACCCTGGAGGCGGAGATCGCCCAGTCCCGGGAGCGGCTGACCGCGCTCCAGTCCCGGGAGCGGCAGGCGGAGGCCGAGCGGCAGGACCTCTCCGAGCAGGTGGCGTCCGTCGCCCGGGAGCGGGAGGCCCTGGAGCGCCAGCTCGCCCAGACCGACGCCTCCGAGCGCGGCGAGATGGAGGCCATCGTCGCCGCCCAGGAGCGCCTCGACGAGCTCCGCGCCCAGGAGCAGGCCGCGCAGAAGGCCCTGGCCGACCTGAGGGCCCGCGGGGCTCAGGCCCAGGCGAAGGTGGCGTCCGCCGAGGCCCGGCTGACCGCCGCCTCCCGCCGCCGCGCCGAGCTCCAGGGGCGCCGCGAGAAGCTGGTGATGGAGGCCGACACCCTCCGGGGCGAGCGCGACGAGGTGGAGGCGCGGCGCGGCGACCTGGCGGCGCAGGTGGGCGACCTGCAGGAGCAGAAGCGCGAGGCCCTGGAGCTGCGTGGCCGCCTGGAGGCAGAGCTCAAGCAGGTCCGCGAGGAGGCCGTCGCCGCGGAGAAGGAGCTGGAGGTGGCCCGCAACGAGCTGCTCCAGAAGAAGAACCGGCTCCGGGCCCTGGAGGAGATCCACAAACGCTTGGAAGGCGTCGGCGGCGGCGCGCGGCACCTGGTCAACACCCGCGATCCGGCGGTGCTGGGGCTGGTGGCCGACTTCCTGGAGGCCCCCCGGGAGTGGACCCAGGCCCTCGCTGGGTTGCTGGGCGAGCGGCTCCAGGACGTGGTGGTCAGCGACGAGGAGCGGGGCCTCGCTCTCCTCGACGCCCTCGCCCGCGACCGGAAAGGCCGCGCCGCGGTGCGGCCCCTGAGCCCCACGCTCCCCCCAGAGGTGGCCCCCGCGGACGGGTCCGGGGTGCTGGGCCTGCTGCGGTCAAGGCTGCGCCACGCCCCGGAGCACGAGGCGCTGGTGCGGTCGCTGGTGGGCGACGCCGTGGTGGTGGAGAGCGCCGCCGCTGCGCTGGCCATCCAGGGTAGGATTGTACCCATGGTGAGCCTGGAGGGCACGGTGGTGTACCCCGATGGCCGGATGGTGGGCGGCGGGGCCGACGCGGTGGCCGCGGGGATGCTCGATCAGCACCGGGAGATGCGGGAGCTGGGCGAGCAGGTCGCCGCCCGGACGGTCCAGGTGGACGAGGGGACGGCGCGGGTGCAGTCCCTCAAGGGGCGCGCCGAGGCGCTCCAGGGGTCGCTGGAGCGCGCGCGGCAGCAGGCGTACCAGGCGGAGCTGGCCCACGCGACCACGGAGAAGGATCTGCGGCGCACCGAGGAGCAGACGCTGGCCTCGGCCCGGCGCCTCGCCGCCCACGAGACCGAGCTGCGGGACGTCGAGGACAAGCTGGCGGAGGCGTCCGAGGAGGAGGCCGACGTGCGGGCGCTGCTGGACGAGGTGCGGGACGAGCTGGGCCAGAGCCGCGAGGGGCTCGACCAGGCGGAGGCCGCGGCGTCCTCGTGCCTGGAGCGGGTGGCGGCGCAGCAGGCGCTGGTCACGGAGCAGAAGGTGCGGGCC
>CAZSDX010000705.1:0-3224 GCA_964605685.1 uncultured Polyangiaceae bacterium
GGCGGCAACGGGGGGGCTGCGGGCGCGTCGGGCCAGGGCGGCGACGCCGGCGCGGCGGGCCAGGGTACAGGCCCGTGCGAGAACGAGGGGAAGGCGATCTTCGTGGCGCCGACGGGCCAGGACGGAGCCCCCGGGACCAGGGGCGCCCCCAAGCAGACCCTCAAGAACGCGGTGGATACGGCACAGACCACGGGCAAGGTCGAGGTGTGCCTCTGCAAGGGGACGTACCCCGAAAGCAGCGGGGTACGGCTGGACAAGCCGATCTCGCTCCGGGGAGGGTTCGACTGCGGGACGTGGAAGCGGCTGCCCGAGGCGCTCACGGACAAGCTCCAGAACGAGACGATCCTGGTGACGGACAAGGGCTCGCAGGCCAGCGAGGGCGCGGCGCTCTACTTCACCGGCGGCGCGGTGACGGCGGCGACGGTGGTGGAAGGGTTGACCATCCGGCGGGGAGATTCGGCGGAGAACGGCCCCCAGGCGCTGGGGAGCGCGGCGGTCCGGGTGGGAGAGGAAGCGTCGCCGACGATCCAGCGGTGCAGCATCGAGGGCGGGAATGGCTCGGGGAACGGCAAGTTCGTCAGCGGACTGCTGGTCACCGAGGGAAGCGCCCCCACCGTCCGGGAAAACCGGATCGTGGGCGGAGGCGGCACCGCCAGCGGGATCGGCGTCCGGATCGTGATGAACAAGGCCAGCGGCGCCTACGAGCGGAACCTGGTGATGGGCGGCACAGGGACCGTGGAGTGCACGGTCCCCGGAGGCGAGGGTGCAGGGACGGAGATCCCCTGGGCCTCGGCGGGGTTCTGGGTCACCGGGAGCGGCCCCCTCACCCTGAAGGACAACCAGATCCACGGGGGCTCGGGCAAGCGCACGCAGGGCTGCCCGCGGTCGCTCGCCGGGGTGGCGCTCCAGCAGAAGGGCGGGCTCCTGGACGCAACCCTGGAGGGGAACGTGATCGACGCCGGGAGCAGCGACGCCGGAGGACGGATGACCGGCGTCTTCGCGGCGCTCTCGGGGCAGCTCCTGGCCTCGGGCAACCGGATCTACGGGGGCTCGCTGGACAGCGACAACATGGAGGCGAGCACCGCCGGGCTCTGGATCGAGGCAGGGAACGCTCCCCAGCTCACCCTGATGAACGGGATGATCCACGGCGGGAACGGGACGAAGAAGAAGGCCGCAGGTTCGACGGCGGTGGCGCTGCAGGGCGGGAGCGGGAAGATCCTCCACAACACGCTGTTCGCCGGGGGCCAGGCGGCGGGGGCGACGGAGTCCTCGGCGGTGACGGCGCTCCACGTGGGGGCGAGCACCACCGACGTGTTCCTGGAGAGGAATTACATCCAGGCGCCGGTGGCGGCGGCGGGGGTCTCCCGGTCGCTGTACATGGAGCGCTGCGCTGACGAGCTGAAGAGCGCCGTCACCAACCTGTTCGCCAACGGCTCGACGGTGCTCCAGTTCTCCCCCGACAAGAACTCCTGCTACAAGGGCAAATCCTCGCCGGTCCTGGACGCAGCGACCGCGCAGGAGCTCGTGGCGCCAGGCTGCTCCAACCCTGGCTGCAAGGCGTTCGAGATGGCGCTGCTCGCGGATACCTGCGCGACCCCTGGGCCCAGCTGCGTCATCTTCCCGTGCGCGACCTCGGGCGACGCGACCAACTGCCAGGATAGCCTGTTCGCGAACTGGTCCCCCGCGGACACGGGGCGAGGGGCGCTGGTGGGCGCGGCGCCCACGCCGAGCAGCCCGCTGATGCCAGAAAAGAAGGGTCTGGGCTGGAGGCTCGACAGCGCCGGCGGTCCGCTGCCGTGCCCGCTCGTCCAGGCGAAGCCCAAGCTGAGCCCGGGACTGGAGGCACCTACAGCGGACCTGTTCGGTACTCCGAGAACCGGGGATTTCTCCCCGGGAGCCGAGGAGATCGACGGTAGTTGCAAAGGTCCCACCGGCGGCTAGCGGTCCGCCTCGACAAACGCGGGCCCTTGGAGGACACTGACCGGGCTCGTGGCAACCGTTGAAGCAGGACAGATCCTCGCAGGGAAGCTGCAGGTCGAAGGGGTGCTGGGGCGCGGGGGGATGGGCCTCGTGCTGGTGGCCCGGCACACCATCCTCAACGAACGCGTCGCGGTGAAGCTGATGCGCTCGGAGGGACACCAGGACCCCGATCAGACCCAGCTCGAGCGCTTCTACCGGGAGGCCCGGGCCGCAGCCAGGCTCAAGGGGCCCCACATCACCCGCGTCATGGACGTGGGCACCCTGGACGACGGATCCCCCTACATCGTCATGGAGTACATCGAGGGGGTGACCCTCTCGGAGACCATCCGGCAGCGAGGGCCGCTCCCGGTGGACGAGGCCGTCGACTACCTGATGCAGGCCTGCGAGGGGCTCGCCGAGGCCCACGCCCAGGGGATCGTCCACCGCGACCTCAAGCCCTCCAACCTGATGCTCACCCGGGGAATCGACGGCTCTCCCCTGCTGAAGATCCTGGACTTTGGCATCGCCCGCTACGGCGAGAGCAACCAGTCCACCCTCACCGGCTCCTCCGTCATGCTCGGCTCCCCCTCGTACATGTCGCCGGAGCAGATCCGCGACGCCCACCGGGTCGACCCCCGCAGCGACGTCTGGTCGCTCGGGGTCACCCTCTACGAGATGCTCACCGGCAACCTCCCCTTCGAGGCCTTCACCCCCGCGGGCCTCATCGCCCGGATCTCCGTCGATCCGCCGGCTCCCCCCGGCGACTACCGCCCCGATCTCCCCCCCGCCCTCCAGCAGATCCTCCTCCGCTGCCTGGAGAAACCCCCCGAGGCGCGCTTCCGCAGTATGGCCGAGCTCGCCGACGCGCTCCTCCCCTTCGCCTCCCCCCGCAGCACCCAGGTGGTCGCCCGCATCCACCGCGTCTTCGAGGAAAAAAAGACCCCCCCCAGCGACCCCACCGCCCCCACCGCCGCGCCTCCCTCCCCGCTCACTGCCTCGGGAGGGTCCAATACGCCTCGTTCGGCACGCCACACCCCCGAGAGCTTCGCCGCCACCCAGCAAGCGCACACCCTCTCGACCGCCGCCACCACGTCCCCGCCCTCCCTTGGCGCCTCCGCCGGACCAGCCCCCCGCAGGCGCTGGCCCTGGGCGGTGGCGAGCGTGCTGCTCCTGGGGGGGCCGGCAGGGCTGCTGCTCCATGCCTTCAGCGGGGGTACCCCCGTGGCCTCCGGGGGCCCTGTGGCCTCCGCCCCGGCGCCCTCGGA
>CAZSDX010000706.1:0-3216 GCA_964605685.1 uncultured Polyangiaceae bacterium
GGGGCGGGGAGCGGGGGCGGGGGCCAGGCGGGGAGCGGGGGCGGGGGCCAGGCGGGGAGCGGCGGGGGGCAGAGCGTGGGGTTGCAGCCGTTCACGGCGCCGGCGGATCCCGGGAACGGGGGGCTCCTGGTGACGGTCTCGGGGGAGGATCTGGCGATCAACGGTTACCCGTTCGTGGCGGGCGTATCGAAGTCCGAGGGGGATCCTCCGGCGTTCGTGGACGGGTGGGAGGTGAAGCTCGAACATTTCATCGTGACCATCGGGAAGGTGACCCTCCACGACAACCCGGACAAGAACCCGGACGACCCGAAGGACATGGGGGCGCTGGTGGCGGAGGCGGCGGGGCCCTTCGCGGTGGACGTGAGCATCGGGGGGCCCATCGTGGGCAAGAGCGGGTCGCCGGACGAGAAGACCGTGGCCATCGCCGCCTTCACGGGGCCCGCGTCGGGCGGCGGCTTCAAGACGGATCAGCGCTACGCGATCTCGTACACGACCGTGACAGCCAGCGGCCAGGCGAAGAACGTGAACCTGGATGCGGTGGGGCTCACCCTCTACCAGCAGGCCATCGACAAGGGCTGGGCGATGGTGCTCCAGGGGAAGGCGACCTTCAAGGGAAAGACCCCGGAGGCAGGCTCGATCTTCGAGAAGATACCGAAGGAGGTGACCTTCACCCTTGGCTTCGCCAACCCGGCGAGGTACCTCAACTGCCAGAACACCGATCTGGCCCCCGTGGGCGAGGAGGAATTTCCCCGGGGAGTGCAGATGAGCGCGGGCGACAAGACGATCGCCCAGATCACGATACACAGCGATCATATCTTCTGGAACAAGCTCAACGTCGAGGGCACACCGCTGCACTTCGATCCCATCGCCGCGGTCGCCTCCACCTACGGCAGCAAGGACGCTCCTCCCGGCGTCACCACCATGGAAGACCTCGACGCCCTCGACTTCCTTGCCTTCAAGACCCGCGGCGGCGAGCCCCTCCCCTGGCGCACCGAGGTCGAGGATTTCACCCCTCCCGGCGGTACCCTCGCCTTCGACGGGAACGGGGTCACCTTCCCCAAGAACAGCTTCGGTCGCTTCCTGAATTACTCGGCCACCAGCGGGGGTCACTTCAACGCCGACGGGGAGTGCGAGGTCGTGCTGGATTTTACCCCCTGATCCGGCTCATCCCCCTCGCCGCAGGATCGCGGTGAGCGAGGGGCAGAGGGGGCCCTGCACCAGCGGCGAGAGCAGGCGCAGGGCCGACTCCCGGAGCCAGGGCGCCCCGGTCCCGCGGCGCGCCGCCAGCGCCGCCAGCCGATCCAGGTAGCGAGCCAGATCGATCCGATCGTCGAGGGGGAGCTGCCAGTGCAGCGCGTGGTGCGCCTCCAGCAGGCAGAGCTCCAGCAGCGGGGCCCCGCCGCCGATCACCTCGTCCCGCGCCTTCACCCCCGCGACCCTCACCTGGGCCTGCATCTGCCCGAGGCGCGCCCCGGTGTCCTCCTCGAAGCCCTGGAGTAGCCCCCACGCGCTGCGCCACCGCCCCAGCGCCTCCCCGTCTTCCCCCTCGCAGAACGCCCGGTCTCCCAGCCTCAGCAGCAGCGCCGAGCAGCGCAGCGCTGCCCCCTTATGCCGGTGCTCCTGGGCTCGCTCCGAGCCGTAGGCCACCATCACCTCATCGCGGCTCTGCGCGA
This sequence comes from uncultured Polyangiaceae bacterium, assembly GCA_964605685.1. Lineage (GTDB taxonomy): Bacteria > Myxococcota_A > Polyangia > Polyangiales > Polyangiaceae > JANWXX01. The sequence continues at coordinate 1,674 of CAZSDX010000706.1, forward strand.
GGGCTAGGGCCTCGCGGTAGTGCCCCTGCGCTGTCTCGTACCCTCCCTGCTCCTCGAAGGCGTCGCCCAGCACCAGGAGCGCCCCGGCGAGGCGCCACCGGGCGTCGTGGTGATCCTGGTTGGCGGCGATGGTCTGGCGGATCTTGATGCTCTCCAGGGCCCGGTCCATGGCCACGTTCAACCGCCCCTGGAGCAGCGCGCAGCGGGCGAGCCGCTCGCTCCACCAGCCCGCGGGTTCGAGGTTGCCGGTGTCCTTCCGGGCCTCCCGGAGCGCGGCCTCGAAGTGGAGCGCCGCCCCCTCAAGATCCCCCGCGTCGTAGCAGCCTTCCCCCGACACCCCACCGAGGAACAGCGCCCGAACCGCCGCCGAACCTGCGCCGTCCTGAGCCATGCACGATTTTATCGAGGAACGGACGGCTCCGCCAGCCTCGCGGCCCCGGGGTCGCCAAGGAGTCGCGCCAGGACCGCCCCGTGGGTGAGGAAGATGAGGGGCACCACGAAGGTGGGGAGGAGCGCGAAGTGGATCTGCGTGAACGCCGCGAGCATCCGCTCGTCGCCCTGCAGCACGATCAGCCGCTGGGCGGTCAGCACCACGATCACCATGTCCACCAGCCCCACGACGCTCCAGAGCCAGAGCATCCCGCGCTTCCACCGCGCCCGTGAGCCGAGGACCGCGATCGTCACCAGCCCCAGGGAGCCCGCCGCCACGTCGCCGTAGCCTGCGGTGAGCGCGAACGACGCCGGAAGCAACCCCCGGGAGAAGTTCTCCAGGAAGAGGAGCCCGTAGGCCAGCCTTACCAGCTGGTAAGCGACCGGGAGACGCAGGTCCAGCGCTGCCACCCAGGACCGTAGCTCCGCGGAGCGGCGATACCAGGCGACCCCGGCCCCCACGAGCCCGAAGATCAGCGCCGGGGTGACGGGCCGCGGCAGCGCCAGCAGCAGGCCCGACCCGGCCACCGCGAGGGCAGAGAGGAACCACGCCAGGAGCGCCGGCCACGCGGTCCAGGAGCCAAGGCGCATCGTTGATTCTTTTTCCATGCGAGGGGCACTCTCCAAATGGCGTGCCACGCGTCCTTCCCGGCAGGTGGCCCGGCCGCGAGACCCCGGGGCCACCAGGCCCGACACCCCCTGTCGAATTTCCGACATGCCGCGGGCTCTCGTTCCGGTGCATGGTGGTCCTCGTGCTCCCTCGGTTGTCCGAGCCGGTCGCGCTGGTAGGCAAGGCGTTCCTGCGGGCTAGACCTCGCGTGGTGATCCCGCTGGTCCTGGTTTCGGTGGCGGCGCTGCACCTCGCGGAGGCCCCCGCTCCCCAGCAACGAACCCTGGGCGCGGTGCAGGCCTGCATGGTGCTCTTCTTCTGCGCGGAGGCCTGGCTGGTGCGGCGGCGCCCGGTGACCGTCCGGTGGCTGGCGTCCTCGCTGGCTGCCACGGTGCTGGGCCTGGGGGCCGCGGTGGGGGCGAGCGGGGGCCTGGAGAGCCCCGTGCTCCCGATGCTGTTCGCCCCCCTCGGCGTGTCCATGGCGGCCCTGGGGCGGAGCCGCCC
>CAZSDX010000707.1:0-3215 GCA_964605685.1 uncultured Polyangiaceae bacterium
CGGAGCCCGCATCGGAGCCGCCTTGCCCCGCGTCGCTGCCGCCGGAGCCGGCGCTGCTGCCGCCACTGCCCGAGGACGACCCGCCGTTGCCAGCGCCACCCGAACCGGCAGCAGCACCTGCCGCGCCGGAGGTGCCTGGGGTCCCCGTGGATGTGGATTCCGTACCGCAGCCGAGGAGGGAGGCGGAGGCAGCAAGCAAACCGATGAGAAGGGAGGAACGAAGGGTCTGGTTCATGGTGATCTATGGTCCTCAGGAAAGGAGGTTCGTCAACTCGGGTGTGCAGGAACATCCAAAGAATTCAGCCGTGACATCGCTGTCATGGCCTGTGGGTTCCTGTCCGGAGGTCTTGGAGTTAGGAGGAGGCGAGTGTGTGTGCAAGGTGCCCAGGCGGACATTTTGTTTCCGGGCTGCCCCCCGCAGGGAGACGGGCCTTGTACGGGGACAACCCGGGGAGCTTCCCCGGGAAAAGCAAAACGTGCTGGCGAGGGGTCGGGGGCGTGGTAGAGGTCTGCCCCCCCTGTTTCCGGGAAATCATCCATGAGTGCCAAATTTCTGCTGGATCTCCAGAACCTCGACGCTGCCGGGAAGCACCTCCGGGCGTCCATCACGCCGACCTGGCTCCGAGGGGCGCTGGAGGGGTGTGACGTCGGGTCTGGCGAGGAGGAAGGGCTGGTGGACGTGCGCTACTCCCGCTCCGGGACGGACCTCATCATCCACGGGAAGGTGAAGGCGACCGTGGTGGTGCCTTGCGCCCGGTGCACCGCGGAGGTGGCGATCCCGCTGGAGGCGGAGCTATCGCTGCTGCTGGTGCCTGCCAGCGACCACCGGGGCGACTTCGCTCGCGGGCGCAAGGGCGGGGCGAAGGCCGGGGAGTACGAGTTCAGCGGGGCCGAGGCGGACATGGATGTGTACGACGGGGAGGAGGTGGCGCTCGATCCGTTTGTCCGGGAGGCGTTGCTCCTGGAGGTTCCACCTTTTCCCTTGTGCAGCCAGGACTGTCGCGGTATAGCCCCGCCCCCCCTGGAGGAGCGCCCGAAGGTCGAGATCGATCCGAGGCTCGCACCCCTCCTCAAGCTCAAGAAGCAGGGGAACTGACCCCCTCTTACACGGAGCGACTGCCGTGGCCGTCCCCAAGCGTAGAACAACCCGTTCCAAGCGAGATATGCGCCGAGCCAACCACGACAAGGTGGTGGCCCCCAACCTCATCGCCTGCCCCAACTGCAGCGAACCGATCCTTCCCCATCGGGTCTGTCCGGCCTGCGGCTTCTACAAGGGCAAGTCCACCGCCAAGGAGAGCTGAGGAGGCTCAACGAAGCGGGATCTCGAGGAACGAGATTCGCTGCTCGGTCTCCCCCTCCGCCAGCACCGGGTAGGCGCCGTCTCCGCCATCCACCTCGATGGCCACCCCGAGCGGCGTGCTCGCCTCCGGGAAGAAAGCCCAGGGACGTCCATCCAGCGCCCGGAGCACGGCCCAGGCCGGCCCCAGGGGCTCCATCGAGAAACGTCCCTCACTCTCTGCTTGCCGCAAGGCCGCCCGGATGCGCCCCGCGTCCTCGGGGAGTACCCCGCGATCCGCGCAGGTGAGCGTCGGGAGCAGGCGGACCCAGCGCTCGGCCTTCATGTTCGGCAGGGACTCCAGCCGGGTCAGCTCGTCCGAGGGTGCCTCGGCGCAGGGAAGCACCCGCAGCGAGGAGGCGAGGCGCCCCACCAGGGAACGCTCTGCGCCGAGGATCAGCATCCCGGTGTCGACGCCCACGCGCCCCAGCAGGCGCCGGTGCCCGCCCGCGCCCTGCCCCGCGCGGAGCTGGACGCAGAGCACCGCGCCTTTGTCGCGGAGCAACCGGAGCGAGAGGCCGCCCGCCAGCGTGATGCGGAGCGGCTCCTCGAAGGGGCCGCCGAGCACCGAGGGGTCGACCACCGCGAGGGGCTCTCCGGTGGGGATGGAGAGCGAGCCCGCGTTCTCCCAGGAGGCGCCAGGGGTGGACGAGGCGAGCTGCTCGCAGGTGCGCTCCGTGGGGGTGGGGCGAGGCGGCAGCGGGGCGGGAGGGGCGGCGCGGAGCGGCTCCTGTTCGCACCCGAGGATCACCGAGCAGAGGAGCAAGGACCAGCGCATGGGGTCGCATGGTGGCACAGCCTCCGGCGCCCAGCGAGGCCCGGAGGAGGCCGCAGCGGGGGTCACGCCCCCAGGTCGCACTCCAGGACGAGCACCTTGCGGGCGCTCGATCCCTCCTCCGGCTGCACCAGGCGGAAGTCGTTGTCCCCCAGGAACACCCGGGCCACCCGCCGGGCTTCCTCCGGGGTGGGCGGCCGGTCCTGGCGGCCCACGCTCAGCGTCGCCCACCGCCGCTGGTCGCGCTCGCCCTCGCACACGATCACCTGGAATCCATCCCGGTCGTACACCGGAGGCCCCAGCGGCGACGGGCGTCGGCGCCACCCCTCCGGGGTCGTCAGCCGCACCCTCGCCATGGAGGCGCGCATGGTGCTCTGATCCCGCCGCTGGTTCGCCATCTCGTTGAGCAGGGCCACCTGCTCCAGCCGCTCCCGCGATTGCGCCGCCGTCCCCTGGCCGCCGCCCCGGCGGTGGCAGAGCCGCACCGCCAGCGGACCCAGCCCGTGGACCTGCTCCACCTCGAACGCCAGCTCCCCCCCGAGGAAGTGCCGCACCACGAACTCCAGCTCCAGGCGCGTTGGCCACCGCAGCGACCGCGACACCACCACGCGCCGCTCCTCCGCCGTGTCCGCCACCGACACCGTGAGCCCGGACGGACTCCGGAAGATCTGGATGGCTTCTGTCCCCGGGAGCATCCGCCACCCTGGGGGGGCTAGCGGCGTAGCGAGCGAGGCGAGGGAGACGATTTCCTGGGCCATGGGCGACTCCTGGTGCTGCATCTTACGCACCACCCGCCGATCCGCCGAAGGAATCCTTGCGGTTGCGCGGACAGGAAAAGACAGAGTTCTTTTTTACCCCCACTTTTGACCGATGAATTGGTCATTTTCTCGTGGAGGTTCTCTAGGAAGAGGCCCCATACGCGGCGAGACGGCGGTCCTTGCAGGGGGGGCGAGCGGGAGGGGGGCGGAGGGGGGGGCCATCGCCGGGATTTCGCGAGCGTGCCGTGGTGTAGGGAAGTTCCGTGAGGAGAGGCGGAGCGGAGGGGGGGGTGGGGGGGGGCGGAGGTTGTCCGGGGAAACAGGGGGGTGACGGAGGTCACGCTTG
>CAZSDX010000708.1:0-3212 GCA_964605685.1 uncultured Polyangiaceae bacterium
CGGCGCCTCCCCGGCGGCGGAGCGCGCCGCCGCCTTGCCCAGCGGCGACGAGCCTGAGGACAGCGACAGGCGCGTCACCACCGCCGAAAGAAACTGGAACATCCCCCCCAGCCAGCGCGCCACCGGCGAGGACAAGGACCGCGAGGCCGCCGGAGCGGCCTTCTCCTCGGCGGGCTGCGCCAGGCGGGCCAGCTCTGCGGCGATCTTCTGGGCCTGGGGATTAGCGGGTGGAATTTTACCCCCAAGCACCTCCCGCACATCCACACGTAGCGCCGGAAGCCCCGCCGGAGCCTGCGCCACCGGAGCCCCGTGCCCCTCGGCCTCCGCGACCTCGAAGGCCGACAGGTCGAGCCAGGACGCGGGCTCCTCGCGCTCGCCAGTGGAGGGCGAGAGCAGAACGAACTCGCCCCCCGACAGCAGGACCACGCTCCCCGGCGAGGCTCCCCGGCGCCTGGCCTCCGCGTCGAGCCCCGGGGCGCCGCAGAGCAGGTCACCGTGGGCCACCAGCGGGGCGCCGGGGGCCTCCTCCGCACGAACCCGGAGCGGCGCGGGCAGGTGGAGCAGCAGCCGCCCCCCGCAGCGCCGCAGGGTGGCCCCCGGGGACCAGAGAGAGAGCACGCGAGCACGCGCCGCCTCCTCGCCAATCAGCACCGGATCGATCAGGAAGGCCGCGGCCTCCACGGAGCCACGGAACCCCCAGGCACGCGGCAGAAAGATCGGCTCACGAGCCATGCTTCACCCTCAGCACGGGCTCGGAGTACCTCGTGGACTGGATCACCAGCTCTTGCTCCTCGGTGAGATACGCGAGCGTGGTGCTCGTGAAGGAGGTCGCCACCGCGACGATGGGGGAGGCGGGCTCCGCCATCCTCATGACCCCTCGCTCCCCGTGGCCCAGGAGCCTGCGTCGATCCTTCGAGAGCGCCAGCAGCACGGCGGCGCTCGCCGTCTGGAAGACCCCGACCGCCTCCTCGCTCGCCGGGATCGACAGCGGCAGGTACGACAGGCGATCATAAGCGCAGTAGAGGGCCCAGCCCTCGGTGTCCTTGCTCTCGACCCCGCACAGCACCAGCTCCGGATGCCGGTGCCCTCCCTCTGCGTAGCCGAAGAACACCTCGCCGATCTCGCCGCTCAGCGTCGTCTTGAGCCGCTCGTTCTCCGCGTTCTCCCCGATCCCCTCGACCTCGAAGAAGACACCTTCTTCCCTGGCGTCGCGGCAGGCCAGGATCGTCCGGAAATGGTTCATCCCCACCGCGATCGCATCCTGCCGCACCCGCACCTTGCCGTGGACATCGATGCAGACGTACTGCCCCCGCGGCGTCAGCCAGGCGTACCCGCGCCCGCCGCGGGGCCCGGTGATCGTGTGCAGCGCCGTCGCTGGCCCCTCTCCCCACTCCACCGCGCTGCCGTCGAAGGCACGATCCGGCCGCGCCTGCCCCCCCTTGCGCCCCACCGCGCGCAGCCAGAGCCGGTTGCCCGCCCGCTGAAGCACCACCCCTTGGTTCTTCTCCCAGCCCACCGCCAGGATCTCCCGCCCCTCCGAGGGGCGGATCGTGGTGGGCTCCCCTGGGTTCGACTGGTAGGGCGAATTCGGAACAGGGTAGGAAAGAACCCCGCCCCCGTCGAGCCCGACAAAGAGGCGCCGCCCGTTGCTGGAGAAGAACAGGGAGCGCTGCGCCCCGGTGGCCAGGGCCTTCTTGCGCTTGTGGGTCGTCGCGGGGCGCTCGAAGGGGTCACGCAGGATCCGGAGCCGCTGCGCCTCCGGGGGGAGGGGCAGCTCGACGGAGAGGGAGCTGCGATCCGCGCGTCGGAGCCGCACCTGGAGCGAGGTCAGCTCCAGGGTCACGGGCTCGATGACCTCGATGCAGGGGCCCGGCGCCAGGGAGCAGGCGGTGGGTCCGCCGACGATCCACAGCTCACGGCGGGCCTTGCGGAGCGGCGGGGCAGCGGTGGCTTTGTCGAGGAGCTCCCTGGTGGCATCCTGGCGGGAGCGCCCGGCGAGCAGGTGAAGGGCCTGGTCCGGGGCGACGGATTCCCGGAGCACCCCCGGCTGCTGGAGGACGCCCCAGAAGAACGAGGCGCCGGCGAGCCGGGCGCGACGCTCCAGGACCAGCAAGAGCGCGAGGTGAGCCAGGCGCGGGGAGCCGATCTGCGAGGGGCCCGCGTCGAACAGCGCCGCGGCGACCCGGCTCCCGGCCTCGGAGCGCCGCGCCAGCTCCAGGAAGGCATGCTCGCCCGCCGCCGCCCGCCGCAGGAACTCGTCGGGCACCTCGGAGGCCAGCAGCCACTCGCTCAGCAGCAGTCGCTCGTGGGGCCCCCGGCGGCTCAGCCCCAGGAACCCGTCCGGGTCGCCGTCCGCCAGCGGATCCTCTGCGGCCATCGGCCCCACCGCCAGATCCAGGCGCTGGAGCCAGGGGAGCAGCCCCTCCCGCAGCTCCCGGGCCAGCGGCGCGAGCTGCTCCTTCCACCCGGAGAGCGCGTCGCGGGGGTTCATCCGCGCACCTTGGCCTCCAGCGCCGCGAGGGCCTGGGGGGTGAGGGGGCGGGGCGACGCCAGGGAGATCAGCCGGGGAGGATCCGCCAGCACCGCCACGCGCCACGACGAGGCCAGGCGCCGCCGGATGGCCTGCTCCAGCAGCGCGGGGTGGACCGAGGGCTCCAGCGCCGTGGGCAGCAGCAGCGCCGGCGCCCTGGGATCGCGGCCCAGGTAGCCCACCCCGTCGGCCCAGGGGAGCCGATCCGCCTCGCCCAGCACCACCAAAACCCCCGGCGCCGCCGCCCCCTCGAAGGAGGCCAGCGCGTCCGGGGCGCTCCTGCTCACCCTCCGGAGCAACCCGCCGGCCGCGGCCCCCAGCCCCACCACCGCGGAGGGTGAGAGCGGGACGGGGCGATCCCGCCAGGTCACCGGAAGGGGTGAGACGACAGCGCTCATGCGGCCCCGAGGATCCGGGCGATTTCCTCGCGAAGATTCGCCAGATCCGGTGGAATTTTCGCCGCGACGAAGCCGACGTCGATCTCCCGGACGACCCCCTCCAGCCGGAGCTTCCAGGCCTCTTCCTCCAGGTCACCCCGCCCAGCGAGCAGCCCCTGGCCCGCCCGGAGCAGCCGCGCGGCCCGGGCCAGGGGCCCCTGGGAGGCCTCCTCGCTGGCGGCACCGAGGAGCTGGTTGCGCGAGGCGGCGAGCAGGTCCCGGAGCGCCTCCCGGGCGGTCGCCTG
>CAZSDX010000709.1:0-3200 GCA_964605685.1 uncultured Polyangiaceae bacterium
CGGAAGCCCCCGCGCCCCCGGGTCCGCCGCTGGCCCCCGCGCCCCCCGGGCCGTTCTCGCCAAGTTTCGCGCCAGGATCCTCGCCAGCACAGCCCAGGAACGCGGCGCCGACCAGGGAGAAGAGGAGAGCAAAGGTGGAAACGTTCTTCATCGTCTTCTCCTCAGCCCAGCAGGGCGTCGAGGGGCCCCTGGCCCTTGGTGGCGTCGCCGAAGGTCTGGTTGGAGAGGCCCATGGCCTGGCAGATGGAGACCAGGAGCTTCTGGTGCGGAACCCCCCCGAGCTGGAGGTAGCGCCCCGGCTTGAAGACGCCCCCTCCGGCGAGGACGAAGGGCACGGAGAAGCAGTCATGGAGGCGCCCGTCGCCCATCTCCTTGGCCCAGACCACGAGGGTCGAGTCGAGGAGGGAGCCGCCGGCCGGGTCCGGGGTCTTCTTGAGGCGGTCGACGAGGGAGGCGAACTGCTCGGAGAACCACCGCTCGGCCTTGACGAAATGCTCGACCCCGGCGGCGTTGCTGTCGTCGATGTGGGAGAGGGCGTGGTGCCCCTCGCTCAGCCCGAGCCAGCTGAAGACGTGGGGGCCGACGGTGTGGGACCACTGGAGGCTGGCGACGCGGGTCATCCCGCAGGCCAGCGCGGTCACCAGCAGATCCATCTGGAGCGCCCCCACCGCGGGGAACGACGGCCCGTCCTGCGCGTCGACCGCGGGCGCCGCGGGCTTGCCGCAGCCCTTCACCGCGCCGCTCCCGGTCAGCCCCAGCTCCAGCTTCCGGATGGAGTCCAGGTGCGCCTCCAGCTTCTGCTGCTCCAGCGACCCGAGCCGGGGCTTGAGCCCTTCGAGGTCCTGCTTCACCAGGTCGAGGACGCTCTTGCGCCGCAGCAGCACCTTGTCCACGGCGCTCCCGTCCTCGACCAGATCGCCAAAGAGCCGGTTGTAGACGCTCGCCGGGTCGTCGTCCGGAGGCACGAACACCCCGGGGCCGCCGTAGCACATCCGGGTCTGCACGTTGCCGCCCCACGCGCTGGTCTGCACGCCCAGCTCCAGCGACGAGAAGCGATCTCCCTGGCCGATCTTCGCCGCCACGTACTGATCCACGGACATCCCGGCGCTGGACGACCCCACCCCGCCCCCGCCGGTGAGCATCGCCGCCATCCCCCCCTCGTGGTTCGACACGCCGACGAAATCGATCCCATCGCAGACGATCACGTCCTGCTTCACCGGCGCCAGCGGCTCCAGGATCGACCCCGCCGGGAACGTGAACGACGCCCCGCTCCCGCTGGGCCTCCACCGCTTCGGCACCGTCCCGTTGGGCGTGAAGAAGATCACCAGCCGCTTCGCCGGCTTCGAGGTGTCGGCCCGGGCCTTGCCGTGGCCCCGGAGCAGCTCCCCGAAGGGAGAGGCCAGCAGCGAGGCGCCAAGCCCCAGCGCAAAGGATCGTCGAGAGAGCGCAGCCATGACACCCCCTCAAGCAGCCCCCGTGCCACCGCGATGCCCCAGAAATTCCGCGACCATCGACCGAAATGGGTCACGGCAAACCCTGATCGGTTCGATCCTACCCTGAGGGATTCGAGCAGACCTCACCCCCCCGGCCCGCTGTCCGTCTCTCCCCTTGGTGGCTTCAGGGTCGTGGCACCGGCTGGGAGGCGTGCTGCTGGAGCTTGTAGCAAGCCTCGCCGTTCCCCAGGGAGCACGCCCGCTGGAGGAGCTGGATCCCGCGCTGCGCGCTGCTCGCGGCCCCGGTGACGAGGGAGATGGCGCCGACGGGGTCCATGGCGATCCCTGGTTTGGAGCCCAGGGCCGCGACCTTCTCTCCCTGCTTGATCTGCTCGCTACCGGCGACCTCGCAGGCGAAGTCGATGCCCTGCTCGCAGTACATCTCCAGCTTGCCGCGGGCGTACTGCTTGCTGGAGGAGTCCGGGGACAGGGCGAGCTGGAGGCGCACCTCGTTGGCGCACCCCTTCTGGCTCCTGAGCTGGCAGGCTCGCTGGTAGTACCCCCGGGCGAACGAGAGACGCTGCTCTTTCGGGAGCGCGTCGGCCCCTTGGGTCTCCAGGAAGTACCCCACGTTGTTGCAGGCGCCTCCGCTCCCTGCGTTGCACCTCCGGAGGCAGATCTCCTGTTCTCGCTCGTCGCAGGCTTGCCGATCCACCTTGGAGGAGGGTTGGGCGGCGATGGCGATCAGATCCATCGCGATGAAGCTCTGGCACCTCGGATCCTGGGAGGAACCGCCCTGGCAGAGATCCGGATCCCCGATGCGCTCGTCGAAGACCTCGGACCCGCTCGTCCCCAGGGCGACGGGGCCCACGCTGATCGCTCCCCCTTGCTGGCGGGCCGTGGTGAGCTGGGCAGCGCCGAGGTGAAGGATCCCCGCGAGGTGCGTCGCGCCGTCGCAGCCGTTGCGCTTCCGAGGCTGGAGGCTCCCCCAGTTGACCTGCTTTGCTCCGGCCACGCCGGACGAGTACGACGCAACGCTGACCAGCCGTAGCATCAACCCCTCCCCTTGCTCCACCCTGGCGCTGGCCTTCTCCATGAGCGGGGCGTTCCCCAGGAAGCTCGCCTCCACCTGGGTGCGGGTCGAGATCAGGTGCGTCTCGGACCACGGGTTGAGCCACGGCTGGAGCCCCCCCGGGAAGGAGCAATCCAGAAGGACACGGATATCCTGCGCCTCTTTCTTCAGCACGAGCACCTGCCCGGAGCGGATCGCCTCGTTGGCCTGGGCCAGGGTGCCGGGCTCCAGGTTGAAGGCCCACAGGCGATCCGGTTGCCTCGGGGTCGGCGGCTTGACCGGAGCGGGTCTTCCACACCCCACCATCCAGCCCACCAGCAGCGGAAGAATCCAGTTCTTGAATTTGATGTACGCCATCCTTGAACCCCGACCCTGCCCGGAGCGGACCTCTTCCGCCCGACCGATCATGCTACGCGACCACCACCGCGCCACAAGGGACGACGCCCCCCGGTTTCCCTCATCGGCGCTATCCTCGTGGCGATGCGCGCTTCCCTTGCATGGGCCTCCCTGGCCGCGGCGCTCCTGGCGGCGGCCTGTTTCCCTGATTTCGAGGGCCTCTCCGGGGGATCGCTTCCGGGGGAAACCTCCGGCGCCGCAGGGCAAGCGGGTACCGCAGGGCAAAGCACCGGCGGCGCGGGGGTCGGAGGCGACGCAGGCAACGGCGCGGGGCAGGGCGGCGCAGGAGGCGGCGCGGC
>CAZSDX010000710.1:0-3194 GCA_964605685.1 uncultured Polyangiaceae bacterium
AGGGCGGGAGCAGCGGCAACGGCGGGGGCAGCGGCAACGGCGGGAGCGACGCGGGCAAGTGCCCGGTCACCTTCTCGGTGACGGTACCCGCGGGGGCGCAGAACCCGAGGGTGGCGGGCGAGTGGAACAACTTCAACCTGGCGACGGCGACCCCGCTGACGCCCGGCAGCGGCGGGAAGCACCAGGGGACGGTGGCGCTGCCGCCGGGGCTCCACGCCTACAAGGTGGTCTACGAGCAGGGCGGCCAGACCCAGTGGGTGTTCGATCCGGATCAGGGGCGGCGCAAGTACCTCGGGGGCATCGAGAACTCGGCGATCAAGGTCCGCGACTGCGCGCTTCCCTCCCTCGCCGCGACCTCCAGCGAGGCGAAGCGCCCCGCCCCGGGCCAGGGGACGTTCTCCGCCAAGCTCTCCTTCACCGCGGGCATCGGCGGCGACGCGGCGGCGCCCGAGTCCTTCGAGCTGACCTTGCGCTCCGGCGGCAAGAGCGCTCCGCTGGCCAAGGACGCTTACCAGGTGGACGCCAAGGGCGACGTGACCCTCTCGCTGAAGGGGCTCGCCGATGGCAAGTACCGGGTGACCGTCGTGCCGGTGGACAAGGCCGGGAAGAAGGGCGAGCCGCTGCTGCTCCCCTTCTGGATCGAGGCCGAGCCCTTCCAGTGGGAGGACGCCTTGATCTACATGGTGATGACCGACCGCTTCCGCGACGGTGACCCCAAGAACAACGGCGCCAAGACCTCGGGGGCCGAGCCGACCGGTGACTTCCAGGGGGGCGACCTCGAAGGGCTCCGCCAGGTGATCGCCGACGGTACCCTCGACAAACTCGGCATCAACGCCATCTGGTTGACCCCCTTCCAGACCAACCCCCAGAAGGGTTACCTCGCCGCCGACGGCGTGCACACGGTCACCGGATACCACGGCTACTGGCCCGTGAAGGGCCGCGAGGTCGACCCGCGGCTCGGCGGCGCCGACGCTCTCCGGGCCATGGTCGAGGAGGCCCACCAACACGGCATCCGCATCCTCCAGGATTACGTGGTGAACCACGTCCACGAGGACCACGAGTACTTCAAGGAGCACCCGGAGTGGTTCCGCACCGGCTGCGTCTGCGGCACCGCAGGCTGCGACTGGACCGAGAAAGCCCTCGAGTGCCTCTTCGCACCCTACATGCCCGACATCGATCACACCGTCCCCGAGGCCAACGCTCGCTTCGTCGACGACGCGGTCTTCTGGCTCGACGAGTTCGACCTCGACGGCCTCCGGGTCGACGCCGTCAAGCACGTCGAGGAGGTCGCCACCCGCAACCTCGCGGTCCAGATCCGGGAATCCTTCGAGAGCGCCGGGACAAAATATTTCCTGATGGGCGAGACCGCCATGGGCTGGGGGGACTGCCCCGACCCCTGCAACGACGAGAACTACAACACCATCGCCCGCTACATCGGCCCTCACGGCCTCGACGGCCAGTTCGACTTCGTCCTCTACCACGGCGTCTCTTACCGGGTCTTCGCCTCCAACGAGAAGGGCATGCTCCACGCCGACTACTGGACCGACCACGGACAGAAACGCTGGCCCAAGGGCTCCGTGATGACCCCCTACATCGGCAGCCACGACACGCCTCGCTTCGTCACCCTCGCTGACCCGGACAACGCCTGGAAGGCCGGGACCCAGTGGGGCGACATCGCCAAGGCTCCGAACAGCAACCTCCCCCTCCAGCGCCTGCGCGTCGCCATGGCCTGGATGTTCGGCCTCCCCGGGGCGCCTCTCCTCTACTACGGCGACGAGTACGGCCAGTGGGGCGGCGCCGACCCCAACAACCGGATCTTCTGGCGCGACGAGTCCAAGCTCTCCGCGGAGGAGAAGAGCACCCTGGCCTTCGTGCAGAAGCTCGGGCAAGCTCGCCGCGCCATCCCGGCGCTCCGTCGCGGCGCCTACGTGCCCTACAACCAGGTGGTCGACCAGAAGACGGTCAGCGGCTCCACCCTGGAGGACGTGCTGGTGTTTGGCCGCAAGACCTCCGACGGGAAGGCCGCCCTCGTCGGCGTCAACCGGAGCGGCGTCGCCCAGGCCATGATCGCCCAGGCGCAGTCGGCGCTCGGCCTCCCTCCCGGGACCGTGCTCAAGGATGCGCTGGGCGGCCCTGAGGCCACCGTGGACGCCGCGGGCAAGGTCAAGCTCACCGTGCCGGCCTTCGGCGCGGTGATGCTCGCTCCTTGAGCGTCACTTCTCCTTGGCGGGCCGGTAGATCCCCTGCTCGTCCAGGGTGACGCGCCCCGCGGATTTCAACCGCGCCAGCGCTCCGCGGACCGTGTTGGAATTCGCGTCCTTGAGCGTCTGGAGGAGCGACGCGCAGGTCTGCGGCTTCCGGTGGAGCTCGTCCATGACCCGGGCTACCAGTGTCTTGGTCTCGGGCCCCGTCGACGCCGGAGGGAGCGAGACCGGCGCGGACTCTTCCCTGCTCACCGTCCCGGAAGGCGCAGGCGCGGGCGGAGGAGGTGTGCGCGCAGGGGTGGTGCGGGAGGCGGGGGGCGACGGCGCAGGCGGCGCAGGAGGTGGGGCGGGCGGGTCAGGCAGAGCGGGCGGGGTAGGTGGGGGAGCAGGAGCGGGGGCTTGCGCGGACTCCACGCGGCGCACGGAGGATTTCCGGCCCTGCACCACCAGGACGTACCCGTCCGGTCCCTTCTCCACCTGCCCTTCGTCGATGAGCTGGCGGAGAAGCCGTACTAGCTCGACCCGCAGGACGCCGTGGCGTTCCCACCAGGGCAGGAGGTCGTCGATGGTGCGAGGCGTTTGGGGATCCAGCCGGGTCAGGAGCTTGTCCCCCAGGGCCGCGGCGCGAAGGCTCATTTCAGGGCGAGGCATGGCGTGGGAACGGGCGCCTGAGGGACGCCCGGACCTCATGATGACCAGAGCCGCCCCCGGTGGGCCAAGTCCCCTCGATCCTCCGCAAATACTTCACGAAGTCGTTGCAGAACGACGGCGCCGACGGCCCCACGCCAGCCCCAGCCCCAGCGCCGCCCATGCCCCGCTCGTCGCTGGTCTCCCTGCGGATCGGCACCCGCAGCCCTCGTCGTCGCTGCTCCCGCTGTTCTCCACCACCACCGTCGGCGTCGTGGGGTTGCTCCCGCCGCTCGCCTCCCCCGCGGCGCCCGCGCCTCCGCTGCCGCCTTTCCCGGCGGTGCTGCCCCCGCCTCCGCCGGA
>CAZSDX010000711.1:0-3189 GCA_964605685.1 uncultured Polyangiaceae bacterium
CGCTCCCGGCCGTGCCCTGCCCTCCTGCCCCGCCGCTGGCCGCGGCCCCGCTCTCCTCATCCCCCCCGGAGCAGGCCGCCACGCAGGCCGCCGCCATCGCACCCACCAGCACCAGCCCCCGACGGCTCACGCTCAAGATGTTCAACATTCCCCCCTTAATCGCAAGGTCCATACCGGCCAGATACTCCCGTATTCGACCGATCCTCCCCGGAAAATAAAGGCAAATTCAGGCGTCTTTCTGTCCAGGACATGCACGGTTCGACCAGGACAGAATCCTGGCTATCGCCGGGCTTTATCGTTCCGTCGGGGACGTAATCTGGCCATGAAAGTCCGGCGTTCCTCCCGGGGAAGCCCCGTGGATCAGGAAGCGCCGGGGGTCTCCCAGGATGGCGCAGAAGCGGAGCCTCTTCAGATCCAGCTTCACCCCGATCGCTCCCAGCGGAAGCGCCAGAGCTGCGCTCCACGATCGTTCCCGGCGCTCGCTCCAGGTCCGGACCTCGCAGGGGAAGGGTTGCTCCGGGGAGCGCGCCCGGTACCCGTCGAAGAGGCAGGCCCACCAGGCGCCCGCAGGGGAAAGGTTCAGCTCCAGGTAGCGAGCCTCCTTGCCGCCGGTATTTTCCGTGCCGGTGGCGGCGTGGCGGCAGGGGATGAACAGCTCCAGCACGTCGCGAGACCACAGCCCCTCCTGGAAGCCGGTGACCTCGTCGCAGCCGGCGGGGGCCTCCACCACGCCGCCAAAGAGGAGTTCGTCCAGCGAGCAGGCCGCCACCCAGGAGACCCCCCACGGGAGCGGCGCGCCGTGCCAGTCGCGCAGAACCCTGGACCGCGGCAGCGCAAGGAGCGACGGCAAGGAGAAGCCCCGGGGGACCGCGAGGAGCGGCGCGATCATGCCTGCGCCGCCAGGGGAGCTAGCGGGGTGAGGGGTGTGCCGAGGGCCTCCAGCAAGGCGCGGGCGACCGCCAGGGAGCGGGCGTCCTGGCCCCGGGGAGCGACGAGCTGGACCCCCACAGGCAAGGTGCTCTCGGGCCCCCAGAGAGGGATCGTGGTGGCCGGGTGGCCGCTGGCGTTGAAGACCGCGGTGAAGGCGCCGAGGGGGGCGGCGGCGTACATCCGCCCCTCGGCGCTCTCGTTCTGGAAAGCCCCCACCGCGGGGGGCAACCGGGCGACGGTGGGGGTGATCCAGAGATCGACGCCCCCGAACCAGCGGTCGACGCGCCCGCGGAAGAGCTCGCGGCAAGCCATGGCCTCCTGGAGGGTGACCCGCTCGCCCTGGCGCCGGAGCCAGCGCGTGGTCTCCTGGAGCGCCCCCTCGAAGGGGACAAACACCCCCCGGGCCAGGAAGAAGAACATCGGCAAGAACTCGTCGATGCTGCCCTGGACCGGCGTCCCCTCGTCGACCTCGTGGCCCATCGCCGAGAGGAGCCCGGCGACCCGCTCCACCGCCCCGGCCACCAGGGGGTCGACGTCGGTCACCGGGTTGCGGGTGGTGAAGCGGATCCGCAGCCGCGGAGGCGGGCGTCGGACCGCATCAAAGAGGTTGCCTTCCTCGTCGCTCCGCAGCGCATCCATCAGCGCGACGGCGTCGTCGACGCTGCGGGCGTGGGGGCCGATCACCGACAGCTCCAGGGGCTCGAAGGGCGCGAAGGGGTTGGGGATCAGGCCCCGCGTGGGCTTGTGGCCCACCAGCCCGCAGAAGGCCGCCGGGATCCGGATCGAGCCAGCCCCGTCGCTGGCCACGGCGACCGGGAGCAACCCCGCCGCCAGCGCCGCCGCAGAGCCCCCGGAGCTGCCGCCGGAGTAACGCCCCAGATCCCAGGGGTTCCGGGTGGGCGGGTGCAGCTCCGTGTCGACGACGGGGAGGATCGCCAGCTCGGAGGTGGACAGCTTCCCGGTCAGCACCATGCCGGCCCGGCGCACCGCCGCGGTGCTGGCGTCGTCCACCGGGGACCAGAGGTAACGGAACGCCCGCGACCCCAGCCGCAAGAACATCCCCCGCACCTGGTGGATGTCCTTCATCGCCGTCGGTAGCCCCCAGAGCGGCCCCCGGCGCTCGCCCCGCGCCCTCCGCCGCCGGTCCAGAGCCCTCGCCGACGCCACCGCCCGCTCCGGGGTGAGCTGGACAAAGGCGCTCAGCTTCGGGTCCAGGCGCTCGATCCGGTCGAGGTACGCCCGGGTCAGCTCCTCCGCCGAGATGGCCCCCCCCCGGACAAGCTGCGACTGCGCCAGCGCCGACCGGAGGATGACATCGTCCAGCATCAGTTGGACCCGGCCCCCCCGCCCGATCCCGCGTCCCCGCAGGTCGACTGCTTCGCGGACCACACCCCGTTGGTGCAGTACAGCCGCAGCGGCTCGCACCGCAGCCCGGTGCTGCACGAGGCCCCCTCCGTCGGGCACGCCTTTCCCTGGTCGCTCGCGGGACAGGTCGCCTCAGCCCCCCCCGAGCCGGAGGCGTCCTTGTCCTCCTCCTCGCAGGCGCTCAGCGCAGCAAAAAGAAACGTCGTTGCTACCAGAAACAGGAGACGAGACATCACGAGGGATTTCCTTGGCTACGGGTTCACAGGCGCTGGAGGATCTTCACCGCCAGCTCGCCCTCCAGGATGCACAGCTCTCCCCGGGCGAAGACGCTCCCTCCGGCGCGGAGCACCACCGGCTCCCCCAGGCGTACCCCGGTGGCCACCACGTCCCCCGGCCCCAGCCGCGCCCACTGCTGGGCCTCCAGCGTGACGGAGGCGACCTCGACCCGGACGACCACCGGGGTCTCCGCGAGGGCGTCGGGCAGGTCGGCCTCGGGGGCGTCGTCTTCGGGGGGCGTCGTCATGGGGGGCTCCCAGGAAAGTGACCCACAGGAGCGCCCGAGCACAAGGGCCAAGGAGGCTCCGTCCCTCCGCAGCTCCACCTCGGCCCCCCGCTCGGCCCCTCCGCAGGCCAGCCAGCCGCTCCCCGCCCAGCCCTCCAGTTCCCGGCGGATCGCCCACGCCTCCCCGGGGAACCAGGCGGCTCCGGGGACCATCCCCGCGAGATCCTCCGGGGTCGCCAGCCCGCGGGCCCCCACCAGCGGCACCGTCAGCGGCATCGCCCCGAGCCCCGCGAGCGCCGCCCGATCGAAGCGCGTCGCCGCCGGGATCGCCTCCAGCGGGACCCCGATCCGCAGCGAGAACGCCTCTCCCCCAAGCCGCGCGGTGGCCGCCA
>CAZSDX010000712.1:0-3185 GCA_964605685.1 uncultured Polyangiaceae bacterium
TCCCTCGATGGAATCTCCATACAACCCACCCCCTCTGCCCTTCAGGGAGAGGGGGTCGGGGGGTGAGGTTCCCTCGATGGAATCTCCATACAACCCACCCCCTCTGCCCTTCAGGGAGAGGGGGTCGGGGGGTGAGGTTCCCTCGATGGAATCTCCATACAACACACCCCCTCTGCCCTTCAGGGAGAGGGGGGTCGGGGGGGTGAGGTCTCATGGCACCTCCGGCAACGCATCACCACCGAGAGCCCTCCAGAGGGCGAGGAAATCGTCCGGGGGCGGCGCCTCCACGCGCCAGGGAGCGCCGCGCCGGTCCGGCGCCTCGACCCGGAAGGCGTGGAGCCCGATGCGCCCCGCGCGGAGCACCGAGCCGTCCGGGGAGACGATTCGTAGAGAACCTCCATAGGATGTGTCGCCCACCAGGGGGAAGCCTGCCTTCGCGGCGTGGACCCGGATCTGGTGGGTCCGGCCGGTGATCGGCTCGACCCGGAGCAGGGCCGCCCGGGGCGTGGCGGCGAGGGCGGAGAAGCGGGTGGTGGCGTCCGGGGCGCCGGGGGTTCCCTCGGGGAGCGCGGCGCGGAGGTTCCCTTTGCCCTTGCCGATGGCCCAGGTCCAGGAGCCGGAGGTCGGCCCCGGAGGCGTCAACGCCAGGTAGGTCCGGCGGTAGCGACCCTGCTCCCGAGCCTGGGCCAGGCGCTCGCGGGCGGCGCGGTCGCAGGCCAGCAGCACCACGCCGCTCACCCCCACGTCCAGCCGCGAGGTGGCGTGGAGATCCTCCCGACGGAGGCGCCCGCAGGCCCAGCGCAGCAGGCAGCGCTCGCCCCGGTGGTCGGCGATGGTGGGCAGCGCCGCGGGCTTGAAGAGGGCCAGGACCCCGTCGCGCTCGCCCAGCACCCGGGGCTCCTCGGCGACCGAGCGAGGGGGGTACACGACGACCTCGGTCCCCGGGGCGAGGGGCGCGTCCTCGCGGGTGGCGCGCTTTTTCCCGACGAAGGCGCGTCCCTCCCGGAAGGCATCTGGATCTTCCATACAGGCAAGGACATCGGCGAGGGTGGAGGGGCCGGAGGGTTGGACGATCCAGCGGCGGCTCATGGGGACGGGAGGCGCTCGACGGTGCCGCGGTCGCCGTCGATGCGCAGCAGGTCGTCGGTGCGGAGCGCGCGGGAGGGCAGACAGGATTTCGCCAGCGTTCGTTTCACGGCTTGAACCGCAACATCATGGTGGGGACGGCGTAGGTGTTCGGCTTGCGCCCGTGGGGTGGGTTCACAGGGCTGATCTTGCCCTCGCGTTCCAGCGGGGCAAGCACCTGCTTCTTGTAGTGGGTCTCCCGGAAAGGCGTCTCTGCAAGCACGAAGTCTTCCACCTCGGCGACGGTGGCGTCCTGTCCGGCGAACCTCGCGAGGAGAGCGTCCCGAAGAGCGTCGAAGGATGGCTCGCGGCTAAAGAGCAACTCCTGGGCATGGTTCGTGGCATCCGAGAAACGGAACTCACCGGACTGATCCACCTTCCACATGGCCTCTTTCATCTTTGCCATTCCCTTGGGGCTGTTGGTGGCGAAGAAGAGGAAGTAGTCCGTCACATCCTTGTCGTTGCGCATCTCGAAAGAGCGTACATACCTGGCTCCGGCAGCCCCTCGCAGCTGATCGAGGTAGAGCCCGTGAAGGAACTCCCGTCGAGCCTTCTTCTCGGAGATCTTCGCTATTTTGCGCCACTCTTCTGTTCCGAAGAGCGTGTCGAAGTTGTGCTCCTGATCGGGGTGAGCGATGAACCGGTTGATCTCCTCGTACATGAAGTTGATGAGCACTTCACAGCTCCGGAACGAAAGGATCTCTTTTACCAGGGAGAACGGTATACCGGTCCAGCCAAAGGGATCGATAAACGCAAAGGTGGGGGGCATCTGCCCTTGCTTACCCCTGTACAAATCTAGCAAGTTTTCCCTGAAACCTTCCTCGAAGGTCCTCCCACCAACGATACAAACACGAAAATTGGCAGGCAACTTGAGCCCTTCGACCAGTTGCCGGAGCATCTCTGCCCGATCCTTTTCTTTCTCGATGAACAGGAAGAACACTTCCGCCTGGATCTTTGCCTGATGCTGGAGCGCAGCCTTCAAGGCGATGATGGGCGATCCATCCTCTCCGCCTGAATAGGCGCCTGGGCCGGCAAATCCATCGACGTAAGCGATCTGCAGGAAGCCCCCGAGGCTCAAGATAGGGGTCCACACTTCAAGGTAACGACGAAGGATCTCGTGCTTCGCGCGAGTGTGTGGGTCCAGGCTCCACGTCGTCTTCTTTGTTGTTGTCATTGATCTCTCCTACCTCCATCTCAACCATTCACGACAGCGAGAACACGATTCTGGTGAACGATCCGACCAGGCATCTCGTCCCACGTCCTACCGTCAAGGATGCGGCCAGTTGTGTGTTTACGGACCCCTCCCCATTGCTTGAAGAAGAACGGAACATCTGCCGCGATGCACTGATCGCGGATCGCACGCACCCACCCGGGTTCCATCGGGCGGGCTCGCGGTCCGCTCTCGCCGCCCACGATCACCCAGTGGATGCCACGGAGGTTCAAGCGGGGAAGGGGGCCAAGGAGTGGCTCCACGCTCAGGAAGCGGACCTTCGCCTTCACCTTCCGCAGGTCATCGATTCGCTCGCAGTATTTCTCGTTCTCGACGCTCACGCCCATCCACACGTGCTCGGGGATAGAAAGGGGCGCGGTGAACAGTGCCATCCGCTTCGCCCGCTTGGTGAGAAGCTGAAACTTGTGCTGTGGCGCTCGCTTCATCACGTCAAAGACGCGCAAGATGAACTCGTCAGGCACGCCTTCATGAAAGAGATCCGACATACTGTTTACAAAGATGCGCCGACCCGCCCGCCACCTGAGCGGCAGTTCCAGCGCTTCGGGCACCAGCCGCAGGTCGAACCCCTGCTCGAAAGGATGACCAGGGACGCCGCGGAAGCGCTCCGCGAAGGTCTCGGCATAACAATGTTTGCACCCCGGCGAGACCTTCGTGCAGCCACGAACCGGGTTCCAGGTGGCGTCTGTCCACTCAATCGAGCTTCCGTTGGACATGGTAGATGGGACCTGAACACACGTATAGCACACAAAGTCCCGAGCACCGGGCAACCTCGCGCGGAGGGTTGGACGATCCAGCGGCGGCTCATGGGGACGGGAGGCGCTCGACGGTG
>CAZSDX010000713.1:0-3184 GCA_964605685.1 uncultured Polyangiaceae bacterium
GTGACGCGCCTGTCGCTGTCCTCAGGCTCGTCGCCGCTGGGCAAGGCGGCGGCGTGCTCCGCCGCCGGGGAGGCGCCGCCGCGCCCCGGGCTGGTGATCCGCCCGGTGGAGCCCGCGGGGCCTGGTTTCCTGGAGCGCCTCTCCACCCGGCTCAACGACTGGGCGGCCCGGCTTCTGCTTGCCTCGAAGATGGCTCCGATGGTGGGGCGAAAGCAGGCAGAATTTCTGGGGAACATGATGGAAATGTTCCAGCGAGGCGACCTGGAGGAGGCGCTCCGCCACGCGATCCCCCTGGGCGGTGACAGCTCCGGCGGTACCTCGTTCACCCTTGGCGTTCCTGGCCCGCGGGACGGGCTCTCGCTGTCCGTGGGGGCCTCCGGCGGGGGGACGTCGGTGCTTCCCTTCGCGGGGCTCTACGACGAGCTACGGCGGCTCTACCGGGCGGCCTTCGAGCGGCTGGACGCCCAGGGGCGGGTGGAGGAGGCAGCCTTCGTGCTGGCGGAGCTGCTGCGGGAGAGCGAGGAGGCGGTGGCTTACCTGGAGCGCCACGACCGGCTGCTGCTGGCGGCGGAGCTGGCGGAGGGGCGAGCGCTGGCGCCGGGGCTGGTGGTGCGCCAGTGGTTCCTCGCGGGCAACCGCAGCCGGGCGCTGCTGCTGGCGAGGCGCCACGGAGCCTTCGCCGATGCCTTGGTGCGCCTCAAAGAACACCCAGAAGAGGCCAAGGCTCTGGCGATCTTGTGGGCCGATCAGCGCGCGAGCGAAGGGGATTACCTGGGAGCCGAGCTGCTCCTCCAGGATTTCCCTGCGCTGGCTTCCCTCCGGGTGGTCTGGCTGGAGCGAGCGATCCTCCTCGGCGGTGTGGTGGGCCTGGAGGCCAGGCTAAGGAAGCTCCAGATGGTGCCGGAGTCCTTCGAGGACATGGCGCGGGAGGTGGAGCGCCTCTGCCGGGATCCGGCGCCGGAGGCGATCCACGATCGAGCGGCGCTGGCGATGCGGATGACCGACGGTCCCTGGGAGAACACCTCCCCGCTGGTGGCGCTGGCGAGGCCGCTGCTCCGGGCGATGCTCCGGGATGCGGGCGACCAGGGGGAAGAACCGGCGGTGCTGGCGAAGCTCCGGGGGAAGCTCGGGGACGCGATGTTCCGGGCGGACTGGCCGGTTGGAGGAAGCTCTTCGGGGGCGAGCGGTTCGCTGGAGGTGGCGCTCCCTGCCGCCGGGATGGGGGCGCTGCCGGTCCTGGATGCGGTGCTGCTCCCCGGGGGCAAGGCGCTGGTGGCGCTGGGGGAGGCGGGCGCGCTCCTGCTCTCGCGGGAGGGGAAGCGTCTCCATCACTTCGAGCAACCGGCGGAGAAGATCGTGCTCTCCACCCGGGGAGATCGGGCGCTGGTGCTGGCGCCCCGGGGGCGTCGCTGGCGGGTGGCGCGCCTGGACACGGCGGGCCTCCGCTCCCGGGTCTGGACCGAGGTCGAGCTGACCGCCTGGGCGCCGGAGTTCGACGGCGCTTCCTGGCTGGTCGGGGTCGAAGGCGGGATCCTCTGCGAGGTCGACGCCTTGAACCCGGGGTGGTCCGCGATCTGGCAGCTCCGCGAGCCTCGTCGCCGGGTCGTCGCCTGCTGGTTCTGGGCGCAGGCACAGGCCATCGTGCTCGCTGCGGTCTTCGAGGATGCCACGGGCGCTGCGTCGCTCTGGCAGTGGGATCCTTCTTCTCGGCGGCTTCTCCGTCGGGACGACCTCCCGGAGATGGAGGTGCCGGGGCCGAGGTGCGATGCCTTCGCGTGGGTCGGCGGAGCCGATGTTGGTGCGATCCGGTGCGAAAACTACGGGCGCATCCAGGCGCTCTCGGGCAACCAGCGCGAGTTCCTGTGCGTTGCCCCCGGGGGCTACTACACCGCAGCGGCCAGGGGAAACCTGGTGGGCGTCGCCAGCCAGGACAAGGTGCATCTCTGGAGGACCAGGCCGGGAGCAGGCGCGCAGCAGAAGGGGAGCCTGACGCTGGAGGGCGCCGCGCAGGCGCTGGTCCACCCCTCACCCTTCGGCGTCGCCGTGGCGGACGAGCGGGGGAGGCTGGTGTGCCTGGTGGAAGACGAGGCCGGGAGGATCCGGATGCTCCGGACCCTGCGGGTTCAATAGAACGGCCCGTCGTCCTCGGCGATGGCGCGGGCGGCGGCGTTCCAGGTGATGTCGGCGGTGGTGCTGACAGGGAAGTGGGTGGTGTTGCTCAAGCCGCGGCTCATCTTGCTCGTGTCGTCCATGGCCGCCTTGTGGGCGCCGCCGGTGACGAAGGCGTAGAGGGACTCCTCGTCCTTCCACACGGAGAGGGTCCGGGCGACGCCGCATTTTTCCGAGAACCCGACCTGGTAACCCACCAGCCCCGGCTGCTGCTCGAAGGCGCCGAGGATCGCCCCGACGTGCTTGCTGAAGAGCTTCTGTCCCTCCGGGAGCATGTTGAGCCGGGTGGTGGCCACCACGTAGCCGCCCGCCCCGGGCTCGGGGAGCTTCTTCGTCGTCGGGTCCACCCCGGGCCCAGCCCAAGTCTCCAGGTCGCCTCCGGTGGAGAAATCCGCCTCCAGGCCGGCGGAGCGCTCGCACCCGGGCGGCTCGATGGCGGCCGTGTTGGTGGCGGTCGGTGCGTTCGATGGGGACGTGCTGGTGTCGCTCCCGCAGGCGAGGAGCAAGAGCGTGGTGGCGAGGATCGCTGGACGGTGCATGACGGTGTTCCTTTCAGGGAGTGACGGCGCGGACGGTGGCGAAGAAGAGCTCGTCGAAGCGGCGTTGCAGGCGTTTGGACTGGAAATCCGTGGCGCGAGCCAGGGTGCGCGCCTCGACCCGGGCGGCTCCCTCCGGGATGCGGCCCATGGTGACCACCCACCGCCTCTGCCCCTGGTCGTCCTCGACGCGGAGGTAGGTGTACGAGCCCGCCCGTAGCCGCTCCACGGGGCGCCCCTCGATGGTACGGCGCACCCGGGACTCGGGGCCCAGGCTGGCGAGCGGTCCGCCGGGGAGCGGCGAGGTGCAGGCGCTCCAGAGGGTCGCGGCCCCCAGCAGCGAGCAGCCCATCAGCACCACCCCCACCAGCGCCCGGAACAACCCTTCCGGAAAGGAGCCCCCCCCGTGGGCCTGTCGTTCAAGCTCCCCCCTCTGCCCTTGAGCTACGCTTTGCCCGGATCTCTCCTACCTTGTGGCA
>CAZSDX010000714.1:0-3173 GCA_964605685.1 uncultured Polyangiaceae bacterium
TCCCCATCTCCCAGGATCGCCTCCAGCGGTTGCCCCTCGGCCCCCAGCTCGCCCGCCAGGACCGCGCGCCCCACCGCCTTGCCCAGCACGGCGCGGGCCTCGTCGAGCAGCGGCGCGTCGCCCTCGATCACCTGGCCCGAGGCGGTCGCCAGCACCGCCTGGCCCTGCTCCAGGACAAGGAACCAGGGGCGGCCCCCCGGCAACGCCGTCGCGTGGAGCGTCCCAGGCGGCAGGAAGGAAGGGACCTCGCCCGGGCTGACGGTGAAGACCCCGGAGAGCACGCGGCGCCGGTAGCCGCGGAGCAGCGCGGACAGCGAAGGATCCAGCAGGGAGCCGGGCGGGTGGAGCCGGGCGGCGCCCAGCGGCGTGGCGGTGGTCGCGGCGATCACGGTGCCTCCTCGTCGGTGGTCTCGCGGGGGGATTCGGCGGCTGGAGCCGCGGGGGTGAGCGCGTCCGGCGGCGGCCTCTTCAGCTCCATGTCGCTCAGGTGCAGCAGGAGCCGGTAGCGCGCCGGGTTGGACGGGTCGACGCGGCCCGACAGGAAGCCCCGGTACGGGCGCCCGTTGGCCTCGAAGACCAGCGGGTCTGTGCCCTTGCTCCCGGCGCCGAGCAGCACCGCGCTCTGCTCCTGATCAAGCTGCCTCGCCGTCGCCAGGAGGAAGTCGTAGGTCAGCCCGTCGCCGTGGAAGATCTGGATGGTCCGGCGGAAGGTGAACCTGCGCGCGAGCTCTCGCAGGGGGATCTTGCGGCCGGTCCACCGGAGGGGCTCCTCGTCGTGGACGTTGGCGGGGGTGTCGGAGGCGGCGCGACGCTCCCGCTCGACGCCATCAGGGCCGAGGATGGCCTCGATGATGGCGGGGGTGGCGTGGAGCGTGTCGCCGCGGGCCGACAGGTAGACGGTGACGGTGCCGGGTATTGTGCGACCCACGAGCTCCAGGTCGATCTCCGGATCGCCCTCGATGAGCGCTTCGGCGTAGTCTTCCCCGAGGCGTCGAGCGAGGGCCTCGTGGGTGCCCTCGGCGGTGCAGTTGACGTAGCGGCGGAAGGTGACCGGGCGGTTGCGGAGGCCGAGGCGCGGGGAGACCTCGTGGGGGACGATGGCCATGGAGACCGTGGCGTCGCGGCCCGAGGCGTTGGTCAGGTGGATGCGTCGGTACATGGTCAAAACATCTCGAAGTCGAGATCCCCCAGATCCGAAGGTTCCTCGTAGACAGGGACGTCGTTGGGCTCGGCCCAGGCAGGCAGCAAGGGCACCCCGACCAGGCAGAACGTCCCCTCGTCGTTGCGCACCAGCAGGGCCGTCTCCGCGTGGTAGTCGGAGCCGTAGTTGAACGGGAACCGCAGGATCTCCCCCCGGGCAAGGGCCTCGTCCAGCGCCGGATCGAGGGTCTCGGGGGCCAGGAGGTGGACGCTTCGTACCTGGAAATCCAGGGCCTCCCACGGCTCGATGGCCTCGGCGTCCTGGGGAACACCCAGGGTCGAGGGCACCAGCTTCAGCGGCTCTCCTGCTTCGTCCAGGCCCAGGAGATCCCCGGTGGGGATCCACTCGCCTCCGCCGTCGAAGTAGCCCTGCCCGATCATCCCCGGACGAAGCACCAGAGCGCCGTCCTCGGTGAGCTGAGCGCGCTCGCAGGGTTGCCCGTCCGGGTCCAGCGGCAAGCGCACCTTGCGCCCGTAGATTTTCGAGCGGTCTATCTTGTGGTGCTCGAAGGCAGAGACCCCCCCCCGGTAGCGCACCGTGATCGGCTTGGCCATGGCACGTCATCGTAGCATCCCTGCGCTCGGCGTTGTGGACGTTCCCTTGGCTCTTTGGATAACCTCTCGCCCCCATGATGCCGCGGGCCTCGAACGCCGCCCGAGCGCTGCTGCTTCTTGCTCTCTCGCTGGGCCCGAGCATCGGCTGCAACCAGAAGCCCGACGCCTGCGCTGGCCACCTCCTTGACGGCTGCCTCCTCGCCTGCGACCAAGGCGACGCGAGCGCCTGCCGTACCCTCGGCCTCGCCCTCGCCCAGGGGCAAGGCGCCGGGCTCCGCGCGGGAGCCATGCTCCTCGAGCGGGCTTGCCTTGCCGGGGACGCTCCTGCCTGCGAACGCCTGGCGAACCTCCCTGTCTCCTTCGCCTCCGCCAGCGCTGTCGCCAGCGCCTTGCCTCTGCCAGACGTCGCCTGCCCCGCCGCCTCGTCCTCCGCCGTGCTTCCTCCTCCGGGGCCGCCCCAGCCCCCCCCGCTCCCGCCGGACGCCAGCCGCGAGGCCGCCGACCTGGCCGCGCGCTGCTCCCGGGGAGAAGGCGTCGCCTGTACCTCGCTCGGCCACCGCTTCGCCCAGGGCATCGGCGTCCCTCGCTCCCCGGAGCGCGCCGCCAGTGTCTACGCTCTCGGTTGCAGCTTCAACGATGCCCTCGGCTGCCGCGCCGCGGGTCGCTCCCTCGTGTCTTCCGATCCCCAGCAGGCCTCCGTCTTGCTCCGCCGGGGCTGCATGGGGGCTGATCCTGGGTCTTGTGCGACCCTCGGGGAGCTGGCGCTACGCAACACGGCGCCCGGGTTGACCCCCATGTACGGGGTCAACCAGCTCCGGAGCGCCTGCACCAACGCCCACGCACCTGCCTGCCGTCACCTGGCGATGCTGCTCCGGGAGGGGAACCTCGTGCCCAAGGACGAGGAGGCCGCTGGACGTATCGAGGGGCGCTCCCTGGATCTAGCCCAGCAGAGCTGCACCCGCGGGGTCCTGGAGGGTTGCGTGCTGCTCGGGCTCTGGCAGGAATACCCCAAAGCGCTCGGAGACGATCCGGGAAACACCCCCCGCACCACCGACAATACCGCCCTCGACAGTGCGCTCGCCTCCTACCAGAAAGCTTGCGAGGGAGGGCTCCCGGTTGGGTGCTCCCGGGCGATTGCGCTCCTCGACAGGCCGCCACCCCGGGAGTCTGCGGCAGCCCTCTGGGAGCGCCTCGACGGCGCCTGCTCCGGTGGGGATGCGATCTCTTGCGCCGAGCTGGTGGCCGCGCCGGGGGGCAGAGCACCCTCTGCGGCGGCCCTCGCCCGGGGCTGCGAGCTTGCGCTCCCCCGGGCCTGCGTCCTGCTGGCGGAGCACACGAGGAGCGCGCCGCAGGAGAGGGCGGCGGCCCTGAAGCGCGCCTGTGGCCTGGGCGACGGCGTCGGGTGCGAGGCGTACCTG
>CAZSDX010000715.1:0-3168 GCA_964605685.1 uncultured Polyangiaceae bacterium
GGAGCGCTCCGACTACGGGGCGTTCGCGCAGGGCTTCGAGGCAGCGGAGGAGGGCGCCGGCGGGGGCAATCGCTTCGGCTTCCAGCGGGTCGACCACGTGACCTCCAACGCGAGGACGATGAAGCCGGTGATCGACTGGTACCGGTCGGTGCTGGGGATGGAGGAGTTCTGGGACATCACCTTCCACACGGAGGACGTGGCCCCCGGACGCGCCGGGGGGACCGGACTGAAGAGCATCGTGATGTGGGAGCCGGAGTCCGGCATCAAGTTCGCGACCAACGAGCCCCTGGCCCCCTCCTTCGAGGCCAGCCAGATCTCCAAGTTTGTCTACGACAACCACGGCCCTGGCATCCAGCACATCGCCTTTTCCGTGCCGGAGATCATCCCCACCATCGTGGAGCTCCGGCGGCTCGGGGTCGATTTCCTGTCGACGCCGGGGGCCTACTACCGGGCGATGCCGGAGCGGCTGGAGCGGCTCAAGATCAACAACCTCAAGGAAGACCCCCGGATGCTGGAGCAGCTCGAGATCCTCGTGGACGGGAGCGACAACCGGTACATGCTCCAGATCTTCCTGAGGGAGGCCGCGGGGCTCTACGACGACGAGCGCGCCGGGCCATTCTTCTACGAGATCATCCAGCGGGCCGGCGACGAGGGGTTCGGCTACGGGAACTTCCGTGCCCTCTTCGAGAGCATCGAGCGAGAGCAGCAACAGAGCGTCTCTCCGGCGGGGTGATGCGGGTCGCCCGGCTTGGCCTGGACGGGTTCGAGCTGGCAGCCCTCGAGCACGGGGGGCGGCTCCACCGCGTCGATCTCCTGGATGACGTGCTGGGCTCCCCGCTGCCGCAGGGGCTGCGGTCGCTGGCGGGGAATTTCCAGCGGCGGGTGTTCTCCATGGCGCTGGCGGGGCTCGACGTCCACGCCTTCGAGCTGCAGGACGGGATCGACGTCGCGGACTGCGAGGTGAGCTGCCCGCCGGCCTGCTGGCTCCCTCCGTGCGGGCAGCATGCGGCCCTCTTCGAGCTGCGCCCCGGAGCGTCGCTCCCCCTGCCGCTGGACGGCCGGTCGCTGCTGGGGCACGAGGCAAGGGGCCGTACCCCGGAGGGCAGCGTGGCGGAGGTGACCCCCTGCGTCGCGCTGATCGTCGGCGAGGATCTGCGGCTACCGTCACCGGTGGAGGTGCGAGCGGCGCTCCCGTGGATGACCCTCGGGCTCGCCTGGTCGGCCCCGGAGGTGGAAGCGGAAGCGGAGCGGCAGGGGCTCGGGCCCGGACCCGGGCGGGGCGCGGGAACACACCTGGGGCCGTGGCTCCAGCCGGCGGTCGAGGGGCCGGTGGAGCTTCGGATCACGGGAGCGGAGGGGCCGAAGATCCTCGAAATCGAGGTGGATCTGGATCGGGTCGCCGCGGTGATGAGCCGACCGTCAGGCTGCGGGGAGCTGCGGGCCGGGGACGTGGTGCTCCTGTCGGCGCCGAGGCGGCTGATGGCACGGGTGGGGGCGTGGGTCGAGGTGGAGAGCGTCGCGCTGGGGAAGCTGCGCGGGCGACTGGGGTAAGTGCTTGCCGCCGGGCTTCTTCCTCATAACAAAGAGCAGGTGGTGGCCGCACTCGGGACAGGAAGGCGCGTGGGGCTGGCCCACCTGCATGGCGGCCTTTTCCTTCTCCTCGTAGGCATCCTGGATCGCTTGGTCGTGGGGCTCGAGGGGTTTGGGCTTGACCTTCGGTGCGTCCTCGGCGTCTGCCCACAGGCCCCTCCAGAGGCAGATGGTGCAGCGCATGTGCCGATGTCGCCAGCGTGCGGTGTGCTCATCCATGGCGGCGACCTTTCTACCAAAACCGCCAGACTTCTCCGAGAAATTGTTCACCGCTACGATGAACCCATGATCGATCGCCAATCCTGCGGGCTGCTCCCCGCCAAGCCCCACACGGTCCTGAGGTTGCCGGGAGGGGGGCTGGTTCACGAGGAAATGTTCACCCGGGGGGGGTTCGATGGGCCGTTCACCTGCCTCTATCACCTGTTCCCGGTGACGGCGGCGCGGCGGGTGAGCCCGTCGAGCCGGGGGTGGGCCCCCCCGAGGCTGGCGGAGGACGGGCTACACCCGCTCCGGAGGCGGCTCTACGACGCTAACGCCGCCTGGGCGAAGCTCGCGGGCGGCCGGCGAGGCGCCCTGGACGCCCGGGTACCCTTCCTGTTCAACGACGAGCTGGTGTTCCTGCTGGCGAGCCCCGGGGACGACGACGACGTGTTCTTCGCCAACAACGACGGGGACGAGCTGTGGTACTTCGCCCGGGGCGGCGCGACGCTCCAGAGCGTTTGCGGCACGCTGGAGGCCGCCGCGGGCGACTACGTCCACGTGCCACGGTCGCTGATCCACCGGTGGCTGCCCCGGCCCGGCGAGCCCACCGAGGCGCTGGTGATCGAGGCACGGCGCGGGTGTCACATCCCGGACAACTTCCGTAACAAGATCGGACAACTCCTCCCGGGTGCGCCCTACAGCCACCGGGATTTCGTGCGCCCGGAAGGGCCCATCGCCGCCCCGGATCGGCTGCCGGAGGGGCCGTCCGAGCTGGTGATCAAGCGCGGGGATCGCTACAGCCTCCACGAGCTGGAGCGGTGCCCGCTGGACGTGATCGGCTGGGACGGGTTCGTGTACCCCTTCGCCTTCGCCATCGAGAAATACCAGGCCCGGACGGGGGCGATCCACCAGCCGCCGACGATCCACACGACCTTCGTGGGACCTGGCTACGCGGTGTGCTCCTTCGTGCCGAGGGTGGTCGACTTCCACAAGGAGGCCATCCCTTGCCCGTACCCGCACTCGAGCGTCGACTGCGACGAGATCATCCTGTACCTCCGGGGGAACTTCACCAGCCGCCGGGGGGTCGGGCCCGGGTGCATCTCGCTGCACCCCTCCGGCGTCGCCCACGGGCCTCATCCGGGGGCCTACGAGGCCAGCATCGGCACCGTGCGCACGGACGAACTGGCGGTGATGGTTGACACCTTCCAGCCGCTGCTCCCCACTCAGGCGGCCCTCGACATTGAGCGCGCCGACTACCACGAGAGCTGGAAGACCACCTGACCCCCATGCGCGCTGTTCCCGCCGGCCTGCTGCTCCTCGCTTCCTGCGCCGCTCCCCTGCCCCCGCCCGCCCCGGCCCCGCCTCCGGCCCCGGCCC
>CAZSDX010000716.1:0-3158 GCA_964605685.1 uncultured Polyangiaceae bacterium
GGGCGGGCGGGCGCGCGAGCGGCAGGGGTGAAAGCCGCGGCAAAGGGGAGGGGCGAGGCAGAGGAGAGAGGCGCGGCAGCGGCGTCGCCTCGGCGTTCTCGGCGGCGACGGCCAGAGCCACCGCGGCCAGCCGGCGAGCGGAGCGGCTCGATGACTCGCTGCGCTCGCCCTGGCGGGCGTAACGCTGGCGGCAGGGGAGGCCGCAGAAGTACACGAAGCGCCCGCTGACGTGGGCCGCATGCCCCGCCCGGAGCGCGTCGATGCCGGCGCCACACCCGGCGCAGGGGACGCTTGCTCCTCGCACGCCGGATCAAGCCCCCCGCAGCGCCGCGACGACCCCGTCGACCGCCTCGTCGAGCTGGGCCTCGGTGACGACGAGCGGAGGGGTGAAGCGGAGCGTACGATCACCCGCCGCGGTCAACAGCACCCCGCGGTCACGGACCTGGGCGAGCGCCCCGCGCACGTCGGCGCCGGGGCGCATCACCAGCCCGCGCATCAGCCCGAGGCCGCGCTCGCCCTCGAACAGCCCCGGATGCTCTTCGGCGGCCTGCCGGAGCCGAGCGCTCAGGTGCTCCCCCTTGCGCCGCGCCCCGGCGATCAGGTCTTGCGCGTCGAGGACCTCCAGGACCGCCAGCGCCGCCGCGGAGGCCAGCGGGTTGCCGCCGAAGGTGGAGCCGTGGGTCCCCGGCGGAAGCGCCCCGGCCAGGTGCTCGCCGCAGAGCATCGCCCCGATGGGGAAGCCTCCGCCCAGCCCCTTGGCGAGGGAGATGGCGTCCGCCTTGATGCGGGCATGCTCGTGGGCCAGGAACGCGCCCGTGCGGCCCACGCCGGTCTGGATCTCGTCGATCAGCAGCAGGGCACCCCGCTCGTCGCAGAGGCCCCGCAGCCCCCGGAGGAAGTCCGGGGTCGCCGGGATCACCCCCCCCTCGCCCTGGACCGGCTCGACGATGACCGCGGCGAAGGTGGCGTCGAGGACCTGCTCCACGGCGGCCAGATCCCCGAAGGGTAGGTGGACGACTCCCCCCACGCCGGGGCCGAACCCTTGCTGGTACTTGGCCTGCCCGGTCATCGCCAGGGCCCCCATGGTGCGCCCGTGGAACGAGCTGTCGAAGGCGAGGATCCTGAAGCGATCCGCCTGCCCCTGGGCGTGGAAATGGCGCCGGGCCAGCTTGAGCAGCGCCTCGTTCGCCTCGGCGCCGGAGTTGCAGAAGAAGGCCCGGTCGAGGCCGGTGCGCCGGCAGAGCTCGGCGGCCAGCAGCACGTTGGGCTCGTTGTAGAAGTAGTTGGACACGTGGCCAAGCCGCGCCACCTGCTCCTGGATGGCGGCGACGTAGCGGGGGTGAGCGTGACCCAGCGCGCAGACGGCGACGCCTGCGGCCATGTCGAGGTAGCGCCGCCCCTCCGTGTCGAAGAGCTCGCAGCCCTGCCCGCGGGAGAGCACGAAGGGGGCGGGGCGATAATTTCCGTAGAGGTGAGCCTGGGCGAGTTCGAGGAGCGAGCGGGTCACGGCGGTGTCTTACCACCTCCCGGCGGCCCGCTCACCCCCTGTGCGTTACTGGCACACCTTCCCGGCGCTCTTGTAGGGGTGGCCGACCAGCAGCGAGACCTCGTCCACCTGGGGGGCGTACTCGGCGAAGTTGCAGGTGAAGCCGTCCGCGTAGTCGACGTAATCGACCTTCTTGTAGCCCCGGTTGAGGGCGCTGCTTCTGGTGCGGGGGGCGGTGAGGGCGTCGAAGAGGGGTTTGTCGCCCAGGTTCTTGTGGGGGAGGTCGCCCACCGGGGGTGCCCAGAGGTTCCACATCATCGAGGTGACGATGGCCTCGCTGATGTCCTGGTCGAGGGGGCCATCCGGGTTGCCCTTGGGGATCCCGCTGCTGGTGGCCACCTTGTCGAGGTCGTACCACCAGTAGGTATCCCCCGCGACGGAGAAGTAGATGTTCTCCAGGTACTCCGGGTCCGGCTCGGACATGTTGCGCTGTCCGAAGAAGGTGGCCCAGCCCTCGCTGTAGGCCAGCCCCGGGCGGCTCTCGTCCGAGAGCCCGTGGGGGCCCCCTTCGTTGGGTGAGATCGAGTAGTTGCTCATCACGTAGTGGCCGAACTCGTGGCCGATGGAGCTGCGCTGCCAGTGCTTCGGCGTCCCCGCCGTCCCGGTGAAGGAGAAGCGCGTGTCGTAGTGGTCGTACTGGCCTCCGCCCAGGTCGACCCGGGGGCTCCCGAGGCCCGGCGGGTGGAAGCAGGCCCCGCAGGAGAACTTGACGCCCGGCTCCCAGAAGGTGACCACCGACATCTGCGGCCTGTCCGGGTACATCTCGTACATGCGGCGGTAGCCGAACTCGAGCCACTGGAAGATCCAGATGGCGCCGGAGCCCTCCTCCTCGGTGACCGTCCAGGGGCCCAGCTCGGTGGTGTTCTCCCCCACCGCCCCCTTGTACTGGAAGAACCAGTACGCCGGGCTGGTGTCGTTCTCCTCGTCGTTGGGCACCGGGTGGGCCACCGCCGACAGGGGCTGGGTCCCCTCGTAGTTGAACGACATCGGGAAGGCGTAGACCACCGTGTCGTTGCCCGCCGGCAGCGACATCGCGATGTCGAAGTTACCGTCCGGGTCGGAGATCGTCGAGCCCACGAACTCCTCGCCCTTCCAGGCGGCGATCAGCATGTAGAAGGCGCCGTCGGTCTGCTTGGGGCCCATCCCGGTCCGGGACTCGTTCGGCAGCCGGAACTCGTACTGGATGTTTCCCTTGAGCGAGTAGGTCGTCCCCACCTGCGCCTCCGGGCCCAGCCCGCAGGTGGCCTGCTTGCCTCCGGTCGCCAGGCAGAGCCCGCCGTCCGGGCACTGGGCCGCCACCCACTGCCCCTTGGTGCAGACCTCGATGGTGTTCTTGTCCTTGCAGCGCCGGTCCCCGTCGATGCACTCCCCGGGGAACTTGCACTGCGCCCCGTCCTCGTCTTGCTGGCACGTCCAGCCCTCGGGGCACTTCTTCTCCACCACCCTGGGCTGCTCGTACTGGCTGTCCGGGATCAAGCATGCAGCGATGGTCGTCGCGTCCTTGCACTGACCCGTCACGGGCACCCCGTTGCAGAGATCCGGCTTGGCCTCGCTGCCCGCGGCGCCGCCGCTGCCGGCGTCGCTGCCGCCCGCACCCGCGCCCGGGTTGCCC
>CAZSDX010000717.1:0-3153 GCA_964605685.1 uncultured Polyangiaceae bacterium
CAGGCGATCAGGGTGTGCAGCCCCGTGAGGGTGAGGAGTGCGCGCACCATGCTGACCCCAAGGCCACCGCACAAGTACAGGACAAAAAGAGCAGCGACGTGAAAGGTATGGAGGAACTGAACCCCATCGGGGGACTCAAAAAACGCTCGCTGAGCGGGGGTCAGCCCCGTGACCTGGCGAGCCTGCCAGCCGAGCAAAGTGGAGCGTGGAACGCCGACCTCGGAGGCGGCTTGTTGCTGGGTCTTGCCCTCGTGACAAGCCTTGTGAAAGTCGAGGATCTTGGCGGCTTGAGCGAGGCGAAAACGAGGAGAAGGTTGCGGAGAGGAGGGAGATGGTGCAGGGTGAGGAGGCACGGCAAGAGCGAGGGAAGGAGTGTGGTTGGCAAGTCCTCTCCTGCCCAACCTCAAGCCGGGCGTCCAACCCTTCCACAAGAGTCAATTTTGACCCCCACTTTGTCGAACTTAGGCACAAGGCCGACAAGACATGGCGCCGCGTCTGTGGCTCTGGAACCTCGACGCCGAGCTGGAGCTGGCCAACCCCGGCTACACCACGCCCTCCTCGGCCACCCGCGAGCGCATCGCCCGCCTTCGCCCCTGGCTTCAGCGACTCCTGGAGCCGGGGGATGAGGTGCTCGACGAGGAGGGAGGTCACTTCGGTCGCCACATCGGGGTCGCCTGGTGCCCGACCCCCCACGCGCTGCGCAGGCTGAGGAAGGCGGGGGCCCTGGTCCCCGAGGCACCTCCGGTCGAGGTGCTCCGGGCCGCCAACCACCGGCGCTTCTGCGCCGCGCTGGGGCAAGCGCTCCCGGGGGCTCGCTTCGTCGAGGACATGGACGCCCTGCGCGCCGCCGTGGAGGCCCCCTCGCCCTCCGGAACCTGGCTCCTCAAGCGCTCCTTCGGCTTCGCGGGACGCGGGCAGCTCCGGGTGGCTGCGGGCTCCTTGCCCGGGGACGCCCGCCGCTGGGCCGAGGCGCCGCTGCGCCGGGGCGAGGGCCTCCAGGTCGAGCCCCTGGTGGAGCGGCTCGGGGATTTCGCTCTCCACGGCCTGCTCGACCGCGACGGCTCGCTGCGGGTTGGTACCCCCACGACCCAGCGCTGCTCGCCCCTGGGCGTCTGGGAGGGTTCGGCGCCCGCAGGCCCCGAGCTCCTCGATCCGGAGCGGGAGGCGCTGCACGAGGAGCTACGCTCGGTGGGCGCCGCGCTCCACCGGCTCGGCTACTTCGGTCCGTTCAACGTCGATGCCTTCGCGTGGCGCGGGGAGGGAGGGCGGCGTTGCTTCCTGCCTCGGTGCGAGATCAACGCGCGGTACTCGATGGGGTGGGCCGTGGGGATGCCCGGAGTGGGTTTCCTGTCGGGTGGTGTCTATTTAGACATCACCCAAGAGGAGAGGGAACGGGGAAGAGATCGCTTACCTTCGGGGCACGATGGTCAAGACGGTAGCTCTCCTGGTGGGCCGGGAACGGACGTTCCCCGATGCCCTCATCGACACGATCCGGAAGCGGGGCGCTGGGGTGGACGCGGGGTACGCGTCGCTGGACATCACGCCGGTGGAGGAGCCGCCGCCGTACGCGGTGGTGGTGGATCGGATCAGCCACGATGTGCCCTGCTTCCAGCCGGTGCTCAAGTGCATGGCGCTGCGAGGGACGCACGTGATCAACAACCCGTTCTGGCGGATCGCCGACGACAAGGCCTTCGGGACGGCGCTGGCGGCGAGGCTGGGGGTGCCGGTGCCGCGGACCTACGTGCTTCCTTCGAAGGAGTACGGGGAGGACATCACGGCGGCGAGCCTCCACAACCTGCGGTACCCGCTGGACTGGGGGAGGCTACCGTTCCCGCTGTACATCAAGCCGCACTGGGGGGGAGGCTTCCGGGACGTGTACCGGGTGGAGTCCCTGGAGGAGCTGTGGGGGGCCTACGACCGGACCGGTCGGCTGACGATGATCGCCCAGGAGTCCATCGAGTGGGAGCAGTACGTCCGGTGCGTGGTCATCGGCAAGGACAACGTGCTGCCGCTGCTTTGGGATCCGAGGCTGCCGCACCACGAGCGGTACCTGGGGGCTTCCTCGACGATGCCGGCGCTGTCGGGCGCGCTCCGGGAGCGGGTGGTCAGCCACGCCAAGGCGCTGTGCCATGCCCTGGGCTACGAGATGAACACCTGCGAGTTCGCGGTACGCGATGGAGTCCCCTACGCCATCGATTTCATGAACAGCGCCCCGGACTTCGAGGGACGTTTCCTGGGGGAGTCGACCTTCTCCTGGATCGTCGACCAGATGGCCACCCTCTGCGTGCGCCTTGCGGAGACCCCGGCGCGGTTGCCGCCACGCTGGGACGCGATGCTCGCCGGCGCCGCGCTGCCGGGGTGAACCGCGCGGCCAGGAGGGCTGTCACAGAATGTTCACGAGCCCCCCCCCGGGGAAGGCGTAAGGAAGCGCCCGGAACCTCTGGCCCCGGGATCTTGCCATGCGCTTCACCTCCTGCCTGCTGCCCCTCTGCGCCCTCGCCTTCCTCGCCTGCTCCTCGCCTGCTCCTTCCGATCTGGGTGGGGGCGAGCCGCTCCAGCGGCGGGCGCAGGCCGCCAAGAAGGGCGATCTGATCATCACCGAGATCTACCCGAACCCGGTGGGGGCCACCGAGGACAACAAGGAGTGGTTCGAGGTCCACAACACCACGGACGCCCCCATCGACCTCGACGGCTGGACGTTCAAGGACGACAAGAACACGGCGGTCCTCTCCGGCACCGCCATCGTCCCTGCGAAGGGGTACGCGGTCATCGGGCAAAGCAAGGACAAGGCCCTCAACGGCGGTATCCAGGTAGACGCCGAGTACGGCACCAAGGTCGGTCTCTCCAGCACCGCCGATGAGATCCACCTCATCGACCCGGGCGGCACCGAGATCGACGTGGTCGCCTACAACACCGTCGCCCCCTGGCCCCCCAAGACCAAGGGCGCCGCCCTCCAGCTCGATCCCTCCAGGCTCAACGGGACCGACAACGATGACGGCGCGAGCTGGTGCCTCTCCACCACGCCCTACGGCTCCGACGGCGGGCTCGGCACCCCCGGCAAGGCCAACGAATCCTGCGGGTTCGGCACCGGCGGCGCCGCAGGCCAGGGCGGCTCGGCAGGCGCAGGCGGCGCGGCGGCGGGAAGCGGGGGCT
>CAZSDX010000718.1:0-3147 GCA_964605685.1 uncultured Polyangiaceae bacterium
CGCAACGCCGGGGAGATCACCGAGCTGGCGGGCTGCGACCTGCTCACCATCGCCCCGGGGCTCCTCGACGAGCTGCGCTCCAGCGAGGGGGAGCTGACCCGGAAGCTGGACCCGGCCACCGCCCGGGAGAAGGGCGAGGCGAAGATCTCCGTGGACGAGGCGACCTTCCGGAAGATGCACGCGGAGGACGAGATGTCCACGGAGAAGCTGGACGAGGGCATCAAGGGCTTCAGCAAGGCCATCGAGGCGCTGGAGAAGCTGCTGACGTCCCGGCTCCGTGTGCTCGAAGGCAAGGAGCGGGTGGGCCACGCCGCCGAGCAGGTGTTCCGTACCTACGACCTCGACGGCGACGGCTTCATCACCCGCGAGGAGTGGAGCGGATCGCAGGCGGTCTTCGACGCCCTCGACCTCAACCGCGACGGGAAGATCTCCCCCGAGGAGCTGGCCGCCGGCCTCGGCGGTGCTCCCTGGCTCCACGGTTGAGGGCGATGCTTCAGCCGGGCGTCCTCCTGGAGGATCAGTACGAGGTCTGGGGCCGCATCGGCGGCGGAGGGATGAGCGACGTCTGGCTCGCGCGCCACACCGGGATGGCCACGCCCCTGGTCATCAAGACCCTCAAGAGCACCACCGGCGCCCACAACGACGAGCGGCGCGAGCGCCTGATGCGCGAGGCCCGGCTCACCGCCCGCGTGCGGTGCCACCGGATCGTCCGGCCCCTCGACGTCGGGGAGCACGACGGCACCCCCTACCTCGTCCAGGAGTACGTCGACGGCATCGACCTGGAGGAGCTGGCGGAGCACCGGCTCCGGGCCCAGAGCCACGGCCTGCCCCTCTGGTTCGTCTGCGAGGTGCTGGCGGACGCGGCCCAGGGCCTCCACTCGGCGCACCAGACGGGCATCCTGCACCGGGACGTCAAGCCATCCAACCTGTTCTTCTCCCCGGAAGAGGGCACCAAGCTCGGGGACTTCGGCATCGCCCAGCACCGGAACCTGAGCAGCGCCGGGGAGCTCTGCGGCACCCTCAGCTTCATGGCGCCGGAGGTGCTCCGGGGGGAGAGCGTCGACCGCCGCAGCGACATCTTCGCCTTCGGGGCCACCGGCTACTGCCTGCGCTACGGGCGTCCTCCCTTCGACACGCCCGCCGCAGTGCTGGCCGCCGAGCCCCTGCGCCCGCCCCCGCCCATGAGCCCGGAGGAGGCCTACTTCCAGCAGGTCATCGCCCGTGCCATGGCCGCCACGAAGGAACTCCGTCCCTCCGACCTCAACGAGCCTCGCCGCCAGCTCCACGCGCTGTCGCAGGCGCTGCGCAAGCCGCTCCGGGCGCTGCTCCAGCCGGACGGCAGCCTCCAGGTCGGCGCCACGCGCCTCTCCTTCGAGGTCGGCGACATCTCCTTCGCCGTCTGCGACGCCATCGTCTGTCCGGCCAACCCCCAGCTCTCCATGGAGGTCGGCGTGGCCGGGGCGCTCCAGCAGCAGGGCGGCCCGGGGCTGGAGATCGAGGCCCAGGCCGGTGGCCCCCGCCCCCTTGGGAGCTGCGTGGTCACCGGCCCCGGTAGGCTCCGGTGCCGCAAGGTGCTCCACGCGGTGAGCGCCTGGCGGGAGGCCTCCTGCATCGCCCGGACCGCGCTGCGCTCGCTGCTGGTGGCCGAGGAGCACGGGCTCCAGCGGCTCGCGGTCCCGGCGCTGGGCACGGGGGTCGCGGGCGTGGCGCTGGAGGCGTCGGCCAACGCCATCGGCAGCGCGCTCCGGGTCCACCTGGAGCTCGGCGGGTCCAGGCTCCGGGAGGTGCGCTTCGTCCTCTACGACGAGGCGAAGCTCCAGGCGTTCCGGGAGGTCATCCTGTGCCTGTTCGTGGGTAGCAGCGACGAGCGCCCGGTGGACCTCGGGCTGCCGGGGCTGAGGCCGCAGGTGAGCGCCGAGGCGCTCTCCGTCGACGAAGCCACGATCTTCGCCTGGTGAAGCCGGCGCTCAGGGGGTGATGACGGTGCCCACCTGGCCCTCCTCGGCGCGCCAGCGGAAGTCGTCGACGACGACGGTGGAGTCGAAGACGCCGTCGGACGAGTCCCAGATGGCGAAGCGGAGGTGGATGATACCGCCGGGGGTGACCGGCGACAGCGACCGGAGCCAGGCGGAGGCCGCGTGGCCCTCGAAGCCGGTGCCCTGCAGATCGGCCTGACCCTGGCAGTTGACGTAGCCCGGGGCCTGGGGCGACTGGGTGCAGGCGGTGAGGAACGACTGGTTGTTGACGCCGATGACGTTGAGCTGACCCCCCGCGGTCTTCTCGAAGGCGATGTTGGGGAACATCGGGTGGTTCGCCGGCAGGGGACTCGGGTCCATCAACACCGCGAAGATGTCGTTGTAGACCTGGCAGGTGAACTGGGGGTACTCGGAGGTGAAGAAGCGGAACTGGAAGCTGAAGGACTTGGCGTTGGTGGGGACGCGGATCTTCAGGTCCAGGGCCACGCCGTCGTGGGGGGTTCCGGTGGTGCCGCAGGTCCCGTTCTTCGGGAACCCCAGCGGGAAGGCCGAGGTGTACCCCTTGTCGAAGTTGTTCTGGAACTGGGCCAGGTACCCCGCCTGACCCGGCGCCCGGGCCTGGCCCGACGACAGCGCGAAGAACCGCTGCCCCTCGAAGGGCGTGGTCGCCGCCCCGAAGGCCGGGAGCAGGCCGAAGTTCAGGTTCTGCGGCTGGATCGACTGCTTGATCGGGCTGTTGAGGTAGGGACCGGCGATGTCGCTGAATTTCGCCTCCAGCACGCCCCACTTCCGGTCCTTCTTGTTCGGCGGGTTCTCCGGGATCTGCAGGTTGCACAGGCCCATCGCCCGCGCCGCGTCGTAGGGGCTCAGCGCGTCCGGGCCGAGACCCGTGTCGCAGGCGGTGTTGTCGGAAGGTAGCCGCGCCTTGCCGGAGCAGTCCTCGTCCACCTGCTGGTTGTCGGGCACCGGGATCGACGTCGGCTGCCCGTCCGGACCCTTCACGTAGTTGAGGATGTCGACGGCCCCCGGGTTCACGTTGGGATCACAGTCGTTGCAGTCTCCCTCCGCCGGGGTCCACCCGTCCTTGTCGCTGTCCACGTCCGGGTTCTGGCCGCACGGAGGAGCCCCGCCCGCGCCCGCCGCGCAGCCTGCGCCTGCCCCGCTCGCTCCT
>CAZSDX010000719.1:0-3144 GCA_964605685.1 uncultured Polyangiaceae bacterium
CCATCGGGGCGTTCCGGGGGGAGGCGGTGGCCACCGCCTGGCGCCGGCTGCTGGACGACCGGGAGCCGGCGGTGTGGCGCCACGTGGCGGTGGCCCGCGGCCTGCTGGCTTACCACGCCCCGCAGCACCTGGACGCCATCGAGCAGGGGCTCCGCCCGGAGCTGTCACCCACCGAGTGGAGGCGCGCGGCCACCTCGGCGGTGGCCTTCGGCGCGGTGCGGCCCGAGCAGAGCCTGAAGCTGGTCCGGGAGGTGCTGGGGCGCGGCCTGCTCAAGCGGGATCCTGGTATCGCGGCGGCGCTGATCTGGGGCATCCCGGCGGCGGCGGAGGTCGAGCCGGAGATGACCGAGGAGCTCCTCGAAGACCTCTTCACCGAGGCGGACCCCCTGATCATGGCGGAGGCGCTGGGCGAGATCCTGCCCCAGGGCCCCGGCGGCGCCTTCGGGGAGCGCGCGGTCCACGGGCTGCTGGACCTGCTGGGCAAGGCAGCACCGGCCTCCAAGCTGACCGGCGAGGTGGACGACGGCGCGGTGGCGCTCCGGGCGAGGATCATCGCCGGGCTCAGGCCCCGGGATGAGCGAGAGCCTACCCTCCACGAGCGGCTGGGCGACGCGCTGGAGTGCTTCGTGGAGAAGGGCGCCCGCGCCGCCTACCAGTCGGCGCTCGAAGCCCTGGAGGCCGTGGAAGGGGGCCTGGCGGCGCTGGAGACCCTGGGCGACAGCGCGTCGACGAGCTCCCTGGCCCGCCGCGCCTCCTTCGCGGCGCTCCGGGACATCGGGGTCGGCCTGCTCGACGACGGGCTGCTGCGGGACCTGCTGCTCCTCGGGGTCCGGGGCGACGTGCAGCGATCCATCGCCGCCCACGAGCAGGGGCTCGATCGGCTGAGCCGCTGGCTGCTGGAGCGGGAGCAGACCCCGACGCCGCGCTCCGCGCCCGTGCAGCACCGGCTCCTGCGCATGGAGCGGCTCCGGGCCGTGCTCCGCCTCGCGGACGCCCGTGGCGGCGACGAGCACGGCGACGCCGCGGTGGCCCAGGCCATCCAGGCGCGCCGCTTCCGCCTCGCCTCGCTGATGCTCCGGCACCTGGTCACTCGGCCCCCTCCGGTGCTCCACCGCACCGTCGCCGCAGCCTTCTCCCGCGCCATCGACGCCCTGCTCCGCGACGACAGCATCGACATCGCCGACATCCTCCTGGTGATCGCCCAGCGCGGCCTGGCCCCGGAGGATCTCCGCATGATCTTCGAGGCCTCCATGCACGGCGACCTGCGGGCCGCCTTGCAGGCCTACCTCGCTCTCCAGACCGCCCTCGAAGCCGCCGACGGCTCTTCCTCCGCCCTCTCTGGCGAATTCTCCCTCCAGCCGGGCCTCCTCTCCGGCGAATTCTCCCTCGCCGGGAGCCCCTCCTCTCCCCCCGGTAACATCGTCGTCACCCAGATCACCGGCTCCCCCGCCGCCCGCAAGGTCGAGGCGCTCCGCTCCTTCGCTCGCAACCTCGAGGTCGACGCCTCGGTCCGCGTCGAGGCCCTCCGCGGCGCCCTCTTCCGCCTGGGGCGGGCCCTCCACCGGCTCCTCAACGCCCCTTCCCTCACCGTGGC
Organism: uncultured Polyangiaceae bacterium; assembly: GCA_964605685.1. Taxonomy (GTDB): domain Bacteria; phylum Myxococcota_A; class Polyangia; order Polyangiales; family Polyangiaceae; genus JANWXX01. The sequence goes on from CAZSDX010000719.1 coordinate 1,595, forward strand.
CGCCGGCTCCGGGTCGCAGGAGACCTCGCCCGTCCGGGAGCTGGAGCGGGCCCTGGACAGCCTGGCGCAGCTCTGCCTCGGGGCTCGCCAGCGGCTCGATGACCGCCCCGCCGACGCGCTGCCCTCGGTGCCTTCCCTGTCGCTCTCGTCGGCCATCGACGCGGTGCTGCGGGGGGCCGACACCGACGGGCTGGTGTTCGCGGTCGCCTCGGCCCGGGAAGAGCTGACCATGGGGCTCCCGCCGGTCTTCGTGGACATCATCGCCTCGGCGCTGGAGCCGCTGATGACCTTGCCCCTGGTCGCCTCCAGCACGCAGGCGACCCCGGCCCCCGCCCCGGCAGAGAAGGCCCTGCCGGCGTGGCTCCCCCGGCGCCGCACCCTGGGGGGGTTCTACGTCGTCCGCCCCCTCGGCTCCGGCGCCGGAGGCACGGTCTTCGTCGTCCGGCGGATCGAGGACCGGCACAACGAGAAGGCGGAGCACTTCGCCCTCAAGGTCCCCGACTACGACGGCAACGCCGCCCGCTCCCTGTCGGAGGAGCAATTCATGCAGCTCTTCCGGGAGGAAGCCACGGCGCTGCTGGGGCTCCCCGGGCACCCGAACCTGGCGAAGTTCGTGACCTTCGACCTGGCGGCGCGGCCCAAGCCGATCCTGGTCATGGAGCTGGTCGAGGGGCTGGCCCTGGAGCGCCTGCTCCAGACCGGCAAGCTCACCGTCCAGCCGGTCCTCGACATCCTCGACGGCGTGCTCGCGGGCCTGGAGGCCATGCACAGCGCCGGGATAGGCCACCTCGACGTCAAGCCCTCCAACGTCATCCTCCGCGGCGGCCGGACCCCGGTGCTGGTGGATTTCGGCCTCTCGGGGCGCCACATCCGCCCGGGCTGCGCCACCCTGCCCTACGGGGCCCCGGAGGTGTGGGGGCTCCACCTCGACGGCCACTCCCCGACCCCGCCGCCGGTGGACGTCTACGCCGCCGCCTGCATGGCCTTCGAGATGCTCACCACCCACGACCTCTTCGACGGCCCCAGCGAGATGGCGATCATCTCCCTGCACCTCCACAGCGACGGCTGGCCCGGGCCGCTCCGGCGCCTGCGCCACGACCCAGGGCTCGCGCCGCTGGCGGATACCCTGGCCACCGCGCTCCGAAAACACCCGGCGCAGCGGAGCACCGCCGCCCAGCTCCGGGCCGCCCTGCGCTCGCTGGCGGGGCAGCTCCGGGAGCGCCCCTGGCCTCTTCGCCTCCCGCCCGCAGCCTGAGCTTGCCCCCCTCCGGACAACCGGCCATCCTTCCCGCATGCGCACCGCCTTCCTTGCCGCCTGCTCCTTGCTCCTCTCGCTCTCCGCCATCGCCTGCGGAGGGGAAGAATTCGTCGCCACCCCCGCCCCGGAACAAGGAGGCGCAAGCGGAGGCGAGGGCGACGCAGGCAGCGGCGGCTCCGTTGCAGGGCAAGGTGGCTCCTCGGCGGGCAGCGGTGGGTCAGCCTCCGGCTCCGGCGGCTCCGACGCGGGCGCAGGCGGAAGCAGCGCGGGGGCGGGGGGGGACGGCCAGGGC
>CAZSDX010000720.1:0-3141 GCA_964605685.1 uncultured Polyangiaceae bacterium
ACGGGGGCCGGGGCCGCGGAGGCCACGGCGGGGACAGGAGCAGGGGGGGCGGTGGGCTTCGTCATGCGGGGTGGGTTCGGTGGGGGGAGGGCTGCCGCGCCTCCGGGGGGGGGATAAGGTTTACCGTAGTTGGTGCCCGAGATCGGGACGCTCATGGCGCGCTTGACCGCGGGGCGCGCCGGGCGATCGTGGTCGGTCCAGAGCGCCTTCAGGTCGAGGGCCACTCCCTGTACCAGAAGACGGCCCAGGGCGTTGCAGAGCGTGACGACCCCGTGCTGTCCCTTGCGATCCATGTTCAGCGCCAGGTGCGGCTTGCCCGCGAGGATCTCCCCGGTCAGCTGCGTCAGCACCGAGCCCGGCCCGACCTCCACGAAGACCCGCGCGCCGGCCTCGTACATCGCCTGCACCTGCTCGACGAAGCGCACGGGCCTCGCGATCTGGCTCGCCAGCGTGGAGCGCATGGCGGAGGGATCGGCGGGGTAGGGCGCGGCCTCCGAGTTGGCGTAGACCGGGCAGGTCGCCTGTCCGAAGGGGATCGCCGCGAGGAACGCCTCGAAGGGCTCGCTGGATCCGCTCACCAGCGGCGAGTGGAACGCCGTGGAGACCGGCAGCAGCCGCGCCACGATGCCCTTGCCTTCGAGCTTCTTCTGGATCGTCTCGATGGGGCCTTTGCGACCCGAGAGGACCACCTGTTTGGGGGCGTTGTGGTTGGCGACGACGAGCTCGGTGGAGAGGCCGTTGAACATGCCACGGATCTCGTCGACACCACAGACCACGGCGAGCATGGCGCCGGCCTCGCTGGAGGCGCTGGCCATCAGCTCGCCGCGCTTGCGGGCGACCCGGAGGAAGTCCTCCTCGCCGAGGACGCCGGCGGCGTGGAGCGCGGTGACCTCGCCGAAGCTATGGCCGCCGACCATGGACGGGGAGAGGCCGAGGGAGCGGAGGAGCGACAGCAGGGAGAGGCTGGTCAGGCCGATGGCGGGCTGGGCGCGCTGGGTCTCCGTGAGCCGGACCTGCTGGGCGGCGCGGGCCTCGTCGGTGAAGACGGGGACGGGGAAGACGGCGGGGTGGAGGGGCTCCTGGTTGTCCCTGGAGGCGAGGTCCGCGGCGCGGTCCCAGGGGCGGCGTGCCTGCTCGAAGTGCATGGCCACTTGGGCGCCCATCCCGACGTACTGGCTCCCCTGGCCGGGGAAGAGGAAGGCGACCTTGCCCGGGGTTGCCCCGAGCGCGTAGTGGACGCCGACGGGGGACGAGGAGGCAGCCTCGGGGCGCGCGGCGATGGCCTCGCGGGCCTGGGCGAGCTTCTGGCGGAGGTCGTCGAGGTCCGAGGCCACCACCGCGAGGCGAGCGGGGCGGGAGGCGTCGAAGGAGAGCTGCGCCTCGCGGGCGACCTCCCAGAGGGCCCCGGCGGAGGCGGCGGAGGAGGTGAGCTGGTCGCAGAGGGCGAGCAGCTCGGTGGGGGTCGCCGCCGACAGCGGGACCAGCTCGGCGGGGGCCGCCCGGAAGCGAGCGGCGGTCTTGCCGGGCCCGGTGTACTCCTCCAGGGCGACGTGGAAGTTGCTACCGCCGAAGCCGAAGGAGCTCACCGACGCGCGCCGGGGGTGATCGGAGGTGCGGATCCAGGGGCGAGCCTGGGTGTTGAGGTAGAACGGGCTCTCGTCGATCTTCATCGCCGGGTTGGGCTCGTCGACCTTGATCGTCGGGGGGAGCACTCGGTGCTGGAGCGCCAGGATCGCCTTGATCAACCCCGCCGCCCCCGCTGCGGCCTTGGTGTGGCCGATCTGGGATTTGACCGAACCGAGGGCACACCAGGGTCTGTCCCGGCCCTCGACGGCGCCGAAGACCATCCGGAGCCCCTCGAACTCCGCAGCGTCGCCGGCGCGAGTCCCGGTGCCGTGGGCCTCCACCAGTTCGACCGTCTCGGGGCCATAGCCTGCGTTCTCGTAGGCGCGTCGGAGCGCCTGCGCCTGGCCCTTGGGCACCGGCGCGTATACGCTGGCGGCGCGCCCGTCCGACGACGCGCCCAGGCCGCGGATCACCGCGTAGATCGGGTCACCATCCCGCTCCGCGTCCCCGAGGCGCTTGAGGGCGACGAACCCGAGCCCCTCGCCCAGCATCGTCCCGTCGGCCTTCGCCGAGAACGGGCGGCAGTCCCCCGTGGCCGACAGCGCCGGCGTCTTGCTGAAGCAGACGAACATGAAGATGTCGTTCATGGTGTCGACGCCGCCGGCGATCACCATGTCGCTGTCCCCCAGGTACAGCTCGTTGAGGGCCATCGACAGGGCCGAGAGGCTGCTGGCGCAGGCCGCGTCGGTCACGCAGTTCGTGCCGCCGAGGTTGAGCCGGTTGGCGATCCGGCCCGCCACCACGTTCCCCAGCAGCCCGGGGAAGCTGCTCTCCTTCCAGGGGGTGTACGACGAGGCGATCCGGTCGCAGATCTGTTGCACCTCCGCCTCCGGGAGCCCCTGCTCCCGCAGCGCCTTCTGCCACACCGGCTTCTGGAGCCGGCAGGCCATCTGGTTCACCAGCTCCTGCGCTGACGTCACCCCCAGCACGATGCTGGTACGCGACGCGTCCATCTTCGCAAACTGGCCCCGGGTCGCGTCCTCCAGCACCTGCTTCGCCAGGATCAGCGCCAGCAGCTGCGACGTGTCCGTCGACGGCAGCACCGCCGGCGGGACTCCGTGCTCCATGGGATCGAAATCGACCGGGGTGAGGAAGGCTCCACGCCGGGCGTAGGTCTTGTCCTGCGCCGTCGGGTCCGGGTCGTAGTAGTCCTCGATCAGCCAGTGGCTCGCCGGGACATCGCCGATCCGGTCGGTTCCCTCCAGGATGTCTTTCCAGAACCCCCCCACGCTGGTGGATCCGGGAAACAGGGCGCTAACGCCCACGACGGCGATGGGAGGACGTGCTCGGCGCTGGCTCATCTCGAATTGGCTCCGTTCTCGCGGAGAAATCCCTCAGTCCCCCCCCCTGGCGCTGTCATAAGTGTGTCATGCCCCGCCCGGACCCCGGGCTCTCCCCCGGATCTGTCGGGGATCTTGTCGGGTGGGGCGCGGGACATTGAGCGAGGCGAGACGGCTCACTTCAGCGTGGATTTCGGGTGACGGGGTAAACTTAGACCTCCGTTGACTTTTGGCC
>CAZSDX010000721.1:0-3124 GCA_964605685.1 uncultured Polyangiaceae bacterium
CTGGCCAAGGTGATCAGCCAGGTCCGGGGCAAGGCGCTGGGCTGCGTCTTCGAGCCGCCGGAGTCGGACACTGGGGTTGAAATCGACCCAGATCAGGTGAACGTGCAGTACAACGTGGGCGCGGGGCCGACGGACATCCTGCGGAGGAAGGACAAGACGGATCTCTGCGAGGACGATCTGTGCTGGGACTACAACGGGGAGGGGAAGATCGAGCTGATCGGCAAGGCGTGTGCGGACGTCACCAACGCCGCCAAGGCTGCGGTCTCCATCGTCGCGGGGTGCAAGACGAACTACAAGCCCTGAGCTGAGGGGGCCTCACCCCCCAGCCCCCCTCTCCCTCAAGGGCAGAGGGGGGAGCAGGGATGACGAGCCCAGGTCGGGAACCTCACTCTCCCGGAAAAAAATCGTTATCCGCAGGCAACCGGCGGCGAGAGGCGTCGAAGGGAGCGGCACGAGGACAACGATGACGACGACGGAAGAGCTGAGCGCCGCGCTGGCGGCGCTGGAGGCGAGGCTGCGGGAGGACGAGGAGCAGACGAAGGCGCTGCAGGCGGCGGCGGAGGGGTGCGGCCCCGGGATGCTGCTGCCGGGGCCTCCGGAGGAGCTGCTGGAGCCGCTGCCGACGCGGCGCGGGGGGCTGAGGCCCGCGAGGCCTGCGCTCTGGGGGGCGCTGCGGGCCTGAAGAGAAGACGTACGGAAGACAAGCGAAACAAGGAAGAACAAGGAGATACGACCATGACAGCAGGAGCGATCAACAAGAGCGGCAGCACGTCTTCGATCTACCAGGCGAGCACGAATTTCCCGGGGCACACGTCGATGATGAGCCCGGAGGAGATCCTCGCGTACGTGGGCAAGGCGTTGCAGGACATCGGCGGGCAGCTCAGCGACTACAGGCAGATCGTGGAAGATCGCCAGCAGAAGGCGAAGGATCTTCGTGCGATAGCTGGAACAATCCGAGAGATGCAGGGGAGCGGAGATTTGATCCACTACGATGCACAGAAGTACAACGAGTTCATGATGGTCATGGCCAAGTACAAGGATGATCCGGAGGTAAAAAAAGCCTACGAGCACTTCCTGGATAGCTACGGAGGCTACATCAATGCGGATGGGAATAAGGTTGGCACCCTGGCCAACGAAGACGGACACTGGATTGGAAAGAGCGGCCAGGGGGATCACCAGGACATGTGCATGAGCGTGGGGGAGCTGGGCATGGCTCTCAAGCGGATCGAAGACGCACAGACCAGCCTTCAGTCGGACAACGAGCTGACGATGATGACGCTGCAGCAGCTCATGCAGCGGCGCAACCAGATCAGCCAGTTCAGCTCGAACGCGCTGAACATGATGAACGAGGGCATGAAGTCCATCATCGGGAACATTCGGTGAGCGCCATGATGAACACGAGCAACGACCGGCAAGCGGCCTTCGACGCCATGTTCAACCTCGCCGCCGACTGCCACGAGCGAGGCAAGATCGAGGACGCCCTCGACATGTTCCGCGCCCTCTCCTTCCTCGACCCCCGCGACCCCGGGGTCTGGAGCGCCATGGCCCGCTGCCACGAGGACCTCGGCCAGGAGGAGACCGCCGCGCTGCTCCGCAGCATCGGCGCCCAGATCCAGGAGGAGCTCCCGTCATGAACGTGAACCAGGCGGGCTCCGTGAGCCAGAAATACATGAGCGCCTCCCCGGTCGAGCCGGCCGGAGAGGCCCAGGGGATCGAGCGCCGCGAGGGCGCCCAGATCAACAACGCGACCGCCAAGATCCTCGCCGAGGCGTCGCCGACCACGATGATCCAGGCGCTCCAGATCTTCGCCCGGGATCTTCAGCGGGACAGCAGCGAGAGCGCCATCCTGGGGAAGAAGCAGGCCGTCGAGGAGGCGCGGAAGCAGGTCCAGGAGGCCATGGATCGCGCCCAGCGGGAGGCGAACGAGAAATCAACCTGGGGTCGGCACACTGAGACGCTGGGCACCATCGCCAAGATAGCCGCGGTGACCGCCGCGGTGGCCTCCATCGCCCTCACCGGAGGCGCCTCGGTACCGCTACTCATCGGCCTGGCAGGCACCGTGCTTTCCGTCACGGCGAAGCCGGTCAGCCAGGCGCTCGGCGGCGGGGAGAAGACGGAGAAGGCGCTGACCTACGGGGGAGCGGCGATGTCGCTGGCCGCCGGCGGGGCGGGGCTGTTCTCCTCCGGCGCGGCGGCCACCGGGACCGCGGCGACGGCGGGGCACGCCGTCTCGGCGGGGGCCCAGGCCACCGGAGGCACCGCCACCGCGGCCTCCGGGTACACCAGCTACAAGGCGGGGGAGCACGGCGCCCGGGCCACGGAGGCCAGGGCCGACGAGGCGCAGGCCAAGGCGGTCCAGAAGCAGATGCTGCGCGAGGTGGAGCAGCTCATCGAGCTGCTCCAGGAGGTGGAGAAATCGTTCACCAAGTCCATCGCCGCCGTGCAGTCGGCCCGAGACAGCGAGGCCGCCGCCAACCTGGTGCTGGCCGCGGGGGTGCGAGGATGAGCGCCATCACCTTCGGAGGCAGTGGTCTCCCCGCCCAGCTGATGCACCTCATGGACGAGCTCGCCAGGGAGCAGCGTCTCCAGAGCCGAGACCGGGCCGAGAGCGAGGCCAACCAGGCGCTCCACCACGGACTGGAAGAGGCCAGCGCGCTCCGGGAGAAGGCGGACCACGAGCGCACCGGAGCCATCACCAACGGAATCCTCACGGGGCTCAGCGGGGCAGCGCAGGTCGGCGCGGCGTCGCAGATGATCGTCCCATCTACCCAAGCCTCCCCGGAGGTGCTCGGGGCGACCCAGGCGCACAACGGGAAGATGAGCGCCCTGGGGCAGGCGGGGGGTAGCCTCGCGGGCATCGGCAAGGCGACCCAGGACGGCTACGGCGCCGCGGCCGGAGAGTCGGAGGCGAAGGCGAGGGAGCACAGCGCCCGGGCCCAGGCGGCCAACCGCCGGGCAGACGCGGCCCAGGGAGAGGCGCAAGAAGCCCAGCGCACCTCGGAGAAGGCCCGGGATCTCTACCGGCAGGTGATGGATCTGGATCACGCCTCCCGGATGGCTGTGCTGCGGGGCTGAGTTCGAGTTTTGCACTTTTTGAGGGGGCCAAAAAGCAGAAGCGCGCCGT
>CAZSDX010000722.1:0-3114 GCA_964605685.1 uncultured Polyangiaceae bacterium
CGGGCGCGGGCCAGGGCGGCGATCTCCGAGGCGGCGTCGCCGGCGGCACGGGCGAGGTGGGCACGGTCGCGGACCTGGTCCATGGAGCTGGCGCGGTCGAGGGCCTCGCGGACAGGAGCGAGCACCCGGAGCAAGGGCGCGCTGTCGCCGAGGACCGCGCCTCCATCGAGGACCGCGGCGAGGGTGCCGCGGGCGTGAGCGAGGGAGGCGGGGGCCGAGGCGGGGGTGGACGCGGAGGCTTCGAGGAGGGCGAGGCTCAGCTCGTAGGCGGCGGCGTGGACGAGGGAGGCGCCACGGTCGAGGGAGGCGCGGGCCTCAGAGAATTCCTGCTCCGCCAGGATCAGCGACCGGCGGATCTGCCGGAGGGAGGAGCGGGCCGCCTCGCAGTCGTTCCCGGAGAGGGCAGCGTCGAGGTCGGCCAGGGCGCCGGCGCCCTCGGAGACCGCGTGGACGGGGCCCACAAGCACCTCGGCGCTGGCGGCGGCCCAGGGGCGGAGGAAGGGCGCGGCCTGGGCGGCGTGGCGGCGTAGCTCGAGGTACGCAGGGGTCTCGGCACAGCGGGTGGTCAGCTCGCGCTCCAGCTGCTCGCAAGCCTCCCTGGCATGCTGGACGGCGCGAAGGCCGATGCGGGCCAGGGGGAGGCCGTCCGGGGCGGGGGCGGAGGCAGCGGGGGGAGTGCGGGTGGTGGCGGCAGGGGCGGAGCGATCCTGGGGGGAGGCCCGGCATCCCGCCGCGAGGGCGAGGGAGGCGAGGGCTACTTGCAGAGCTCTTTGCACGCCGCGAGCTTGGCCGGGTCGATGGCCGGGACGGGGATGGTCGGGGGGGTGAGGGAAGGCGGAGCGGCGAAGTCGAACATGTCGAAGGGCGCGGCGGCGTTGGCGTCGCGGTTGCTCATCGCCGGAAGGGTGAAGCGCGCCTGGATGAAGCGGACGATGGAGGTGTGATCGAAGACCGTATGGGAGACGTACCCCTTCCTGGCGAAGGGCGAGACGACCATCATCGGCACACGGATCCCGAGCTGATCGAAGCCGACCGGGGGGTTGGCCTGGGGATTGGTGCGGTCGTCCGGGGGGCAAGCCTTGGGGGGGACGACGTGGTCGTAGAAGCCGCCATGCTCGTCGTAGGTGATGAACATGGCCGATTTGGACCACTGGGGGCTCCGGGCGAGGGAGTCGACCACCTTGCCGATCCAGTTCTGCCCGACCTCCATGATGGCGGGCGGGTGTTCGTCGGATTGATCGTAGCCTTCCCGGGCGATCCCCGGGTCGACGAAGGCCACCTGGGGCAGGGTACCGGCGGCGGCGTCCGCGTGGTAGGCGTCGATGCTGACCACCCGGTCCTTGAACTTGAGGTAGGTGTCCAGCATGATCGCGAAGCCCGGCGTCGTGGTGCGGTAGACCTTCCACGAGACGCCGCGGGCCTCCAGCTGATCGAAGATCGTGGCCTCCACGTTCTCCGGGAAATCGTTGCCGGTGCGGCCGAAGGAGGAGGCGCCATAGAGGTACATGCGGTTGGGCCAGGTGGGGCCGAGGACGCTGCAAAAATAGCGGTCTGCCACGGAGAAGTTGCGGGCGAGGAAGTAGATCAGGGGGATGTCTTCCTCCTCGTAGTAGGACATCGCCCGGTCGCCCTTGAGCCCGGTGAGCGGGCCGCAATTCATCTTCTCTCCGTCGCCGGTGTTGGTGGTGACAAAGCCGTCCATCTTGCCGCCGTTCGCCTGCTTGTGGACGGCGGTCCATCCGTGGGCGGGGTCAGCGATGCAGTACACGTTGTCGCGGAAGATCTTGATCGGCTTGCCGGTCGGGTCCGGGTTGGAGAAATCCGCCGGGGCGACGTCCACGGGGATCCCCTTCTCCGGCGCCTTCTGGAAGTAGTGATCGAAGGAGCGGTTCTCCATCATCACCACCAGGATGTGGTCGATGGGGATCTCCTGGCCGGTCGGCGTCGACTGGCCGAGGGTCTCCGCGGGGAGCGCCCCCTTCGCGTACCCGCAGGACGCCCGCTTGCTCTCGGCCTCGCCGTCCGGGGGCGGCGTCACCGGGCGATCCCACTCCGGCGGCGCCGTGCTCCCCCCGGAGGCACCTGAGCCTCCGGTGCCGCCAGCGCCTCCCACTGCCGCGATCGGGACCGGAGCGTCGTCCGAGGACGAGCAGGCAAGCAGCGCGACGAGGAGCGGGACGACCAGCAAGGAGGAGCGCTTCAGCACGGGCGAAAGCGTGGCCAATCCAGGCGGTGCTGGCAAGCACAACCGCCGTCACCGGAGCGTCACCGGGCGAGGCGCAATCCGTTCATCCTGGCCGTCGGGCGGACTTCGGTCGGAACGCCTGGATCACGGCCTCGTTGGTCTCGACGTAGGGGCCGCCGATGAGGTCGAGGCAGTAGGGAACGGCGGCGAAGATCCCGTCGAGGGTCTCCCGGATGGCCTTGGGCTGCCCGGGGAGGTTCAGCAGCAGCGCCTTGCCCCGGACCGCCCCGACCTGCCGGGACAGGATGGCCGTGGGCACGTAGCGCAGGCTCACCTGGCGCATCTGCTCGCCGAACCCCGGGAGCACCCGGTCGGCCACCGCCAGGGTCGCCTCCGGCGTCACATCCCGCGGGGCCGGCCCGGTGCCCCCGGTGGTCAGCACCAGGGAGCAGCCGACGACATCCACCAGCTCGATCAGCGTACGTTCGATCTGCGGCTGCTCGTCCGGGATCAGCCGCTTCTCCGCGCGCCAGGGCGAGGCGAGCGCCGAGGCGAACCACGCCTCCAGCGCGGGCAACCCCTGATCCTCGTAGACCCCGCTGGACGCGCGATCCGAGATGGACACCAGACCCAGCAACAGCTCCTCGCTCATCGTGCGCCTCCCGTAGCTCACCCGGGCCGCACGGACAACGAGCAGGACAGAGGCCCCTGCGGCGAGCCGTTCGGTGTACGCTAGGCCGCGAGGCGCGAGCCCTCTCCCTGGCGCGGCCTTGCCCCTTGCATGTCCCAGCTCCTCGCTCCTCCTCGCCGGTCGCTGCTCTTGCTCCTTGCCTCCCTGACCGGGTGCCAGTGGGTAGCCGGTTTCGACGATCGGCGGCTGGTTGACCCCCCCGCCCAGGGCGGCGCGGGCCAGGGCGGGGGCGCGGGGG
>CAZSDX010000723.1:0-3109 GCA_964605685.1 uncultured Polyangiaceae bacterium
CGCGCCCGCGCTGGTGCTCCCGTCGGATGGCACCGCAGCCAGCAGGTGATCCGGGGTGATCAGGGGCATCGGCGCCCCGAACTGCGGCGGATCCGAGTGGCACTGCTGGCAGCGGCTCACCAGCAGCTCCTGCACCGCGCACGGCATCCCCCCGCCCGTCGTCCCGCTGCCGCCGGCGCTGCTCCCGCCGGCGCTGCTCCCGCCGGCATTGCTCCCGCCGGCGTTGCCGCTCGGCGCGGCGGTCAGATCGTTGGCGTTCTCGGAGGCGCAGGCGACCGCGAGGAGGAAAGGAACAAGCAGGGCAGAGGTTCGCAGCGACATCGGGGCTCCTGGGGCGAAAGAGAGTGAGAATTTGGTAAGCCAGCCTACCCCCCGCGGCAACGCCACCGACGAAGCGCAGACGAAAATTCAGGAGGCCCGCGGGGTCAGCGACGCCTCGAAGCCCTCCAGGAACGGCGCAATCCTGGCGTAATTGTCGTTCACGAGCGGATGAAAGTCGTGGTCGATGTACTCGCGCAGCGCCCGGGCAAAGACCTGCGGCAGGAGACGCTCGCGCCGCAGCTCCCGCAGCTCCGCCAGGATCCGCCCCGCCGGGAGCCCGTCCTGGGCCAGCAGCGAGGCGGTCACCGCCGCCCAGATCGGCACCAGCCCCGCCGTCGCCACCAGGAAGCCCAGCAGGCGGAGCCGGTAGCTAGGGTCGACCCGCCGAAGCACGTCGAAGGCCACCGCCTTGTGCTCGATCTCCTCCGCCGCATGCCACCGCAGCAGCTCCAGCATCTCCGGCTCGATCTGCTGGAAGTGGGGGTGATCGAAGGGGAGCTCCGCCATGATGGCCGTGTAGTGCTCCAGCGCGACGGTCACCGACAGCCGTAGCTCCGGCGTCAGCAGCCGCGGCGCCGCCCGGTGGAGCAGCCACTCGACGAAATCGATCACCCACCGGAACTCGTACCCCTGCGCCTTCATCTCCTCGAAGTACCGCTCGTGGGCGTGGGCGTGGCGCCCCTCCTGGGCATAGAACCCGCGGATCTGCCGCCGCAGCTCCGGATCGTCCAGGGTCGCCTCGTAGCGCCGCACCGACTTCACGAAGAACCGCTCCCCCGCGGGGAACAGCAGGTTCAACCCGTTGACCAGGTGCGTCGCCACCGCGCTGCCCCCGAACCAGTGCCGCGATAGCCCGCCAAACCCGCGCAGGAACGGCCGCGGCTGGAACGTTCGACCAGCATTCACTTGCCCTTGCGCCATGATGGAACGTTTCCATCCATCAATGTCACCGTCAAGGATGGCATCAATTATTTGGCCGAAGTGCGCTTCTTTTTCCTTTCGAGGAGGCGACCGAGGCGATCCCCCATGCCGGCACGGATGTGGATCTCGAGGGCGCGGGACAGCTCGGTGTCGACGACTTGCTTGGCGAGGGGGCGGACGCGGAGGACGAGCTGGGCGAGGCGTGCGGCCTCGCCAGGGGGAGGCACGGCGTCGCCGTAGCGGTCGAAGATGTGGAGCTGGGCGAGGGCGACGAAGCGGGAGGCGACCTGGTCGACGAGGGAGCGGAGGGCGGCGATCTCGTCGAGGAGGGCGAGCAGGGGGATGCCGGCGTGGAACAGCTCGGCTCCGGCGCGGAGCAGGCGCATACTGGGGACACGGAAGCGAGGGCCGTCGGGGATCAGGATCCCGAGCTGGATGGCCCTGGCGATGGCGGCGGGGTCGATGGTACCGAAGAGGTCGGCCAGCTCGCCGGGTTCGAGGAAGGACGGGGTCTCGTCGGAGAAGGGGTTGGTGAGGGCGACTTCGAGGCCGAGCAGCTCGCGGAGATCCCCTCCGCCTTCCCAGGTGGCGAGCAGCTCGGCGATGTTGCCGAGGGAGTACCCGCGCTCCAGCAGGGCGCCGATGATGCGAAGCCGGGCCAGGTGGTCGTCGGAGTACCAGCCCACACGGCCCTCGCGACGAGGCGGTGGCAGGAGCCCCCGATCCTGGTAGGCCCGGATGTTGCGCACGGTGGTCCCTGCGGCCTGGGCCAGATCGTCGATGCGGTAGTCCACGGCGCCAGTATGCCACCGGAGCCCCGGCGTCGTGGGGGTGTCGCCAGGATCACTCGACGCGGGCGGCGCTGGCTTCCTGCATGTTGAACGTCCCCGGGATCACCGAGGGTGAGGTCGAGGTTCCTCCGGTGAAGCGCGCGTGGCGGAGCTGACCATTCTTCACGTAGACCAGCTCCGCGTCGGCCCCCTTGGTCCCCGGGGTCAGCGCGGGCAAGGTGGTGGCTCCGTTGTCGGAGTCGACCGCCTTGGGCGCCTGCCACGCGCCGCCGCTGGGCCGGAAGGAGAAGTAGATCCCGTCGTCTCCGATGAAGCCGCGCCACACCAGGTACATCCCGCTCGTCGTCTGGACCGCCACCGGAGAGCTGTCGGTGATGGCGTCGTTCGCCACCACCGAGGGCTGCGACCAGCCGTTGCCGTCGCGGACCACGAGGCAGATCTTGCTGTCGGAGTTCCTCACGAAGAAAACCGTGGGTTGCGCCTTGTCGTCGTGGATCAGCGCCGGGGTGATGTAGTTCTTCGTCCCGGCCCCGAAGATCGGCGCCGACTCGGTCCACGAGCTACCGCCATGGAGCACCACGTAGAGCCCCTGATCGCCCCCTGCGTAGGCCCCCCAGGCGGTCGCGCCGCTCACCGATACCGCCGCGTGGCTGTTGCCGAAGGCCTGGGGGTTGTCCGCGCCGAGAGGCCCCTCGGCCCCGAAGCTCCCGCCCTTGAACGTCAGCGCAAAGTGCTTCCCTCCGCGCCGGTAGGTCGCCCAGCTCGTCTGGCTGCTCACCGAGTACGAGGGGCCGTCCTGGGCCTCGTAACCGGGCCCCACCTTGCCGAACGCCCCCCAGCTCCCTCCCGACCAGGACGCGCTCCAGAGGAGCTCCTTGTTCTCGGCAAAAACCCGCACCAGCGCCTGCGCCTTGCCGCCCCCGGTGGCCACCACCACCGGTCTCCCCAGGATGTCGGGCTCCGTGAGGAGCTGCCCCTTCCACCCGGCCGCCTGCGTGTAGACCCCCGCGAACGGCTGCCCCGCCGACGAGCTGGCCAATACCACCAGCGTCGCCTCCGGCGGCGCCCGCCGCTGC
>CAZSDX010000724.1:0-3089 GCA_964605685.1 uncultured Polyangiaceae bacterium
AGGACATCGCAGGAGGCGACCACGTTGTTGTTCCCTGGGACGATCACGTTCCCCTCGACGACGCTCAGGAGCAGGGCCGCGTTGTTCCCCGCCAGGGTGACGTTGCCCTTGATCCGGACCCCGCGGATCACCCCGTTGTTCTTGCTGATGACGACGTTGCCGTTGATCACCGAGACATCAGGGCCGTGGCCCCTCCGGCGGCCTGGACTCGGCGGAGCTGACCGGAGTCTTCCCCGTCGGGTAGCAGACCACGCCGACTACCGTCCCCTGCTTGTCCAGGATGACGTCGACCTTGTCCGTGGGGTCACACCGCTTCGTCAGGCCGACGCATTTCCCGTCGGCGTCCTTCAAGCAGCCAGCGCCCGCCGGATCCGTGTACTCCTTCGGCTTGCCGTCGGAGCCGATCACCGTGGTCTCGCCGGGGTTGTAGGGCTGGGGGGTTGTCGCGTCGGTCTGGGCGCCTCCGCTCTCTCCGCCGCAGCCTGCCGCCAGCGCCGCCAGGGTCAACCACCGCACCAGGAAGTCGCGCATGTTGTACCTCTTCTCCCCGGAGGAACCGCCTCGCGCAAAACCTTCGCCGGGGTACGCCCTTGCAGCGGGGCGGGGGCAGCGGTTCCGTGGGTCCATGGAGAGCCAACGAAACTGTCGGATCGTGCTGACCGGAGGGCCCGGGGGAGGCAAGACCACCGCGGCGGATCTCTTCCGCCGGGAGATCGGCGAGCGTGTCGTGGTCGTCCCCGAGGCGGCGACGCTGCTGTTCTCCGGAGGCTTCCCCCGGGCGCCCGGGGAGGCAGCCAGGAAGGCGGCGCAGCGGGCGATCTTCCATGTGCAGCGGAACCTGGAGGAGGCGCAGGCGGCCCAGTACCCGGGGCGTATCCTGCTGTGCGACCGGGGCACGGTGGACGGCGCAGCCTACTGGAGCGAGTCGCAGGAGGCGTTCTTCTCGTCGCTGGGCACGACGCTGGAGGGAGAGCTGGCGCGCTACGACGCGGTGATCTTCTTCGAGACCGCGGCGGTGGGGAAGATCAGCATCGAGGGGGGGAACCCGGTGCGCAACGAGAGCCTGGAGGAGGCGGTCGCCCTGGACCACAGGCTGCGGGCCCTCTGGGGCAAGCACCCGAGGTTCTCGCTGGTGCCCCACAACGCGTCGTTCTTCAAGAAGATCACCTTCGGACTGGCGCTGATCGAGAGCATCGTGGCCCAGCTCGCCCCCGGCTGATCAGCCCTCGATCTGGTGCCGGATCCACGAGATCGCCTCGGCAAAGCTCGCCTCGATCTGCCCCACGCGCTGCCCGGCGTCCGGGGGCACCTGCCCCTGGCGGCCAAGGGCTTCCAGCTCCTCGCACAGCCGGGCCAAGCCGCTCGCCCCCATGAGCGCGCTGGACGACTTCAGCGTGTGCGCCGCCCGGGTCAGCGCGGTGGGCGACTGGTCCGCCACCGCCTCGCGGAGCTGCCCGATCAGGGCAATCGAATTGCTCCCGTACTCCTCCGCCAGGGAGAGCATCTCCGCCCGGTCGTTGTCCATCAGCTCACGGAGCTGCTCGATCTTGCTGGGATCGTACATGGTGCGCCTTCCCTGCCATCGTACACGCCGCCGCCGCTCAGGGACAGGAGTCGTTGGGCGCGCCGGGGGTGCCCTTGTCAGGGGTCGAGCCGGGGCCAAAGCCGGTCTTTCCCGGACAGAAGTTCGATGGATCATCGTTTGAGATGTGATCCTCCTTGCCTGGCCCCAGAGAAAAAGACGCCCCCTTGTACAGTGCGCTGCCCGAGATCGTCTTGGTGTATCCCGCCTTGTCGATGACGAGGGGGGGCGTGGAGGCCACCCGGATCTCGATGTAATCCTCGTCCGAATTGCGGAAGGTAATGCTGCTGCCGTAGGCATAAAATACGGGGACGCCGTTGTTCTTGGCGGGGTCGGAGCTCTTGACGAAGACCGCGCGGGCTCCCGGAGCGATGACGAGAGGTTGGGCGCTGGCGATGGTGTGAGTCTCGATGTTGCCCGCTCCCGTGATCGAATTCAGCACCAGCCCGCGGACATCGATAGCTTTGGAACTCTTGTTAAGCACCTCGAACCACTCTCCATCCTCGGAGGAGGTCTGGTTGTTGTCCGGGTTGAACAGGATCTCGGTGATCACAAGATCCCCTTCTGCAGGCTCGATCGTGCACAACGCGGAGCACCCATGGCCGGGAGCCTTCGGGCTCGTCGGATCGTCGCACTCCTCGTCCGGCTCCTTGACTCCGTTGCCGCAGACCCCCTTGCAGCCGGAAGCAATCAGCTTGCAGTCGGCCCCGCAGGTGAGCCCGGTGGCCCCGGCGCCAAAGCCGAAGTCGGCGCAGGACATCCCGCCCAGGTCGGACTTGTCGCACTCCTCGTTGCCCAGGCGATAGCCGTCGCCGCAGGTGTTGGCCACGCAGGCGCCGCCGATGCAGAGCTGACCGCCGTTGCTGGAGCAGGCCGTTCCGTTGGCCTTGTTCTGCTGGGAAGGTCCGTCAGCGCCGCACTGGGGCGTCTTGCACTCCGACTCGATGGGGGGCAGATCTCCCACGTCAGACACCTGCGCCGGCTTGCCGTCCTGGCACACCTGCTTCTTGCAGTCGCCTTCAGGATCGTTGACGCCGGGGGTGGCCACCCCGTTGGCCAGCGGCGTGAACAAGCACTTGCCGTTGGCGCATTCGTTGGTGGTGCAAGGATTGTTGTCCTCGCACTCGCTCGCCACGGCGCAATCCACCTGGCAGGCCCCCGCCTTGCAGTACCCCGTCTTGCCCCCCAGCTCGCACGGACCGTCGTTGAGCAAGGTCTTGCCGGGAACCCCGTTCGTGCAGGCTTCCACCGTGCAAGGTTCGCCGTCGTCGCCGGGGAGATCTTTGTCGTCGTTCTGCTCGGTGGGCTTCCCTCCCGAGCAGACCTCCGCCTTGCAGTTGCCCTTGATCTGGGTGGGCAGCAGCGCGTCGTCCGCCGTGTTCTTGCAGGCCCCGCCCTCGCAGTCGTCCTTGGTGCAGGGGTTGTTGTCGTTGCAGTCCAGCGGTCCGTTGCAGACCGGACCGCCCCCTGCGCCTGCGTCGCCGCCGGCCCCCGCGTCGCCGCCCTG
>CAZSDX010000725.1:0-3084 GCA_964605685.1 uncultured Polyangiaceae bacterium
ACCACAACCCAGATAGCTGCATAAATGCCGGGAAACGCTGCCAGACACCCTCTCATCTGGATGGGAGTGGCACGCCATCCGTAAGGAGAAGAGAGCACCCGGACGAGAACTTCGAGCGGTTGCGTATCACCCAGATGGTGATCGTCGCAGCCCGTGTCGCTATCGAGCAAAAATCCCCCATCCCAGCGCCAGAGTACCTTGTAGCTGACCTGCACGATGTCGCTCGTGAGGCGTGTGACGGTAAACGTAGCGTTGGGCTCTGCAACATCGTTGGGCCCAATGAAAATACCTCCATGCTGCGCCCACCATCCCGTGGAACCGCAACACGACGGATCGAAAGGTGTCTGCGCAGGGCAGGAGGGGTCACCGGAAAAAGAGCTGTTGTTCTCCGGGCAAGGCTCGAAGTAGGCAGAACCTCCTCGGCGGTGCCATCGCTCTTCCGGATCAAAGCGAATCTGCGGAGCTACGCACCGGGCGAGCTCTTTTTCGATGGCATCATCCAGCCCGTTGCCATCCTGATCAAAAGCACACTGAAGCGCCGTGGGGAGACCGTGGTAGGCGACAAAAGGAGAACGGGAAAGAGGACACCAAGCGTCGGAGGGAGGTGCTGCCGCAGCGAGGGTGGGCAAGCTCCCCAACCCAAAGGCAGCCATCAGCGAGGCGAGGCGAGGCGAGGCGAGGCGAGGCGAGCGCTACGCATGGGGTGCTCCTTTACCGCTAGAATCCGAGACTACAAGGACTCCGGGAAGGAAGCAACCTCCCCACCCGCCCACCCAGGTCGGACTCGTTCTCGCAGGGACAGGGGCCAGCGTCCGGGGCTGGGGCCAGGCGAGTGTAGGAACCCGAAGGGAACTGGTTGGAACGTCCCGCGGCCTGCGACAGCAAGCTTCGCCTCCGCAGTCAGCCGTCAGAACGACGAATCCGACCTGCGGGATCGGCTACGATGCCCCTCGATGAAGCTGGCAGGAGGATTGGGTTGAAGGCCATGCGGTTGGGGGCGCAGCCCGGGGTTCCGCCGCGCTGCGCCTCGTTCTCCGACGAGGAGGCGGTGCGCCGCTACGAGCGCGCCATGCGGGTCCACCGGGCCCGGGCAGAAGCCTACGAGATCACCCCGCTCGATGACCGGGTGGACGGCGCCTACCGGGTGCAGGGTGGAGGCGGCGCCTACCTGGTCGACCTGGTGGACGGAACCGGCGAGGCGGACACCTGCACCTGCGTGGATTTCCTCACCAACGACCTGGGCACCTGCAAGCACCTGGAGGCGCTTCGCCGCGCGATCCAGGGGAGCCGCGCCCTGCGCTCGGCCTACGAGGCGCTGGGCCCGCGCCCCGCGCGCCCCACGGTCACGGTGCAGGCGCGAGGAGGGCTGAGGCTGATCCGGCGAGGCTCCTGGGGCAAGGCGCTGCTACGCAAGGCCGGGTGGCGCCAGGAAACCGACGGACGCCTGCTCCCGCTGGTGCCGGGCGCGCTGACCACGCCCCCCGGCGAGGTGCGGGTGGTCCACGCCGCGGGGCCCGCCCACGCCAGGATCGCCGCCCGCGAGCAGCTCGACACCCGGCGCGAGCGGATGAAGGCGGCCATCGACGAGGGGAGGCTCCACCTCGACCGGCTCGCAGCCCCGCTGCTCCCCTTCCAGCGGGACGGCGCGGCGTACCTGATCGCCCAGGGGCGCGCCATGCTCGCGGACGACGTGGGCCTCGGGAAGACCGTCCAGGTGATCGCCGCCTGCGAGACCCTCTGCGCCCACGGCGAGGCGGACCGGGTACTGATCGTCGCCCCGGCCTCCACCCTCGACTTCTGGGCCCGGGAGCTGGAGCGCTTCGCCGGCGCCGCCCCCGCCCTGCTCTCCGGCGACGGCCTCGCGCTGCGGACCGCCATGGCCTCCGGCGCGCGCTACAAGCTCACCAGCCACGAGACCGTCGTCCACCACGCCGACGCCTTCGCCGCGCTCCAGCCCGACATCCTCGTCCTCGACGAGGCCCAGCGCGCCAAGAACTTCCGCGCCCGCACCGCCGTCGCCCTCCGCAGCATCCAGGCTCGCTTCGTCTACGCCCTCACCTCCCTCCCCCTCGACCGCCACCTCGACGACCTCTACGCCCTCGTCCAGCTCGTCGACGACCAGGTGCTCGCCCCCCTCTGGCGCTTCAACCTCGCCTTCTACGAGCAGGACGCCCGCGGCACCATCACCGGCTACAAGAACCTCAGCAAGCTCCGCCTCCTCCTCGCCCCCCTCCTCGTCCGCCGCCGCAAGGAAGAGGCCCTCGCCCAGCTCCTCCCCCTCACCCGCCAGAGCCGCTTCCTCCCCCTCCTCCCCGAGCAGCAGGCCCACTCCCGGCGCCTCCTCGGGGAGCTCGCCGCTTCCCTCGCCCGCCCCTCCCCCGACGCTCCCCACCTCCTGCGCCTCGTCTCCGAGGCGAGGGGGGTCTGTGCGGACCCCTCTGTCCTGACCCCGGACGACGAAACCCTCGCCTCCCCCAAGCTCGACGAACTCGAGCAGCTCATCGAGGAGATCGCCCGCCAGGGCCCCCACCGGATCCTGGTCTTCTGCGAGCACACCGAGCCGCTCCGCAGGGCCGCCGCGCGGCTCCAGCGCATGGGTGTCAACGCACTGGTTCTCGATAGACCCCAGGAGGAGGCCCGCAGGCGCCTGCTGGAGCGGCGCTTCGCGGGGAGCGGCGAGGCCATCGTCGCGCTGGTGACGGACGGCGCGACGGCGAGGCTCCAGCTCCCCCAGGTGGGGTACCACGTCCACCTGGACGTCCCCGCGGGGCCGGCGCAGCTCGACCGGAGGACCGCCGTGGGCTACCGCGCCGGGCACACCCGGGGGCTGACGGAGCTGTTCCTGTGCGCGGAGGCGGGCCTGGAGCGGGCGCTGGAGGCGTCGCTGCTGCTACGGAGGCCCCTCAACCCCTGCCCGCTGGAGCAGGCGCTGGCCTCGGGGCGCCTCGACGCGGAGGCGCTGGGGGTGCTGCGGCGCCTGGTGCACGACACCCCCTCGGACACCGGGGCCGACGCCCCCCCGGAGACGCCGCCGGTGGCGCATCTTTCCCTGTCGCCCACGCCTCCGCCGGCGGCGAGCCGCGG
>CAZSDX010000726.1:0-3084 GCA_964605685.1 uncultured Polyangiaceae bacterium
GGGGGTGGCGCCGTCGTGGGTGATCCCGGCAGGGTTGGCGGTGGCGCTGGGGGCGGCGGCGATGGCGGCGGCGCTGGCGCGGGGGGCGGCGGGGACGGTCGGAGCACGACCACCTTCCCCGCGAGACGCGGCGGCGCTGCTCCGGCGGGGCAGTCTGGTACTTTTCCTGGGGGCGGCGGCGCTCCACTGGGCGTCGTTCGCGCCGTACACGATGTTCCTGGCGCCGCACCTGGAGCGGGCCACCGGATCGAAGGGCTACGTGGGGCCGAGCCTGGCGGTGGCGGTGGGGGCGGAGGTGCTGGGGATGCGCTACTTCGCCCAGCTCCAGCGCCGGACCTCGCCGCTGGGGATGCTCGCCCTCTGCTTCGCCGTGAACGCGGCGCGGTGGTGGGCGATGACGTGGCTGGAGGGCGGGGGGGCGCTGGTGGCGCTCCAGGCGCTCCACGGGCTGGGCTTCGGGGTGTTTTTTGTCGCATCCGTCGCCCACCTGGAGCGGGAGATCCCGGCGTCGCTACGCTCGACCGGGCGCGCGTTGTTCGGGGCGGTGGCGTTCGGGCTGGGGGGCGCGCTGGGGAACCAGCTCGCCGGGTGGCGCTTCGACCACGGGGGCACCGGGAAGGCCTTCGGAGCCTCCGTGCTCCTGGAGCTGGGGGCGCTGGGGTTGCTGGCCGTGCTGGCCTTGCGTCACTCCCCGCGCGCCCGGGTCTTGTAGGTGATCAGCGGCCGGAGCCGGGCGAGGGGCCGGGCCACGCCGGCCTCGACCAGATCGGCGAGCACCCGGTCGATGGGCTTGTAGGCCTCCGGAGCCTCCTCGTAGAGCAGCTCCTTGTCCTCGCAGATCACGTCGCTGCCCAGCTCGGTGCGCACCAGATCGTCGGGGCGGTAGCGGGGCTTGAGGCGGGCCCGGGCGTCGGAGCGGGTCCATTTGCGACCGGCGCCGTGGGCCAGGGAGAAGCCGCTGGCGGCGCCGTCCCCCTGGGGTTGCACCAGGTAGCTGTGGTGCCCTCGCGACCCCGGGATCACCACCGGTCCTCGGTCCGAAGGTGCCGCTCCTTTGCGATGCAGCCAGAGCCCGTCGTGGGGCGTCACGCTGTTGTGGAAGATGTCCAGCACCGGCGTCAGTTCCGCGCCCAGGCATCCGGCGAAGCGCTCCCCGATCAGCGCGCGGTTGGCCCGGGCCCAGCGCATCGCATGGTCGTGGCGGGTCAGGTAGGCGTCGGCCTCGGCGGTGCCCAGCTCCAGCGGGGCGTCGCGGAAGCGCTCGGTGTGTGCCCGCAGGATCGCCTCCCCTAGCCCCCGGGAGCCGCTGTGCACCAGCAGCACCAGCCTCGACGGGTCGAGCCCCAGCGCCGCCGTCGCCTCCTCGTCGAACACCTCCTCGATGCTCTGCAATTCGGCGAAGTGGTTGCCTCCGCCGAGGGTCCCGAGGGATCCATCCAAATCGCCCGGTTCGAGCCCGTGCTGGGCGAGAAAGGCGGCGGTGTCGCCGGACCAGGGGCCGTCGAGGCCCCGGAGTCGGGAGGTCCAGCGGTCCCGCCTGGGCTTGCGCGCCGGAAGATCGGTGGACCAGAGCGCCATGCCGCAGCCGATGTCGCTCCCCACCAGGAAAGGGTACACCAGCCCCTCGGCGCCGAAGACCGCCCCGACCGGGTGGCCCTTGCCGGCGTGAAGATCCGGGAGCCCCACCGCCAGGCGCATCCCACGCAGCGCCGCGGTGCGCTCGAGCTGCCGTACCGCCTCGCCCTCGATCCAGCTGGACGGGGAGGCGAGGAGACGAGGAGAGGTAGCGTTCATGCTCGGTCAGGAGACGCATCGTGGCGCGCGGCCCTGACCGCAGGATACGCTCCCGGAGAAGATGCCCCGCCGCGCCTTGCCCCTCCTCGCCCTCACCGCCGCCCTCTCGACGTCCGCGCCGGCGCTCGCCCAGAAGGCCCTCGGGACGAACATCCACCAGTCGCCCACCGTGGGCGTGGAGATCGCTCGGGAGGCGCGGCTCGGGTGGGTACGAATCGACCTGAACTGGTTCAACGTGGAGGGCGCGCAGGGCAAGGAGGACTGGTCGGTGATCGACGCGGTGGTGGACGCGGCGCGCTCCCGGGATCTGCAGGTGCTCGGGGTCATCGGCTACGGCCCGTCCTGGGCGTCGGCGGGGGACAAGCAGGGGGACGGCTCCATCAACGACGTGCCCAAGCCAGGCACCTACGCGGACTTCGTGGCCCGAGTCGTCCAGCGCTACCAGGGGAAGATCACCCACTACGAGCTGTGGAACGAGCCCAACCTCGAAGAATTCTTCGAAGGAACCCCGGTGGACTACCTCGACCGAGTGCTCAAGCCCGGGGCCGCTGCGGTCCACGGGGGGTGTCCGTCCTGCAAGGTGCTGGCCCCCGGGATCGCCTCCATCGGCAAGGAGTACGACGCCTGGATGGACGCGGTGCTCGCCGCCGCCAAGGATGACATCGACATCGTCTCCGGCCACATCTACGCGGGGTTCCCCGCGGACGACCCCAACGCGGGGAAGACCTCCGACAGCTTCTTCAACCGCCTGGAGCACCACCGGGTGGTCACGGTCAACGGCGCGGTGCTCCACGAGAGCCCGCTGTCGTTCCGGGAGGTCATGGACAAGCACAAGGTCCAGAAACCCTTCTGGCTCACGGAGACCGGGCGCCAGGCGCCGCTGGGCGACGCCGCCAAGGAGGAGACGCAGCGCCGCCACTACCAGCGGGTCCTGGAGGCGATGCTCCGCCGCCCCTGGTGGCAGGGGACCATCTTCTACGAGGCCTTCGACGAGCCCTCCACCCCGGAGCTCACCTGGGGCCTGGGGCTCCACGACGACAGCGCGCCGGGCGGCTTCCACCCCAAGCCGGTTCTTGGGTTCCTCAAGAAGGTGATCGGCGCCCAGCCTCAGTTCGGTGGAAAGAACACCGATTGTATGGATTTCCTGGACAACGACGGGGACGGGAAGATCGACTTCCCCGGGGACGAGGGGTGCGGCGGCGGGTCCACCACGGAGGGGCCTCCGCAGCCAGAATACGACAAGGGGGACGCGGCGGGCGCCGCCGGGGCAGGGGGGGAGGCGGGAGCGGG
>CAZSDX010000727.1:0-3076 GCA_964605685.1 uncultured Polyangiaceae bacterium
AAGATCCCTACGAAAAGGGTACAAAAGAACCCGTCACCCGAAATCCACGTTGAATTTTCCTGCCTTCAGATCCCCCAGCGTCACCAGGCTCTGGTTCATCCCTCCTCCTTCCCCTTGCCGCTCGGAGAGGATACCGAAGAGGTTCCCTCCGGCGACGCGCATGTCCGAGATCCAGCGCTCCTGGGTGTCCGTCTTCAGCGAATCGGTCGTGAAGATGCTGTCTCCGTCCAGCGTGCTGGCATGGAGGGTCTTGTTGAAATGAAGGCACACCTTGCTGTCCGCTGGCCACGTGCCTTGCCCCTCGAGATCCCGGGGACAATCCTCGAACGAATTCACCTTGTAGTGGGCGTTCTCGTAGGAGATCGTCAGCAAAATTTTGCTCGCCTCTTCCACGTGAAACAAGGATCCAGGAAGGTTTATCGTGGGAAGTTTCTGGGGGGAATTCGTCGCGGAAAGGTCAACCCTCTGCAGGACGAACTGGCAGCCGGGCGCCATGTGGTGGGAGAAGTACGCGGTGGATTCTGCCTGGAGCAGCGTGGAGGGGTGGTTGGCGGTGTATCCCTCGAACGGGATCTGCTCGAGGATCGGATTCTTGGGATCCTCCAGCCGAACAAGATTCAAGCTCGCCCACCCCTGGGCGCCGAGGAGGAGGAGGTCGTTTCCGATCTGTATCGGGCGTTCTGGATTCGAGAAGGCGATGTGCGAGCAGCAGCTTATCCCCGGGATGTTCATGGTAATCCCCGGGAGAAAATCCTCCGGAGAGGCCGAGAGATCCAGGGATGCCAGGCTGCGGTTGAAGGAGCCTTGCGAGAGGGCCACGGCATGCCCCTTGATGTGGAACATCTCCATACTATCCGAGAAGGACGGGGTCGCCTCGTCGGGGAATTTCCCTGCCAGGATCGGCTCTCCTCGCTCGCCGTCCGCGAGCAAGGTCTTCTCCATCCAGAACCGGCGGCTCCACGGTCCTGCCTTCAGCCTCACCAGCTCGTCCCCCACGGGCAGGACGCGGAATACCCTCCGCTCGATGGCCTTCTCCGAGCGTAGCGTCGGCTTGTCTGGATCCACCACATCCAGGCTTCGTACCCGCTCGCTGCCGAGGATAACCAGTCGGCCTGGATCCGCGTGGAAGCGCCGGGGGATGTCCTCGAAGGAGAAGGAGCCCGCCTCGGTCAGCTTGTCGGGCTCGATGCGGATCAGGGTGAGCTTCGCGGTCACCAGGCTCGCGTCGGGCCCTTCCTTGCTGACCTCCAGGGGGGTTCGTTGCTCCACGGAGGCGAGTGGAAGGAGACCTCCCTTGGGTGGAATCTGCTGGAGCGCGTGGAAAAACCCCTTGTGATCCAGGTGACTACCGGGCTGCGATACGCTGATCTGCGAGAGGACCTTCGGTGGATCGGTGTCGTGAACCAAGGAGAGCACGAACGCTTCGGGCTTGCTCTCCGGGTTGTGGCTAAGGACAATCCATCGATCCATCCAGCGATGGACGAGGAGAATTCTTCCGGGGAATTGCAACGGCTGGAGGATAATTGGCGGGGATGAATTTTCGAGCCGAACGGGGAGAAGTTCGCCCGATTTCGCGCTGCTGTACCGCACGAAGAAGAGGCGATCTCCGTCCATGATGAGGCGGTCCAAGGAAGAGGCGGGAGTCACCTGCATCTCGGTGAGAAGCTCCGGAGGGGCCAGCGAGAACACCGAGATCGTCTGCTTCCAGCCCCATGTGTAGACGCGGAGCGTATCCTTGTATTCTTCCAGGAAGGAGCCGTTGGTGAACTCATGCCCCAGCGGGATTGTGTCACCGATGGCCAGCTTTCCCGTGCCCTCTTCCGCCGAGATGACCTGGATCTCGGAGGCTCCTGGCGCATCGGAGCCCGAGACCAGGTAGATGCGCTCTTCTCCGACGTGCGCACCATCCTCCCAGTGGAAACCCTCCCTGGGCGGGAGCTCGAGCTGATCCGCCAGCTCTAGACCATCGTCTCCGAGACGAAAAGAGTAGATCGTGATGTACTTCAGCAAATCATCCGGGGTCCAGCCCATGGACACAACGCGCAGGTGATCCGAGACAAGAGCAGCGTCCAGGATTTTCCATGAGACATCGACCGATTTCTGGAGGACCATCTTTTTCGGATCGCTCACGTCGATGGCGTGGATTTGCTTCCCCTGGGTCACCGATGCAAGGGCGATGATCTTGTCTCCCTTGAGGTACAGTTTTTTCTCGAATTTGTAGCCTTCTGGGAGGGAAATGTGACCGATCTCGGACAGCTCCCCGGAGGGGGATACCTCCTGGGCTACCAGCGTGCCCCCGGAGGTGATGGAGAAGAATTGATTCCCCTTCCGCGGGTGAAGATCCGCCCGGGAAACTTTCGGTCCAGGGGTACGAATTGTCCGTTCCGTGAGCTCCTCAGCAGAGGGGAGCGGTCCGTAGTTCGGAAAAGAAGGAGGGAGGCTGCCGACAAGAGGCGCGCAGAAGGAGGGAAATTCGCTCGTGGAGGCTCCCCCCGTGCCCGCCTTGGAGATTCCCGTCCCTCCCGTCCCTCCCGTCCCTCCCGTCCCTCCCGTCCCTCCTGTTCCTCCCGTCCCTCCCATCCCTCCTGGGCCCGATCCTCTCCAGCCTCGCCACGCAGGATCAACAGGTTCTTCCTGCCTGCAACACGCACCAACCAGAAATATCCCCGCCAGGATCATCACCGCGAAACCCGGGTTGCGCATGGCACACCTCTCCGCCCAGTCTACGTCATCCACTGCGGCCTGCACGGCCAAGGTTCGCAGAGGCTCGCTCCCGCCGTACACTCTCCGGCGATGCGCCCCTTCCCCTTGGTGTCCTTGCTCCTCTTGCTGGCCTGCTCCGGCGAGCGCGACCCGGGGGGACGCTTCGAGGTCCAGGTGCAGGGAGCCGCGGGGGCGCCCCAGGCAGGCGCAGGTCCCGGCGGTAGCTCCGCCAGCGCGGGCGTCGGGGGAGGTCCGGTGGGTGGCGCGGGGGATGGTGGTGGCGGAGGAGAAGCCGGCGACAGCGGGGGCGACGGCGGCGACGGAGGCGGAGCCGAGGCGGGCAACGGTGGCGGAGGTGCCGCCGGCTCTGGGG
>CAZSDX010000728.1:0-3059 GCA_964605685.1 uncultured Polyangiaceae bacterium
GTCCCCGACTCGCCGCAGTACCTGGGGTCGATGCGGGGGGCCATCCCGCTGCTCAACCGGGCGCTGACGCTGGCCAGCCGCCTCTCCATCGAGGGGCCTCGCCACGATCGCTTCGAGCTGGCTTCCGACCCCCCCCAGGAGCGGAGCGGCGCTGCGGCCATCTGGGACCTCATCCTCTCCGGCGAGGAGACACGCTACGGCGCCAGCTACGCGATCGGGGTCTACAACCTGTTTGACTGGCGCTACCGGCTGCCGCTCAGCAGCGAGTTCTCCCAGCGGCGCCTGATCCAGAACGGACGGACGGTGCTGGCAACGCTCCGGGTGGCGTTCTAACCCTGGGGCTTGACCATCTTCGCCAGCTCGCCACTCTGGAACAGCTCCAGCACGATGTCGCTGCCGCCGACGAACTGGCCGTCGATGTACACCTGGGGGATCGTCGGCCAGTTGCTGAACTCCTTGATCCCCTCGCGGATCTCCGGGTCCGCCAGCACGTTGACCGTCTCGAACTCGGCCCCCGAGCGCTTGAGCGCCTCCACCGCCCGGGCCGAGAACCCGCACTGGGGGAACTGCTTGGTCCCCTTCATGAACAGCAGCACCCGGTTGTCCCGGATGTAGCCCTCGATCTTCTTCTTCACTTCGTCTCGCATCTTCTTCCTCGTCGTTCAGGTGAGCCGCCGGGAGCGCTCGGCGGGCGTCTTGGTCTCCAGCGTCAGCGCATGGATCTTCGCCTTCATCGCGTCCCCCAGCGCGGCGTAGACCGCCCGGTGGCGCTCGATCAATCCCTTGCCCTCGAAGGCCCCGCTGACCACCACCGCCCGGTAGTGATCGCGGGAGCCGGTCAGGTCCTCGACCTGGATTTCGCCGTCCGGGAAGGCCGCCTGGAGCATCCGGTGTAGCTCGGAGGGTTCGATCATGACGCTCTGCCTTGGATTGCGCTCCCCCCGCTGTCAAGCGCTCCCCCGGGGTGGGCGAATCCTCACCCCCTCCCCGCTCAGGGAGACCTCCGCCTCGCCAGCCACCGCGCCAGCCAGCCCAGCGCCAAAAAGAACCCCGCCACCACCGTCAGCCTCCCGAAGCGCCGGAGCGGCGGCCCCCCGTACTTCGGCGCCGCCAGCCGCAGATCCGGCTCCGCCAGCGCCTCCGGCATCGCCGGCGCGCGCCACGCCGTCGAGCCGCAGTGGGGGCACTTCTCCTCGTCGCCGTGATGACGACCGCAGCGGGCGCAGGGACGCAGGCTCACCCCGCCAGGGTACCACGGGCGAGGTTGCGCCGCGGCGCGTTATGGGCCATCAGCTAGCCACGGATGTCCTTGCGTTCCGACAACCTTGCTCGGCTCGATCAAGAGCCCTTCGACGTGCTGATCCTGGGGGGTGGGATCAACGGCGCCGTGGCCGCTGCCTGCCTGGCGTCGCGGGGGCTCCGGGTGGCGCTCATCGACCGAGGTGACTTCGCCGGCTTCACCAGCCAGCACTCGTCGAACCTGGCCTGGGGCGGCATCAAGTACATGGAGTCCTTCGAGTTTGGCCTCGTGCGTAAGCTCTGCCGCTCCCGTAACCTGCTGATCCGCAGCTACCCCTCCACGGTCCAGGAGATCCGCTTCTACCTGGCCCACGAGCGCGGCTTCCGCCACGGCCTCTGGAAGCTCCACCTCGGCGCCTGGTTCTACTGGCTGCTGGGCGGCCTCTTCACCCGACCTCCCCGGCGCCTCTCGCTGGACGACATGGCCCGCGACGAGCCCATCGTCGGCCGCGACGGCTGCGACGGCGGCCTCGAATACAGCGACGCCTTCCTCCGGGACAACGACGCGCGCTTCGTCTTCGGCTTCGTCAAGACGGCGCTGAAGCGCGGGTGCGCTGCGGTGAACTACGTCGAGTCCCTCGGGGCCAGGAGAGTCGGTGGATCCTGGGAGACCCACGCGCGGGATCGGCGGAGCGGGCGCGCCTTCGTGATCCGGTCGACCCTGCTGGTGAACGCCTGCGGCCCGTACGTGGACGATCACAACGAGCGCTCCGGGGTGCGGACCCGCCACCGCCACGTGTTCTCCAAGGGGATCCACCTGCTTGTCCCCCGGCTCTCGGAGCACCACCGGGTGCTGACCTTCTTCGCCGACGACGGGCGTCTGTTTTTTGTGATCCCGATGGGCCCCCGGACCTGCATCGGCACCACCGACACCCGGGTCGAGCACCCCGAGACCGAGGTGACCCCGGAGGATCGACGCTTCGTCCTCGACAACATCAACAAGCGCCTGTCGTTGCCCCGTCCGCTGACGGAGGGCGACATCATCGCCGAGCGCTGCGGCGTGCGCCCCCTGGTGGTCGAGGGCGGCGGCGGAGGCCCGACCGACTGGCTCCAGCTCTCCCGCAAGCATGCGGTCGAGGTCAACGCCGCCGAGGGGCACCTGAGCATCTTCGGAGGCAAGCTCACCGACTGCCTCAACGTGGGGGAGGAGGTCGCCGCCGCGGTGCAGCAGCTCGGCATCCCGCTGCCCGATCCCCGGGCCCCCTGGTACGGCGAGCCGCCGCCTTCCGTGCGCCGTCGCTACTTCCTCCAGGCCGCCGCCATCGGCCTGGACGACCTGACCGCTCCCTCCGCCTCCGAGCCGCTCAGCACCCGCCTCTGGCGCCGCTACGGCGAGGATGCCTTGCCCATGCTCGACGCCATCGCCCGCGATCCAGCCCAGGCGAGGCAGGTGATCGAGGGGGCGGAGTACATCCGGTGCGAGCTGGAGCATGCCGCCCGCCGCGAGATGGTCACCACCCTCGATGACTTCCTCCGGCGCCGCTCCAAGATCGCCCTGGTGATGCGCCGGGAGGAGATCCTGGCGGCCCCGGGGCTCCGGGAGGCCTGCCGCATCCTCTTCGGCGACCAGGCCGAGGCGCGCCTCGACGAGTACCTGGCAAATCCTCCCCGGACGCTCCCCCTGGCCGCGGAGTGAGCAGGGAACGGTTCCCGTCGACGAGGCCGCCGGGGTGAACCCCGGCGCCGGAACGGGTGCCGGAGGGCGACGGCAGGGAGAAGGCCGCTGGGGCGGCCTCGCTTCGTCCCCAACCGAGCCCTCG
>CAZSDX010000729.1:0-3049 GCA_964605685.1 uncultured Polyangiaceae bacterium
GCCCGGAGGCCGGGAGCCGACCGGAGCCCTCCCAAAAAACGGCGAAAGTCGAGTCAGAACTTGGTGCAGTCGACCTTGTCGGGGGCGGCGGCGGTGTTGTTGCTGTCAACGCACTCGGCGACGGCGTTGAGGGGATCGACGCGGGCGTAGATGAGGACCGAGAGCGGGGGGAGCTGGGAGAGCACCACGTTCTTCGACAGGGTTCCGCCGAAGGCGTCGAGGAAACCAGCAAAGACCTCGTCATGGATGGCAGTGCCCCCCTGATCCGGGTCGCCCGCGTAGTAGCGAACCAGCACGTTGGAGGCAGGGACGGAGCCGTTGTTGGTGACGGTGGTGGGGAAGGTGGCGGACGGGCAGTTGACGCCAATCGCGGCGGAGAGGGACACCGTGAGGTCGGCGAGCTGCTCCCCCGCGGAGACCGGGACCGTGGCCTCGTTGTTGTTCTCGATGCACTCGCGGGCCAGGTTGGCCTCGTCGACGACGACGCGGACCTGATCTGGCAGCACCGTGGGCGAGTTGTTGGCGGCGTCGTAGTTCACCGAGACGATGATCGAGCTGCCGGGCTCCAGGGTGCCAGGGAGGTTGACGACCAGCGGGGTCTGGACGTTGTCGGCGAAGAGCGGCTCGTTGACACCGACATTGAGCCACTGGCCGTGGAAAGTGACGGCGACCTCGCTCCCCACCCGCAGGTCCCCCTTGTTCTCGATGAGGACCGAGATGAGCAGCTTGGAGGAGAGCTGACCGCAGGCGAGATCCGGCGAGGAGACCTGCACCTTGCCCACGGTGAGGTCCGGGGCGACCCCGTAGGAGCGAGGGTTGGAGCGGTAGGTGTTGTAGGTGCGCCCGTTGTACTCCCCCCAGCTATCCGGAGCCACCGCCGGAACCTGACCGGACTCGTTGACGTTGGTGACGTGGTAGGCATGCTGGTTCCAGATGCGGCGCGCCGAGACCCAGGCGTCGCTGGTGTCGCCGAGCACCTGGATCCCGTTGGGGTGGTTGTTCCCGCCGGGCAACGAGCAGGTGTTCGCGTCGTTGTTGGTGGCGTGGACGATCTCCGCGTTCCCGTCGTTGTCGACGTCGGCGATCACCGGGTTCTCGATGCGGGTGCGGCTGGGGGCCGGGGTCTTGAAGAGAACCTGGCCGCTGGTGCCGTCGTAGATCCGCAAGAAGCACTCGTCGCCGTAGACCACCTCGGCAGCGCCGTCGCCGTTGAAGTCGAAGACCGACGAGCCGGTCACCTGGGAGGAGTCATCCTGGGTGACGCGGCCCCAGCCGTTGTGGAGGCAGACGCAGCTCCCCACCAGCTTGTTGCACACGGCCCCGGCGGCGCAGTCCGCGTCGACCGAGCAGGCACCTCCGGGGTTGCGCGCCGGGTTCCCCTGGAGCCCTGCCTGCGCGTCGTTGAAGGCGTTGGGCCAGGCAGGGCATGACGGCGAGGTGGCCTGGAGGTCGATCATCAGGTAGCGGGCCCCGAAAGCCGTACCGATCTCGGGGAAGCCGTCGCCATCGAAGTCGTCGACGTTGGGTGGCCCTCCCCTGTCGCCTGCGTTGAGGTCGAGGAAGCGCCGCTGCTGGCCGGTCTGTCCGTTGAGGATCTGGAGGAATCCGTTGGTGATGAGCACCACCTCGGGCTTACCGTCGGGGGGGTTGGTGGGCCCGGGGGCCGCCGCCTCGTCCGCGCCGAGCACGTCCGCCACGGAGCAGAAGCCATCCCGCTGGGCGTTGGGGATGGCCGCGGCTCCATTGACCGTCTGACCATCCCAGAGCACCTGGAGCTTGCCGGTGCAGAAGTCGTCGCTGGCCCCAACAGGACACTGGGCGATGTTCTCGATCCCGGCTGGAGGCAGCGGGAACCGGTAGGCCGTGGTGCCGGCGATGATCTCTCCCCGACCGTCGCCGTCCAGATCCGCCACGCAGGAGACCGGCCCCTGGCCGTTCCTGCCGGACATCAGCGTGCCGGCGAAGCGACCCGCCACGGTGATCTTCCCGTTGCTGTCCTTGTTGAGCTGGAAGGCCACGTTGCCCACGACGATCTCCGCGAGCCCCTTGCCGTCCAGGTTGGCCACGGTCACCGCCGGGTTGTTGAACCCGGTCCACTGGTTGTTCAGGGACTTGACCACCTGGTTCCCCCGGTTGTCGAGGATGGTGATGCCCGCGTTCTCGTTCGGGTAGATGATCTCCGGGATACCGTCGTTGTCCAGGTCTGCCACGGCGAGGGCCGCGGTGGAATTTCCCTCCGCGTTGGCGCAGGGGCAGGCCATGTTCAGGGGGTCTCCCTCGTGCCAGACGGTGGTGCCGCAGGTGGCGAAGAAATCTTTCCCCTTGTTCGCCCCGCCGCCGTGGATGGCCCGGATGATCCCGTTCGTGCTGATGTCCGTGCCGCAGTAGGTCATGAAGATGATCTCGGGGATGTCCCGCTCGTCGATGAGACCATCGCCGTTGTCATCGTCCAGGTTGGCCACCACCGGCGTCGCCGAGCTCTGCGACGAGCTGGGGAACGGGCTCCCTACCGCCTGGTTCGCCGGGCTCCCCTGCCCCGTCCCTCCCCACTGGATCTCCTTCGTCGGCAGCGCCTCCTTGAAGGGCACCGGGGGCAGCGAGCAGGTCGGCTCCTTGCCGGTCCCCTGGCAGACCCCCGCCTCGCAGACCGTGAAGGCCGGGCAGTCCCAGTCGTCAAAGCACGGGCAGTACGCCTGGCCGTCGCTGTTGTCGACGCAGGCCGCCGAGGACCACGTGGGGCTCCCGCACTTCACCGACAGCACCGGCGCGCTGCCGTTGGGCGGGCAGATCAGCAGGTCGTCCCCCTGGCAGGTCGTCGTCCCGGGCGTGCAGGTGTCGTCCACGCAGATCAGCCCGTCGCAGAACTTGCTCGCCGGGCAGTCCAGATCCGTCGCGCAGAGCGGCTCGCAGTAGGCGCCACCCGCCGGAGGATCGATGCAGGTCTCCGTCGGCTTGCAGGCGAGATCCTCGCAGGCCAGCTCCACGCAGACCCCCTGATCCCCCTGCACCACGCACTTCTCGTCCGCCTGGCAGGAGACCCCCGCGCACG
>CAZSDX010000730.1:0-3040 GCA_964605685.1 uncultured Polyangiaceae bacterium
ATGGGGGGAGGGAGGCCGCCCCCCGGCGCGGGGGGCATCGGCGGCCGACCACCCGGCATGGGGGGGGCAGGAGGAGCCGGGAGCCCCGGGCGAGCGCCACCCGGCTTGGGGAGAGGCGGAGGAGGTGCCACGGAGGCCCGAGCGGCGGGAGCCGGGGGAGGGGCGGGGGTGGCGACGGGAGCAGGAGGAGGGGGAGTGGTACGTCCGGGATCCGAAGACGGGATGCCATCGGCGCGGCCCTGGACGCGCTGGGCGCGATCCGGGGCTTTTTGCCGTGCATACTGCTTCATGGCCTCGTTGATGAGGTAGTCGACGGAGCACTCGAGCTCCCGAGACATCTGCTCGAAGGTTTCCCAGAGGACGTCCTTGCACTGGAACGTCCGCACGCTTTTCTTGTTCGGGTCAGAGCTCATCAGTCGCTGGGGGAGGACTCGAGGGAGGGTGGATGGGGGGAGTATACGGCCAAGCGAGGGGAGAAAGCTAGACGAAGGCTCATTTGCCCTGGAGGCGAGGCTCGACGCAGAGCTTCACGAACTCACCGACGGTGGTCACCTCCTTGACCTCGGTCTCGCCGGGCTTGCCGCCGGCTTTGGCGGTGCTGCACTGCCACTTGGCCTCGGCGTCGGTGGTCTTGGGGAGGGGGGTGCGGTCGTCGCCGAGGGGGGCCAAGGCGGGGGCGTCGGCGGCCTTGCCGAGGTGGTAGAAATAACCGAGGGCGGTGAGCTTGATGGCGAGCACCGGGCTCTTGAGGTCGGCGAGGATGAGGTCCTTGCTGACCGGGGGGGTCATGGCACCGATGAGCTTGCCATACTCGAGAGGCTCGCTCATGGCGAAGCCCTGGGCCGGGTTGGGGGGGAGCTTCTGGAGGAATTCGGGGACGTCCTTGGCAGAAGACATCTTCAGGAGCGTGGCGGCGGCGACCCAGCGGAGCTTCCACTTGGCGTCGTCCTTCTGGGGGAACATCTCGAAGAGGTTCTTGGCGATGCCCTCGCGGGGCATCTCGCTGACACGGACGAAGGCGAGGTCGCGCACCTCGTCGGGGGTATCCTCGGCGGTGGCGATCTTGACGATGGCGCTGGCGTCGGCGGCGCTGCTGCGATCGAGGGCGCCTTCGAGGGCGGCGAGGGCGACCTGGCGGACCTTGACGGAGCGGGACTTGTCCGCGGCGACGGCGAGGAGGTAGTCGACGGCAGGGCGGCCGCGGACCTTCTTGAGGGCGGCGTAGACCTTGGCGATCTGCTCTTCCTGGAAGGTGGTGACCTGCTTGACGAGCTGGGCCTCGGTAGGGTTGTAGCCCTGAGCCTTGTTGTTCTCGCTGATGACCGGCTTCATCTTGTCGAACCAGGCCTTGCTCTCGGTGACCTTGGCCAGCTCGACGAGGCGGGTGGAGGCGAGCTGCTTGGTCTCGGGGGTCCCCAGCTCGGAGACGAGCGACGCGATGCGATCGTAGGCCGAGTCCTCCTTGATGAGAGGCGGGAGGATCTTGGCGCCCTCTTCCTTGTAAAATCGCAGGATCTGGTCGACACCGAAGAGCTGGGAGGAGACGGCGATGCGCTTGGAGAAGTCCGCCTGGATCCAGCTGAGGAGCGCGTCCTTGAGGACCGCCTTGTGCTCGTCCTCGGTGACCAGGGTGACCTTGTCGTAGATGAGCAGGCCGAAGGCCGCGTCCTTGAAGGGGACGCTGGGGTCGACGACCTTCTGATCCTCGGCGCTCACCCCCTGCTGCTGGGGGGCCGGCTTGTTCATCTCGGCGACCACCAGGGGGATGAGGCCCCCGACCAGTTTTTTCCGCTCCTCGGGCTGGAGATCCTTGAGGGACTCGAAGAGCCGCTCGATGCCGACGCGCTTGCCCGACCGAGGCTTCATCCGGATCAGCGACATCGCCGCCTCGATGCGGAGCTTGGCCGGGTACTTCTCGTGGCGGACGACCGCCCCCAGCTTGATCGGCCCCTGCTCGGTCTTCTCCCAGCGATGGACATCCTCGTCGGAGACACTGCAGCCGGCCAGCACGGACGCGCCGGTTACCAGGGTCAGTGAGAGGGCGAACGACGGGAAAATTTTGTGAAATTTTGCGATCATCCTCGAGTTCCTGGCGGCGTCTCGCGCCGGTTCCACCCGTTCAGGGCACCCGAGGATAGCCGACGGCCGCGTCCAGACTCAACGTTTTCCCCGCCACGCCTCCGGTAGCCGAAAAGTTGGCCCCCGCCGGGCGTCCACCTACGGTCCGCCGGAGCACAAGGCAACGCATGGCCACCCTGTTCGCTCCACGCCGGCCCGACACCGCGCCCCCCGGCCTGGCCGGCGCGCCGCTCGAAGGTCGCCCCAACACCCGCACCGCTCCCCAGCGCCCCGCTTCCCCCCGGAGCGCGTCCTCCTCGTTCCGCGCCAGCGGCGCCTACGCCCGAGGGCGCGAGGCGGCGGCGTTGCTCCTCTTCGTCTCGGCGGTCTTCCTCGCCCTGGCCCTGGCGAGCTTCGAGGGTGACCCGAAGGACGTCCAGGTCGCGGGGGCCGACTGGATCGGCCCCGTCGGCGCCGCTTGCGCACGCTTCTTCCTCGGAGCCATCGGCGTCACCGCCTGGGTGGTCCCCGTCGAGCTGCTGATGCTCGCCTGGCCCCTCCTCAAGGACCGCGCCTCCATCGCCACCCTCACCCGCCTCGCCGGGGACTTCCTGGTGGTGCTCGTCGTCGCCGCGCTGGCTCAGGTCGCCTTCCCCGGGGCCACCGCCCACGGCGCCATGCCCGCCGCCGGCTCCGTCGGCGAGCTCTTCGGCGAGCTGATGCGCTCCCTCTTCTCCACCGTCGGCTCCTTCCTCATCGGCCTCACCATCATCGGCCTCATCCTCATCGGCCGCGCTTCCTTCTCCTTCATCGCCTGGGCCCAGAAGGCCACCCACGGCACCGAGCTCGCCGCCGCCAAGGCCGCCCACGGCGCCAAGGCCGTCGCCCAGGCCTGGGCCAGCGCCGCCGAGCTTCGCCGCCAGCGCGAGCAACAGGCCCAGCAGCTCGCCCCGGTCATCCACGATCCTTCCCCCGCCGAGGG
>CAZSDX010000731.1:0-3037 GCA_964605685.1 uncultured Polyangiaceae bacterium
GCCCGCCGGCCCCGCTGGTGCCTCCGGTCTCGACGCCGCCCTGCCCGCCGGTGCCCGCGCCGCCCGAACCCCCAGCGCCGCTCGTGCCCCCACCGGAGGAGCCGCCGGCCCCGGCTTGTCCGGAACCTCCGGAACCTCCGGATCCACCGGCCCCCGGGGGCGGCGAGGATCCATCGTCAGAGCCACAGGCCAGGAGCAGCAGCGGGAGGAGGCAGAGCAGCGATCGCACGCTCCCATGAGACCACAACTCGGGTCCTGGTGGAGCGAGTGGGACCCCTGTGCCATACCGTCCCCACCGTACGGCGGAAGTTTCCCCAGGGTGGCCCGTGGTGGCGTCGTCGGGGCGCAAGATCTTGCGCCCCTACCCCCCGTAGACATTCCGGAAAAACTTCCACGGTGGGGCTGGCGCGGTATAGGAGCGGAGCATGGCAACCCAGAACCACCCTCCGGCGCTGATCCCCGTGCTCCGGGGGCTCCTCGGCGAGCGCGCGGCCACGGCCCTCGACGTCGGCGCCAGGTGGGGCGCGGGGGCGAGCTGGTACGCGCTCCCTCCGTTGATCTCCACGGTGGGCTTCGAGCCGGATCCGGACGAGTGCGCCAGGCTCAACCAGCAGCGCTCCTCCTCGTTCGAGCGCTACGAGCCGGTGGCCCTGGGCAAGACGGAGGGCAAGGTCCAGCTCACCATCACCGAGGAGCCGGGTTGCTCCTCGATCTTCGAGCCGGACCCGGAGGTCATCGCCCGCTACCCGCTGCTGCGGGTGATGCGTCCCCGGCGCTCCATTGAGGTCGAGGTGACGAGGCTCGACGCGTGGGCGAGGCGCGCTGGCTGCGGCGACGTGGCCTTCCTCAAGCTGGACGTGCAGGGGGCCGAGCTGGACATCCTCGAAGGCGCCGGCGACCTCCTCGACGGCTGCGTGGGCCTCGAGGTCGAGGTCGAGTTCTTCCCGCTTTACCTGGGGCAGCCGCTCTTCTCCGACATCGAGCAGCACCTCCGGGCGCGGGGGTTCTCCCTGTGGCGCCTCGGGAACCTGGTCCACTACAGCGAGGGGCCGACCCTCCCCCGGGATCGGGAGGACGCGGTGGTGTTCAACGGGGACGTGGCCTCCTTCCAGGCGGGGCCGGGGCGCCTCTGCTGGGCCAACGCCCTCTTCTTCCGGGACCACCGGCGGCTCCCGCCGGGATCCTGGCGCTCCCGCATGCTGCTGGCGGCCTTCCTTTATGCGGCCCGGGAGTTCGACGGGATGAAGGGGTGCCTCACCGGCCTCGTCGACGACCCGGAGACCGGCGACGAGCACCGGGACGCGATCCGGGAATTTCTCCGGGAGTGGGCCGGCTTCGAGCGCGCCTGGATCGACCAGCAGCGCCCCGCCTCGCTCCCGTCGAGGCTCTTCGAGCGGCTGTCTTCCCTGCGCTCCCGGAAGCCCTGAGCGGGCTCACCCCACGTCGCAGCGGAGCAGGTCGTCGTAGGTCTCCCGGCGCACCACCAGGCGGGCCTGGCCTCCCCGGACAAAGACCACCGGAGGGCGCGGCACCTTGTTGTAGTTGGACCCCATCGAGTGCCCGTAGGCGCCGGTCACCGGGGTCACCAGCACGTCGCCCACCCGCACCCCGCGAGGCAGCGCCGCGTCGAAGATAAGGACGTCGCCGCTCTCGCAGTGCTTGCCCACCAGGCGGGCCCGCTCGGGGCGCTCGGCGGCGGGATCCCGGGCCAGGAACGCCTCGTAGCCGCTGCCGTAGAGCACGGGCCGGGGGTTGTCGCTCATCCCGCCGTCCACGGCGATGTAGCGGCGGATCCCCGGGATGTCCTTGATCGTCCCCACGGTGTAGAGGGTCACCGCCGAGGAGGCCACGATGGCGCGGCCCGGCTCGACGAGGATCGCGGCGTTGAACCCGGCCCGGGCGCAGGCTCCGAGCACCTCCTCGCCCCAGCGGGTCAGCGACGGAGCCTGCTCGCCGGTGACGTAGGCGACCCCGAGCCCGCCTCCCAGGGTCAGCTCCGGGAGCCCCAGCGGCGCCGCGAAGGCCGCCATCACCTCCGCCGCTCGACCGAAGCTCTCCGCGGCGAACACGTTGGAGCCGATGTGACAGTGGAGCCCCACCAGCTCCACCGCCGCCGAGCTCTGCGCCCTCTGCACCGCCCTCGCCGCGTCCCCGTTCGCCAGGTTGAACCCGAACTTCGAGTCATCCTGCCCCGTGGCGATGTACTCGTGGGTGTGGGCGTGGACGCCGGGGGTGATCCGGAGCTGGATCTTCGCCCGGGGAAACCCCTCCCCATGGAGCGTCTCCAGCCTGTCCAGCTCGTCGAAGCTGTCGACGTTGATCTGCCGGACCCCCTCCGCGAGCGCCATCCTCAGCTCGTCCAGGCTCTTGTTGTTCCCGTGCATCACGCAGCGGCTCGCCGGTACCCCCGCCCGCAGCGCCACGTACAGCTCGCCCCCGGTCGCCACGTCCAGCAGCAGCCCCTCCTCGTGGGCCAGCCGCGCCATCGCCGTGCACAGGAACGCCTTGGTGGCGTACACCACCCGGTCCCGACCGAAGGCCGCCACCGCCTCCCGGCAGCGGGCCCGCAGGTGCTCCTCGTCGTAGACAAAAAGCGGCGTGCCGAACTCGGCCGCCAGCCCCAGCGCCGAGCAGCCGCCGAGGACCAGCGCCCCCTCGCCGTCCAGCCCCGCGGAGTCAGGGAGCAGTTCCCAGGGTACGGGTCGCATGAACCATCCTCTCCGCAGGGGCGCAGCAGAGGCGCCCGGGCCTCAGCCCTCGCCGCCCTCGTTCTTGCCGGACTCGCCGCCCTCGCTCCGGGGAGCCTCGGCCTTGGGAGGGTCGTTTTCAACCCTTGGCGCCTCGTTCCGAGGGGACTCGCCGCCCTCGTTCCGGGGAGCTTCCGCGCGCGAGGTGTCGCCTTCGACCCGAGGAGCGTCGCCCTCCTGCCTGGGGGCGTCGCCCTCGTTCCGGGGAGCCTCGCCGCCCTCGGGGGAGCCCTCGCGGGGCTGACCCGGGGTGCGGTTACGGTCGCGGCCGCCGCCGCCGGTCCTGGCCT
>CAZSDX010000732.1:0-3026 GCA_964605685.1 uncultured Polyangiaceae bacterium
AGGCGCCGTCGCCGCAAGGTGTCGACGCTGGCCACCTGCACCGGTGCAGCGGGTCGGCGCCGCGCGTCACTGGCCATCAGGATGCCCACCTGCTCGGGCGGCAACCCCATCTCCTGCAGCCGGCGCCAGGCCTGCACGATGAGCTCGCGGCGGTGAGCCAGGAACAAGACCTGCTGTCCTTGGCTGACCGCGCGGAGGATCAACGACCCGGCGATGCTGGTCTTGCCGGCGCCGGTGGGGGCGACGACGAGGATGCGGCGTGTCCCCTGGGCGACGAGGGTGTCGATCTGGTGGATGGCGTGGGCTTGGTAGGGCCGCAGGCAAACGGGAGCCTGGCCCGGCAGAGGGCGGACGTCTGGCATGTCATGAAGGGCAAAGCCGCCGCCCCCGGGGTGGGGGACATGAATTCTTCGCGTTCGAGAATTCGTCTGCCGTTCCGCGGTGTCGCCCGCCTACCCCTACGTCGGCCCTGCCTCGATCCGCCGCGCCGTCGAGGGCGCCCCGGCCGGCGCCTGCATCCGCTCGCAGGCCGACCTGGAGGCCTGGTTGCAGCAGAACCCCGCCGCTCTCGACGAAGGCGCCACCTTCACCGTCTCGCTCGGTGGACTGCTGCACCTGGCGCCGCGCCGCAGCGAGCACGTAGCCTGCGCAGCGGGGGCGCCCGTGCTGTCGGCGGGCGAGATGCGTTTCGCCTGGAAGAAGCACCAGGCCGCCGTGGTGGCTGAGGTGACCAACCAGTCGACGGGCTACTGCCCCGAGCCCTCGTCCTTCGAAGACGTGGCCCGGGCGCTGTACACCGTGGGGCTGTCCGCGCCGCCGACTTGGAGCTGGGCCTGTGTGTTCCGGCGGTGTCCAGGGTGCGGGCAGCTGAACCTGGTGAAGAACGACGACTTCACCTGCGAGGCCTGCTGGGGGGCGCTGCCTCGCGAGCGGAACCTGTAAGCCCCTTTGGGGCTGCGTGGGAGCGAGAAGTCACGGTTTGTCCTCATCCGGCACGCGAGCGCGGAGCAGGGAGCGCAACACGGGGCGCAGCTCTGA
Organism: uncultured Polyangiaceae bacterium; assembly: GCA_964605685.1. Classification (GTDB taxonomy): domain Bacteria; phylum Myxococcota_A; class Polyangia; order Polyangiales; family Polyangiaceae; genus JANWXX01. The sequence continues at coordinate 1,039 of CAZSDX010000732.1, forward strand.
CCGCACCGGCTCTCCTCGCAGCCACCCCTGCACCTCCGCGCGCTCCACCCCCGCCACCTCCGCCAGCACCCGGCTGCTCCGGAACACCTGCAGCAACGCGGCCAGCTCCCGGAACCGCAGCGGCGTCTCCGGCTCGAACGCTGCCGCCACCACCGGCCATCGTCGCTGCAGCGTCGACAGCCCCGCAACAGGCATCCCCATCACCGACCGCTCTGCCGTGCTCCGACCTATCAGCTCCCGGTCACGAGGGCGGTCGTCGGCCCCTGTCGCCTCCGAGATGGCGCGGCAGAGCAGCGGCAGGTCCTCGGGCTCGGCGCCGCGCGCCAGCAGGGCTCCGGCGATAGCCAGGAACAGCGAGTGCCACTCCGTCTCCACACGCCGCACCGCGCTCGCGATCCGGTCGATGGCGGGCTTCCACGAGGGGTCGAGCTTCGTCGTCCAGTTGAACTCCAGCCTGTCCGTGCGTGGCTCTCGTTCGTGCCCATAGCGGGAGCCTCGTGGCTCTGCAACACGCACCCCGGAGGCCGGGGGCGGTGTGGGCGAAGGCACCTGCTCCTCGAGGTCGGGCACCCGCACGACGAGGGGACGCATGCGCTCGAGCCTCAGCACACGAGCTTCCTCGCACACCCCATCACGGACCACGTGCGGCAGCCGGAAATGCCTCGTCCAGTCGCGGCAGGCCCAGTCCACCTCCAGCCCGGCGACCTCCAGCGACACCAGCCACCGTCCCAGCGCAGGCTCGGCCTGGTGCATCGGGAGGCGCTGGGCCAGCGGCTGCACGATCCGGCGACCTCGGCGCGTGTGGTAGACCCCCGTCGACTCCAGCACGTCGAGCGTGTCGAACTCGCGCAGCGCTTCACGTTCGAGGTCCTCGTCCCACGACGCATGCCCTGGGTTGTCGGCGTCGCAGAAGAACGACTCGAGGTACACCTCGCGGGGGAAGACCGGCAGTCCGTCCTTGTTGATCCTCGGCTGCCACACGGCGCCGGCCACCACGTACGCCACCAGGTGCGCGTCGCTCGCGTGGTGCGCCTCCAGCGCTGCGCGCAGTTCGCGCACCCGGTAGATGGACCGCACGGTCGAGAGGTTGTCGCCGCGGAACCCCCGCTCGAATTTGTGGGGGGCCACCGCCACCCGGACCGGCAAAAAGGGAGCCGATCCCCGGATTTCACCTGCCGATCTATTTTTTGACGTCAAGCTTCCTGGCGTCTCGGGGATGACATTTTTGTACTTCATGTCAGCTCACTGGCGTCCAGGGGCAGGCAAACTGAACGCAAGAGCAGTCTATGCGCAGGTGCAGGCGCTGCGAAAGAGCAGAGTTAACTCTTTGATTTTGGTAAGGAATCTCTCTCTTTCCGGAGAGATCGGCCCAGGACAGGGCATTTCTTGTGTCTGACTCGGCCGTCGGGGGTGGAACGGCGCGCTGGGAGGCTGCGCCATGTCCTTCTGACGCACCCTGTATTTTTGAATGAAGATCAAGAACAATATTTTTGAAGTAGGAGGGGCGGCCTGAAATTGTCCTGCCAAGTGCACGTCAGGATGGACTGAACGGACAAGCAGTGTTTGCCACGGCGTCGAGAGAAATGCTTCATGGGAGAACGCCCCTCCGGAAGCGCCCGGCAAGCAAATCGCAGCACCTGGCACGCTCCGGTCTTCATCGACCCTCCCTGGAGACCGCTCTCATGCCGAAGCCTCGCCGCCCCAAGTCCAAGCCCCCCAGCGCCACCCCCCAGTCGTTGCCCGGCATCGAGCCGGAGCCCCCCTCGGGAGAGGAGGCCTCCTCGCCCCCTGCGCTGGTGAACAGAGTGCTGCGGGACATTGTGTCTCCTGGCCTCATCGACCTGGCGCCAGGGGAGGATCTACGCGGGTTCCTGAAGCCTCACGAGGGGTACCTCGCATCCCGGGGGATTTTTCTCGACGGCATCGAGATGAACTACAAGTGGAAGTCCAAGCTCTACGAGACGCTGGTTCAGTTCGATCCGGCCCTG
>CAZSDX010000733.1:0-3025 GCA_964605685.1 uncultured Polyangiaceae bacterium
GTCACCACGGGCCACCCTGGAGAAACTTCAACGGTACGGTGGGGACGGTATACAACGGGAGAGCCCAGCGCGGAACGTCTCAACGACCGATGCGCCTGCGGATGGCGTCGCGAACGTCTGTGGGCAGGTGGGTGAAGGCTTCGTCAGGAAGCAGCTTGAGGAGGTGGTCGGGTAGCGCAAGCAGGGTGTGGTCTCCGAGCACACGGCCCACCTGTTCCGGGGCGAAGCGGGGCAACACTTGCTCCGGCGCCAGCCCCGCCAGCCGCTGCTCGGGGGCGAAGTGGGGCAACACCTGCTCCGGCGCCAGCCCCGCCAGCCGCTGCTCGGCGGGAAGGGCTTCCACGATCTCTCCCACAAGCTCCGGCGTCTTCTCTGCCACGCTCTTCGCCAGCTGCGCCGCCAACCACGCTCGGTTCCTCTCCACCTCCGGGTCTCGGATCTCGTCCAGCCTCGCCCACAGCTCTGCCTTCTGCACCTCGGTCATCGTCACAAACTCTAGCATGCGCATCATCCACGCCACCGGTCGCCGCTCCACCACCCACCGGGCAAACTCCGCCAAGGGCTCTCCGGAACGGGTGATCAGCAACGGGATCAGCGCCTCGTGCAAGGGCAGCTCGTTGCTCGCCACCCACAGGATGTGCCACCAGCCTGCCGGGATCTCGTAGCAGCCCGGCGAGCGCCGTACAGGAGGTGGTGTCTTCTGCGTCAGCCATCCGGGAAGCCGGTCGGCGACGTACCAGAGACCGATCGGGTGGGGCCAGGCGTTCCTGGTGCGGTTGAGGTGGTGGATCAGGCGAGCTTGACGGCGAAGGAGAGCGCGTTCGAGAGAAGAAGGATCGAGATGGTCACCGGGCATCTTGAGCTCGGTGACGATCTCGGGGAAAGGGAGAGCGAGGGGCCAGGGGTCCGGGAGGTCGAGGAACGAGGCGGTCTCGGAACGGACAAGGATGCCGTCGAGGCGAACTTCGGCGAGGCTGTGCTCGACGGCATCGAGCCAGGAGAAGGCGCCGAGGGTGACGGAGGAGGTTTCCGCAGCGAAGAGGGTCTTGGCGAACTGGTCGGCGGCGCCCACCGGCGGCAGCGTAGTACGGGAAGGAGGATGGCCAGGAACCTGCCCGGCGTCGGGACTTGGATCAGCGACTACCCTTCCATCTCCGTCAGCTCCGCCATCTCCTCTCCCCTCTGTTGCTGCCACCACCACAGGCTCTCGCGACTACGAACCTTGCCATGGCCAAACACCCCAGCAGCGCGTCGGGGGGTTGCCTGGGCCTTCGAGGACGTGCTGGTGCGCTGAGCGCGCTCGCTTTTTCTCCCGGGGCGTGATGCAAGGAGGGCATGGCGAAGCCTCCGATAGCCCCCGCCGAGCAGCCTCCGCCGCGACGAGGCCGCCTGGAGCCCGCGCCCACGCCGCCCGCCCCCAGCCCGACCGTCGTGGTCAACCCGGACGGTACACCTCGCCCGCCCCCGGAGCGGACCCGGCGCGTCACCACGCCGAAGGAGGCCCCGCCGGAGCCGCCCGCGCCGCCCAGGGAGGGGCCTCCGCCCGGGGCGAGCGCCGAGGAGAAGGATCAGCTCAACGGGTTGATCGCGATGATGGTGGCGATCACGGCGACGCTGATGGCGCTGTGCAACGTGAAGGACGACAACGTGGTACAGGCCATGACGGTGGCGCAGACCAGCAGCGTGGACGCCTGGTCCCACTACCAGGCCAAGAGCACCAAGCAGAGCCTGATCGAGGTGATGGTGGACCAGCTCACCATCGAGCGAGAGTTGTTCCAGGAGCACCCGGAGCGGCTTCGGCAGATCGACCAGCGGCTCGGGGATTACCGGAAGCGAATCGAGCGGTACGAGGAGGAAAAGAAGGAGATCCGCAGGAGAGCGGAAGGGCACCTGCGGGAGTACGAGCGCCTCAACGTCCACGATGACCAGCTCGACCTGGCGGAGGCGAGCTTCTCCATCAGCATCGCCCTCTTCGGCGTCACCGCCCTGACCCACAGCCGCAGGCTGCTGATCCTCTGCGTGGGGTTCATGCTCCTCGGGACGCTCTTCGGCGCCGCGGGCTTCCTCGGCTGGAGCTTCCGCCCCGAGTTCCTCGCCCGCCTGCTCTCCTGATCTTTCACCGCCGGGTCCGCTCCACCATGCGGCGGAGGTACGCCTCCTTGGCCCGGACCTGCGGGTGATCCTCGATGCTGGAGAGCAGGGCCATCTGCTGGAGCGCCGCCTGGTAGCGCCCCTCGCCGATCATCCGCTCGATGCGCCCGGCCACCTCGCGGCCATCCTCGGTGCGCAGGTCGTCGACCCAGGTGCGGGGGCGCAGGGGCTCCTGGGGTTTGGGAGCCGGAGGGATCGAGGGCGAGCGGCCCCCGGCGGAGATGGCCGCGCGGCGGCTGAACTCCTCCGGTGGCAGGCGTAGCTTCCCCTGCTTGAGGAACACCTCCACGTAGCGCCTCTGGAGCATCGCGTCCCGGAGCACCTCGTAGCTCTCGACGGCGCGCTTGAAGACCTCCTTGGCGGCGATCTGGAGGAACTCGTCGGCGTCGTGGAAGAGATCCGGGTGGTAGAGCTGGGCGAAGCCGTGGAACGCCTGCTTGACCTCCGCCGGGGTCGCGTAACGGTGGGGTAGGTTGAGCACCTGGTAGTACGACAGCCCCGGCAGCCGGCGAAGAAGCGAGAGGAGTTCATCGTCGCTGCTCGTCACCCATCCACTATACCCAATCCCGCGAACCCCGCAGGGGCCAACCTTCCACGCCCTGGGTCCAAGAAAGACCGGCCAATTGTCCCGTGATACTGGAGGATTCCGGTCACATCCTACAAGGGTGCAGAACGTGGTCAAACGAGTATCCTGCCGCCGGTGAAGACGAAGCTGACGCGGGTGGCCCTCGGGGCCTTGTTGGTGCTGACGAACCTGGCCTGTGCCGGGGGGGAGATCCTCGTGTCGGGGGCGAGCGGAGCGGGGCAAGGAGGCGCCGGCGGAGGTGCGGGGGCGGGCGGCGCGGCGGGCGCCGGGGTGAGCGGTGAGGCGGGG
>CAZSDX010000734.1:0-3024 GCA_964605685.1 uncultured Polyangiaceae bacterium
CCGAGGCCGAGGCTGCCACGGGCGAGGATTCGCTCGGCCACCCCCGGGCGAGCTGACCGGCGCCCAGGCCGGCCTGCGGGAAGGCGACGAGATCGTGGCCATCGACGGCGCCGACGTCCGCGGGGCCGACCGCGGCGAGATCCACCGGCGCCTTCGGGGCCCGGTGGGCACCCGCGTCGAGCTGACCGTGGTGCGCGCCGGCGTCGTCGAGCGGGTGACGGTCGTCCGGGCCCCCTACCGGAAGAAGAGCGACAAGAAATAACCCCCGGAAGGAGATCGGCCCCAGCAGCAACACCGCACCGAGGCAGGGCTCGCCCGGATCGATGCGGAACGCGTGGGACGAGCCCGCCGGGAGCACCAGCGTGTCGCCCGGCCGCAGGTGGCGCCCGCTGATCGGATCCTCGAAACCTCCCTGGAGCACCAGCGTGCGCTCCTCGCCCCCGTGCAGGTGCTCGGGGAAGGTCGTCCCCGCCGCGAAGCGGACAAACCCCGCGTCCACGCCGGGACGCCGGAGCGCTGGCCCCGGAGTGACGTGGAGAAGATCCGCCACCGGGAGGAAGGGCTCCCACGGGGGACGCCGCCCCAGCTCCCCCAGCAGCCGGACCGCCTCCGCCTCCTCGATCTGGAACAGCCCCGCCAGCCGGGCCGCGAAGCCCACGAAAGGCGCCACCCCGGACAGGTGCGCCAGCAGGTTGGCCCGGGGGCGCGAGGGCGCCCGGACCGGCGGGGCCGTCAGCACCCCGAGTTCGCCGAGGAGCGCGTCCAGGTTCGCGCCGTGGAGGTCATCCGGATCGTGGGGGCTCATGGGTCTTGCTCCCGGAGGTGCTGGAGGATCTCCCGGAGCCGGGTCAACGCCCGGGCCAGGCGGCTCTTGATGGTGCCCAGCGGCGCCCCCTGCCGGGCCGCGATCTCGGAGAGGGAAAACCCCTCGAAATAAGCCTGCTCAAGCACCAACCGCTGATCCGCAGGGAGCTGCCCCAGCGCCTCCCTCACCTGCTGATCCTGGAGGAACGACGGGTCCGTCTCCGGGGTGGTCGGCTCCGGCAGCGCCACGGTCTCCATCGAGATCACCCGGGAGTGCGCCACGGACTTGAGACGATCCAGCGCCCGGCTGCGCATGCGCATCACCAGCCAGCCCCGCACCGATCCCCGCGCCGCGTCGTAGTCCGCCGCGTGACGCCACACCTCCAGAAACACATCGTGAAGCAGATCCTCGGCCTCCCGCTCGCTCCGGAGCATCCGGTGGCCGATGGCCATGAGCATCGCCCCGTAGCGGTCGTAAAGATGCGCCAGCGCCGCCTGATCGCCCGCCGCGACGGCAGCGATAAGCGCCTCATCGGGCGCCGCTTGCGCCCCTGTGCTGACCTCGGGTTCTTGCTCCACGTATCCCCCCAGGGAGTACCAGCCCCCACCCCCTCCCGTCAAACACGCCCGCTGTTCCTCACTGCGCCGAGGCCACCCGAGTGAACTTCACGCTGCGCTCGTTGCCGATGTCCCACTTGAACGCGCTCTCGTTCACCATCGTCAGCGTCGCCTCGTCCGCCTCCCCGTTCCCCCGGTCGATCTTCAGCGTCACCTTGTTCCCGTTCGCCCGCTCCACCTTGTAAACCCCGGTCCTCGACTCCCCCGCCGGCAGCGCCACCGTCATCTTGTCCCCCTCGAACAGGAAGCTCGTGTGCCTCACCCACCCGGTCGCCCTCGCCTCCTGCTCCGGGGGGATGTTGCTGATCGAATCCCCCACCCACTTCCCCTGCAGCCGCTCCTGCGGCCCCTTCGAGCACCCCGCCAGCGCCACCACCGCCAGACCCATCACCATCCACCGTGTCGCTCGCATCGTCATGGAGCAATGGTAAGATGATATCCTACACAGGCGCCAATCTTCGGCGGTTCACCGGCGGGAGCGCTTGCCGCGGGGGGGGGCCTTCCGCTGGGGGTCAACCACGTCCCAGAGCGGATCGTCCTGGGGGGGGTCACGGCGGAGGGCGGCGAGTTGGTCGAGGGCGAGTTGGGTGCTGTCGCGGTCGTGGATCAAGGCCGAGGCGACGGCGAGGCCCCGGGCGTGGACGGCGAGGACCTCCAGGGTGGCCTCGTCGTGGGGTTCGTGGCGGCGAGCAGCGCCGACGACCCGGTAGAAGGCCGCGGTGGCGGCGGTGCGGCCGGTGCGGCGGTCGGAGAGGCCGTAAGGCTGGGGGGCGAAGCGGAGCCAGAGGGACTCGGAGGCGGTGTGCGAGGCGATCTTGCGGTCCCCCCGGGGGTCGATCTCGATGAAGAGCGGGCGAACATCGGCGACGGAGGAGAGGCTGAACTCGGAGGGGGTTCCGGCAGCCGAGATGTCCCGGAGCAGAGGGGCGAGGGCGGGCTCCTCGCGGAGCAGGGCGCCGGCCAGCCTCCCCTGGCCGAGGAGGGAGGCCGGGACTACGGAGACATCCGGGCGCATGCCGGAGGCGAGGCGGGCAGCCCACAGGCGCCAGAGGATCGCGTCGGAGCGGGCCAGGATGAGCGAGGCCGGCGGGAGGAGTTCGAAGGCCTGATCGGTCCAGGCCTCGGCGCCGGCGTTGCGGCCCCGATCCGCCTGGGAGGAGCCTTCCTCGGCCACCACCGCCACCAGCGCGGCAGAAAAGGCGACAACCAGCACCCCCGCGGGCCTGGCGAGAGGCAACGCGCTGTTCAGGAGGAAGAGCGCGGCGCTCTGGACGCCGAAGGCCGCCAGGGCCGAGGCCCCGCAGAGGGCGAACATGCGGAGCGACCCCAGAGGATCCGGCGTAAGGAGCCCCGAAGAGGTGGCCGGAGCCAGGATATCCAGGGCCACCGGCACCAGCAGCGGCGCCGCCGCCCACCGGAGCGAGGGGCGAAGCAGACCGAGGACCGCCCCGGCGCAGGAGAGCGCGAAGGCGACCAGGCCCACCTGGTCGATCCAGGCGGCGAGACCCCGCCCCCGCAGCGCGTGGACGTCCAGCGCCCGGATCTCCCCGAAGCCGTGGACCAGCCCGATGCCCACCCAGGAGGCCGGCGCCAGGGGCCGGA
>CAZSDX010000735.1:0-3010 GCA_964605685.1 uncultured Polyangiaceae bacterium
CGTCGTCCGCACCCAGGAGGTCGCCGCCGACAAGCAGGCCCAGCAGCGGGACAAGATCAAGGAGAACCGCGCCACCGACCAGGAGGGCGGCATGCGCTTCTTCATGCCCGCCTTCGCCCGCGACGACAGCCACGCCATGCTGCTCAAGCTCCGCCTCCCGGAGGGCGTCGGCAGCCGACCTGTCGCCCTCGTCGAGGTCAAATACAAGGATCGCCTCGCCAAAAAGAACGCCTCCGAGGAGGTCCCCTTGACCCTCGCCTACGCCACCAGCGACGCCGAGAGCGGGGGTAGCATCGACCCCTCCGTGGCCCGCACCGTCCAGGGGTTCCTGGCCGGCGAGGCGCTGGCCCAGGCGTCGACGCTGGTGGCCCAGGGGAACCGCGCCGAGGCGGCGCAGATGCTCGCCGAGCGCGAGGGGATCCTCCGGGAAGCCGCCGCCTCCCTGCGCGAGCCGCTGTTCCTCCGGGACGCCGACCGGCTGGCGCGCATGCAATCCCAGGTGCGAGGGAAGGGCGAAGGCGCGGGCGACCCGCTGGTGTTGGCCATGCTCCTGGAGACCGCCGCGCGGGTGCACCAGCGCTGATCCCCGGGGAGGGGGCCGCGGTAGACGCTTGCTTCGAGGCGCTTCCTGGGTAAGTACGCCACCTCGTTCCCATCCCTAACGGCAAGAATCCCTGATGGCCAAGGCGCCTCCGACCATTTATTTCGTCAGCCTCGGCTGCCCCAAGAACCGCGTCGACAGCGAGGTCATGGTGGGCGTGGCGGACGGCAACGGCTACCAGCTCGTCGACGACCCGGCCCAGGCCTCGGTCATCGTCGTCAACACCTGCGGCTTCATCGGCAACGCCAAGAAGGAGTCCATCGACACCATCTTCGAGATGGCCTCCTACAAGGAGCGGGGCTCCTGCGAGCGGCTGGTGGTCGCCGGCTGCCTCTCCCAGCGCCACCCCGAGGAGATGTCCCGGGAGATGCCTGAGGTCGATCATTTCCTGGGCTCCAGCGACATGCTGCGGCTCCGCGAGGTGCTCGAGGGCAAGGGCGAGCGGGTGATGGTCGGTAACCCGGCCCAGTGGGTGCTCCGGGCCAGCGACCCTCGCGCCCTCACCACCGGCCGCTCCAGCGCCTACCTGAAGATCGCCGAGGGGTGCAACCGCACCTGCTCCTTCTGCGTCATCCCGCAGCTCCGGGGGAAGCAGCGCTCCCGGTCCGTCGACGACGTGGTCGACGAGGCCCGGAAGCTGGTCGACCAGGGGGTCTTCGAGATCAACCTGGTCTCCCAGGACACCATCGCTTACGGGCGCGATCTCCCCAAGGAGGGTCGCCCGTCCCTCGCCGACGTGGTGGCGAGGGTGGCCGACACCCCGGGGCTCCGCTGGCTCCGGCTCCACTACCTCTACCCGGAGGCGCTCGACGAGCGGCTCCTGGACCTGCTGGCCAACCACCCGACGGTGCTCCCTTACATCGACATGCCGCTCCAGCACGTCGCCGACGGGATGCTCCGCCGCATGCGCCGCGGCCACGGGGGCGACCGGATCCGCCGCACCGTCGAGCGGCTCCGCGAGGCCGTCCCCGGGCTGGTGTTCCGCACCGCCTTCATCGTCGGTCACCCCGGCGAGACCGAGGAGGAGTTCCGCGAGCTGTGCGACTTCGTCCAGTGGGCCGAGTTCGACCGGGTGGGGGTCTTCCGCTACTCCGACGAGGAGTCGTCCCACAGCGCCACCCTGGAGGGGAAGGTCCCCGGGCGCACCGCCGAGGCCCGCTACCGCAAGCTGATGGCGCTCCAGCGGAAGATCGCCCACAAGAAGAACAAGACCCTCGTCGGGCAGCAGATCGAGGTGATCGTCGAGGGCGTCAGCGACGAGCACGAGTACGTGATGATGGGGCGCCACCGGGGGCAAGCTCCGGAGATCGACGGCCAGGTCTACCTCTCGGAGGGCGAGGCTCGCCCCGGCGAGCTGCGCCGCGTGCAGATCGTGGACGCCAGCGACTACGACCTGGTGGGCGAGCTCCTCGACGAGCCCCCCCTCGTCGCCGCCCGCCCCCCTCGCCCCGTCCAGAGCCGCGACGGCCGCCTCTCCCTCGCGGTCCTCCGCTGAACTAGCCATCCCAGCCCCCCCAACCACCCCAGCCACCCCACTCCTCCTGGGAATCCTGGAGGGATCGCAACCCAAGAACACCCTCCTTCGGAACCGGTTGCAATTCCTTCCTTGATACAAAGTCCTTGTGCGTTGCACCGCGCAATTTCCGTACAGTCGCTGCGCGTCTCGCAACGTACGAGACATTCTCCTTGAATACAACGGAACGGAGAACAATCCAGCGATGTGCCATCCACAGTAATGCGTGTGGAACCATCCTCCGCACAAGAAGCCTGATTCTTTGGCTTACACACCCCTTCCTCGCACCGGAAACCCTCCGCGCAGTTGTCCTCGTTTCCGCACTTGCTCAGGCAAGCGCCTGCTTCACACCGGTATCCTCCGCAATCCTGCGCTTCTTCTGCTCCGCACATCCCGAGCCCGTCGCACCTCCTTCGCCTGGCTTCTTCTCTCTTCCCTTCTCCTCCCTCGCACCTCGCCTCTCCACACAGTCGCTCTCCCCCTGGATACACGCACTCGTTGCTCTTGCCGTTGCAGGCCCCTTCGCACCCCGCCTCTCCTCCGCAGGCCGTCCTCCCTCCCCTTGGCGCTTCTCCTGCCTGGATCGGTCGGCAGCTCCCTTTCTCTTCCCCATCGCACGCTTCGCAGCTCCCGGTGCAGACGGTCTCGCAGCAGACCCCGTCCACACAAGGGAATCCTCCCGCACATTGCTCGTTGGCGCTGCACCCTTCCCCCTTCTTTCGCTTGGGAAGACAGGCTCCTTGCTGGCAAAAAGCTTCGACCTGGCAATCGTTGCTGTCCTTGCACGAAAGCAGGCAAACAGGCTCAGGATTCGCGTCAATGCAGGCGAGCAGGTCCGGACAAGGTTCCGGCTGCTGGATGCACTGACCTGCCCCATCGCAGCGAGAAGGTCGCAA
>CAZSDX010000736.1:0-3008 GCA_964605685.1 uncultured Polyangiaceae bacterium
GAGGCGGTGTTGAGGAACTGATCGATCAGGTAGCCGTTGGCGCCGTGCAGCTCGACACCGTCGAAGCCGGCCTCGATGGCGAGGGCCGCCGCCTGCTCGAACTCGCCCAGGGCCTCCTCGATCTGTGCCTCGCTCATGGCCTCGGGAGCCGGGTGCGGCTGGGGCCCGTGCGCGTCGGTGTACATCTCGCCCGGGGCGGCGATGGCCGAGGGCCCGAGCAGGCGCGCCCCCGCCGGCAGGTTCGCCGGGTGCCCCACGCGGCCGGTGTGCATGAGCTGCACGAAGATGCGCCCTCCCGCCCTGTGCACCGCGCCGGTGACGCCGCGCCACCCGGCGACCTGCTCCTGGCTGAAGATCCCGGGGATACGCGGGTACCCCAGTCCGTTGGGCGAGGGAGACGTCCCTTCGGTGATGATCAGCCCCGCGGCGGCGCGCTGCTCGTAGTACCGGGCGACCAGCTCACCGGGGATGTTGCCGATGGATCGGTTGCGCGTCATCGGGGCCATGACGATACGGTTGGGGAGCGTCAAGGAGCCGAGCTGGAAGGTCGAAAAAAGGATCTGGGACATGGAGACCTCGTTGTGGAGAAACGCAACGGCGGGATCATGCTAGGTCGCCCCGTCGCCCTGTCGACGGCGCTGGGCGCAAAGAGCCGTTGCGCCATGCGCAACCAGGCACGACCGCCTCCCTCGCGGCGCCGGCCCTCAGCGGAAGACGAGGAGCAGGCCGCCGAGGCTCAGGGCAAGCACCCCGAGGGCGAGCAGCACGATGAACACGTCGCTGGCGCCCCATCCGGTGCGGGCGGGGGCGGCCCGGGACACGGCGCGGGGGGCCGCCGCCACCGGCGCCGAGGGAGCAGGCGACGCCGGAGAGGGCGAGGGCTCGTGGTCCTCCGCGGGCTCCCCGGGCGGGGTGAAATCCTGCGGAGGAGCGTCGGGAGGGGCCTGGATCGAGGCATCCTCGGCCATGGCCTCGTCGGCGTAGCGCTCCAGCTCGGCGAGGGCTTCGAGGGCCGGGTTCTCATGGAAGAAGGTATCCTGGCCGATGCGTAGCTCCTCGCCTTGGCGCCAGGGGATGTCCCGGTCCGGAGGCAGCCTCCGCCCCTGGAGCCAGGTGCCGTTCTTGGACCCCAGATCCCGCACCCAGACCTGCTCGGCCTTACGGGTGATCTGGGCGTGGCGCCGGGAAGCATCCACCTCGTCCAGCGGCAGGTCGACGCCGTGACCGCGGCCGATCACGTGAGGAACGCCGGGGCGCAGCAGGGGGAGCTTCTTGCCCTTGTCCGGGCCCTCCGCCACGACCACCCGGGGGACCGCCTCCTCGCCGGAGGACTCCAGGGCGCGCTGCACCAGCATCAGGGCCAGCTCGCGGGTGTCCTGGGGGGAGCTGGCCTGGGCGACGACCTCCAGGCGCACCTCGATCCAGACGCGACCGACGCGGATCCGGTCGCCACTGGAGATGACCCGGGGCGCGTGGGGGGCCAGGCGTACGTCCCCGAGGAAGGTGCCGTTGGTGCTCCCCTCGTCGACGAGCAGGTACGAGCCGCCGTGCTGGCGCAGCGAGGCGTGGCGGGCACTGACGCTGGGGTCCGGCAGCCGGACCTCGCACCCTTCCCCGCGGCCAACGACGATCCGGGGAGCGTCGAAGGTCAAAGAGAGGGGAGCATCCCCCGTGGCGCGCTCGGGGAGGACCAGGACGGTGAGGCCCATGAGGGCATCCTGCGACGTCGGCAGCCTTTTGGGAAGCCGCGCCCGGCTTATTTATCCACTTCCAGCGGGGGAAAAGAGGCACCAACGAATTTGGCACGGCGCACGGGAGCATCGTATTCGCGGCTTCATGGAACAAGAACGCCGAACTTCCGGTGGACAGCGAGTCCCCTTCGAAGCGCTCGTCGTCGTCGCGAACCAGAAGGGCGGCGGTGCTTACGAGTGCGAGGCCGTCGATCTCTCCGAGACCGGGATGCACCTGCGTACCGCGTACCTCCCCGAGCAGGGCCAGCGGCTCACCTTCCGGTTCGACACCGGCGCCGGCGAGGTCACCCTCGAAGGCGAGGTCGCCTGGTGCTCGGAGGAGGCCCGCGGCGGCGAGTTCGGGGTGCGCTTCGCCCGCATCGACGAGGCGACCCTGGCCGCGATCCGCGAGACCCTCGGGCTGTCGACGGACAACGCACCCCAGCCCGCGGAGCAGCGGGCCAGCCGCGGCGCCCGCGTCCGGCTCCACATCGACGGGCTCAACTCCCCCATGCGGGCCCGGGTCAGGGACGACCACACCGGGGCCATCCTGGTGGGATCGAACCTGGATTTCCTCAAGGTCGGCAAGCCCCTGGAGCTGGAGGACGTGGAGCGCGGCAAGCGTCGCGGCGCCCTGGTGGACAAGGTGGAGGTCGAGGTGGATCCGAACTCGAAGATCCCCCAGCTCGTGGTGACGCTGCGCTACGAGGACGCGGCACAGAGGGGCGAAGCGTCCCGGGGAGCGCCAGGGATCAAGGCGACCGCGGACAGCAAGCGCTCGCGGGTGGAGGACGAACCGACCCGCAACGGAAAAGAGCAGGATCGGAAGGCCGCAGGGGCAGCCTCGGGGGAGGCTGTGGAGGAGGGCGAGGCGCCGGCGGCGGGGCCCGGGATCAAGGAGACGCTGGTGCAGGCCGGGGCGAAGATCTCGGCGATGAGCGCCCCGGCGCGAGAGGCGGTGGGGAAGTTCCTGGAGCGGCTGAAGGCGCGCCGGGAGCAGGAGACCGGTAACGAAGACGAGAAGACCCCGGCGAGGAGGGTGACCGCGCCTCCTCCGGACGGGGGCATCCAGACCAGCGGCAGGCGGAAGCAGCGCAGCGCGACGGAGGATCCGGTGGAGCAGAGCAACCCCAGCAGCGACGAGGAGATCAACGGCCTCGAAGAGTCGGACGAAGAGACCCTGAAGACCCGGAAGAAGCAGCGGGTGCTGATCGCCGCGGGGGCCAGCCTCCTGGCGGTGCTCCTGGTGGTCTTCGGGCTGCGGGCCCGATCGGCGGC
>CAZSDX010000737.1:0-3000 GCA_964605685.1 uncultured Polyangiaceae bacterium
GGGGCGGGCGCAGGTGGGGCGGGCGCGGGGGGCTCCAGCACCGCCGGCTCCGGCGGTGATGCTTTCGGAGGGAGCGCGGGGGGCGGGGCGGCCCCCACCTTCGGCGGCTGGTGCTGCAACGACAAGACGACTTCCCCGGGCTGCGACATCCCTGACGTGATGTCCTGCGTGTGCGCCGAAGATCCCTTTTGCTGCAACTTCGAGTGAGACGACCTGTGCTCCGCCCAGGTGACCGAGCTCGGGTGTGCGGTGTGCGAGGGCGGCTACACCTGCACCGATTACCCGGATCAGTGCGTGGACTGCTGCATCAGCGGGCACCTCTCGGGGTACGACTCCTTCGGCAAGGACGTGGCCCAGTGCGCCTGCAACGGTGCCTGCGAGAGTGCTTGCCTCTCTGCCTGCCAGGGAGGCAACGTCTCCTCGGGCTGTGCCGACTGCCTCAACCAGAACCTCGGCGCGGCCTGCCCCATGACCACCTGCGACGCCGACCCGGATTGCGCGGCCTACCTCTCCTGCGTCGACCCCTGCCCCTGAGGCGACGATCCGGTAAACTTCTCGGGTGCCTCCTCGCTGGATCCTCCTCCTCGCCGCGCCTCTGCTCGCCTGCAGCAACGATCCCTCCGAGGCCACGCCGCCCACCAGGCTCACCTTCCAGGCGGTGACCTTCAACACCGGGACCGCCGGGATGACCGCCCCGGACAAGGGCGGACTCACCAAGGAGCAGGCGACCATCCAGGACGAACACTACGGCAACGGGCTGGCCTACCCTCCGGTCATCGAGGACACCCGCCGCTTCTTCGCGCGCGAGAGCCCCGATGTCGTCGCGCTGCAGGAGGTCTTCTTCAGCGGTCGCTGCCCCGAGATCCCCGCCGCTTCCCACGAGCCCTTCGTCTGCGCGGCTTACCGGCAGGGCGACCCGACCGTGGCGCAGCTCATCCTGGGGCCGGACTACCAGGTGGCCTGCCACCAGGAGACGCCGGACAAATGCGTGGCGGTGCACCGGCGCTTCGGTCGCTTCGCCGGGTGCGCAGCGGATCTCTGCCTCGACGGCGTGGTCGGGCGCAAGGTCGACGGCTGCGGCAGCTCGGTCCGCGTGGGCCGCGCGGTCATCGAGTTGACCTCGGGGGGCACGCTCACCGTGGTCCACGTCCACGGGACCTCCGGCTTCAAGGCGTCGGACGTGGACTGCCGCGTCCAGCAGATCGCCAGGGTCTTCGATGACCTTGGCCTGGGCGATGGCCCCGCGATCCAGGGAGAACGCAACCTGATCCTCGGCGACTTCAACACGGACCCGGGGCGCATGGACGAGGCCAGCGCGCAGGCGTGGCGCGAGCGGGTCGGCGAGGGCAAGGCGTTCCGGTTTGTCTCCCCGGTGGGGCCAGAGGCGACGCCCTCCTACGCGGGGCTGTTCAACATCGATCACGCGGCCAGCGACGCGTTCGAGGGGGCCTGCGTGATCGTGGGGGCCTCGGAGGGCACGGAGCCGGTCACGGAAATCCCCTACTTCGATCACAAGCCGCTGGTGTGTACCTTGACGGAGCGCTTACAAGGTCGCCTTGGCCCTCTTGCGCACCGGGAGCTTGGCCAGGCGCCCGGACTCGATCCACTCCCGGAGCACCCGCTCCATCTCCTGGCCGAAGACGACGCGCACGGCCTCCATGCCCATGGGTCGCAGCTGCTCGACCACCCGCGAGAGCTCCTGCTCCCCCTGGGAGGGGAGCAGCGCCTGCCCCGAGTGCTTGACGAAGTGCTCTGCCAGCTCGGAGGCGGCCTTGCCCAGGTGCCTCCGGAGAATCTCCTCCGCCTTCGACGACGTCTCGATGTCGACCCCCACGGACTCGAGCTTGAGGCCCACCGCCAGCAGCGCCGGGCTCCGGACGAAGTAAGCGTCGCCATGGCGCTCGACGGCCCGGGTACGCACCAGGTCCGCCAGGAGCCCCACGCGGGGGTGCTCTGCCAGCTCCAGGATCTCTCGCTCGGTCATGGTGCGGGGCTGGTCGTGGGCCCAGGGGGCCTTGAGCTGCGCCTCCAGCCCGAGCCACTCGCCCACATCCACCTCGCCACGATCGACGCGGGTGAGCAGCTCCCGGATGGCGTCGATCCGCAGCCCCCGATCCTGGAGCTGGGCGATGAGCTTGAGCCGCTCCAGGTGGGCGTTGCTGTAGTACGCCACCCGCCCCCGGATGGTGGGCGGGTTGAGCGCCCCCTTCGACTGGTAGTAGCGGATCGTCCGGCTCGGGACGCGGGAGACCGCGGCGAGGTCGTCGATGGTGTACTCCTGCGGCTCGGCCTGCTCCGCTCCCGGTTTGCGCTCTGGCTCCGGCGACATCGAGGGCCACGCTACCACGCGCCCGCCCCCCCCGGCATCCTCCCGGCGGGCCCTCAGACCGCCGTCGCCCAGGAGCCCGCGTCGTGGGGCTTGAGCAGCGCCCCGCCCCCCACCGCGTCGAACACCCGGGCTCCCTCCGGCGAGAACCCGATGGCCACCAGCGGCGCCCCCGCCGGATCACGCTCGTAGATCGCCGCCCACCGCGTGTGCGACGTGAACGACTGGCGACGCAGCACCCGACGGCGACACAGGAGCCAGGGGATCCCCACCGGATCCAGCGCTAGCCCGGATTATGCCTGAGCGGCAGAGCCGCTCTGCTGCAGGTTGTGAACCATCGTTCGCCGGGTGGGCATTTTATGGCTGGCTGGGAGGTTTTGGGGTGACGAAATCTTGACTTTTCTGCTCCCCGGGTCTCTTCCGAGGGTGGCCTGCTTCTTCTGCGCCAGCTCGATGAACGCCTTGGCTTCCTCCCGCGCCTTGCTGCCCTGATCCCCGACGCGCGCGACCAGGCCAAGGTTGTCCACTCTCGCTTGGAGCAACTGCGCCAGCGCGTCTTCCAGATCGCCTGTGGCTACGACGATCAGAACGACGCCTCCTCGCTCCGCTTCGACCCTCTCTTGGGTACCACCTGTGATCGCCTCCCCGACGACAAGAAGGGCTTGTCTTCTCAG
>CAZSDX010000738.1:0-3000 GCA_964605685.1 uncultured Polyangiaceae bacterium
CCCCCGCTCGGCGCCGCCCCCCCCACGCCCCTCTGCCCCCCTGGCGAGCGCCTCTTCGGCCTCCTCGCCCCTCCGCTGCGCCACCGCCGACGACTGCAAGGGCAGCACCCCGAAGCTGGCCGCGCCGCTCTGCCACCAGGGGACGTGCAGCTACCAGTGCCAGCAGGGCCTCTTCGACTGCGGAGGTAAGTGCCTCGACCTGAGCACGGACCCGAAGCACTGCGGCGCCTGCGAGGGGCCTGGCTCCGACTGCGGGCGGCAGACGCTGCCCAAGGGGGCATCCCCGCGCTGCGAGGAGGGGCGCTGCACCTTCACCTGCCCCGGCGCCGAGCGCTGCGAGAAGGTCTGCTGCGCCCCCGGTGAGCAGTGCGCCGAGGGCAAGTGCGTGAACCTGTGAGGAGGGCCGGGGGGAGGTCCCCTCGTCAGGCCAGCAGCGGGGCGATGAGCAGGGAGACGACGCTCATCACCTTGATGAGGATGGAGATACCGGGGCCGGAGGTATCCTTGAAGGGGTCACCGACGGTGTCGCCGACAACGGCGGCCTTGTGGGCGTCGGAGCCCTTCTTGTGGCCGTCGAGGCCGCCCTTCTCGATGAACTTCTTGGCGTTGTCCCAGGCGCCGCCGCCGTTGGCCATGAGCAGCGAGAGGGTGGCGCCGACGGCGAGGGCGCCGGCGAGGGCGCCGGCGAGGACGTCCGCGCCGAAGCCGAAGCCGAGGACGACGGGGGCCAGCACCGCGACGGCGCCGGGGAGGATCATCTCCTTGATGGCGGCGGCGGTGGCGATATCGACGATGACCTTGGGCTGGGGCTCGACGCCCTCCTTGCCCTCGAGCAGCCCGGGGATCTCGCGGAACTGACGGCGGATCTCCTCGACGATGGCGCCGGCGGCGCGGCCCACGGCGGTCATGGTGGTGGCGCCGACGACGCAGGGGAGGATGGCACCGAAGAGGAGGCCCATCAGTACGTTGGACTCGGTGAGGATGAGCTGGAGCTCCTTCTCGCCCTTGAGGTGGCGGACGTGGTTGACCTCCATGTTGAAGGCGGCGAAGAGGGCGACAACGGTGAGGACCGCGGAGCCGATGGCGAAGCCCTTACCGACGGCGGCGGTGGTGTTGCCCACGGCGTCCAGCTCGTCGGTGATGTCGCGGACCTCCTTGCCGAGGCCGCTCATCTCGGCGATGCCGCCGCCGTTGTCGGCGATGGGGCCGTAGGCGTCGACGGTCATGACGATGGCGGTGCCGGCGAGCATACCGACGGCGGCCAGGGCGATGCCGTAGAGCCCGAGGAAGTGGTTGGAGATCCAGCCCACGGTGCAGAGGGTGGCCAGCGGGACCGCACAGCTCTCCAGGCCGACGGCGAGGCCACGGATGACGTTGGTGCCGGGGCCGGTGAGGGAGCTCTCGGCGATCTTCTTGATGGGCCCCATGGAGGTGTAATAGTCGGTCACCAGGCCGATGACGGCGCCGCCGGCGGCGCCGGCGGCCAGGGTGGCGACGGCGCCCATGCTGATCTTGAACATGGGGAGCACGAGGGCGGCGGCGCCCACCACCAGGAAGGGCGGCAGGATGAGCGCGATCCGGAGCACCATCGCCGGGGGCATGTTCTTCAGCATGCGGGTGATGAAGATGCCGACGATGCTCACGGCGAGGCCGATGGTGGTGAGCAGCAGCGGCAGGGAGACGGCGGCCATGCGCAGCGCGGTGTCGCCCAGCTCGGGGGCCAGGGGCTTGAGCCTGTCGGCAGGGATGGTGAGCCCCAGCGCCATGGCGGAGACCACCGCGGCGACGTAGCTCTCGTAGATGTCGGCGCCCATGCCGGCGATGTCGCCCACGTTGTCGCCCACGTTGTCGGCGATGACGCCGGGGTTGCGGGGGTCATCCTCGGGGATGTTGGCCTCCACCTTGCCCACGATGTCGGCGCCCACGTCCGCCGCCTTGGTGTAGATGCCGCCGCCGATGCGCGCGAAGAGGGCGATGCTGCTGGCCCCCACCGCGAAGGCGTGGATGATCGTGCTGAAGTCCTTGTGGAACCCCTCGCCCTCGCGGAAGGCGGAGAAGATCCCCCCCATGCCCAGCAGGCCCAGGCCCGCCACGCACAGCCCCATCACCGCGCCGCCGTCCAGCGCCAGCACCAGCGCCGCCGGCTTGCCGCTGGCGCGGGCGGCCTCGGCGGTGCGCACGTTGGCGAACGTCGCGGATTTCATGCCGAAGAATCCCGCCAGCAGCGACAGGAACGCCCCGGCCACGAAGGCCCCGGCGGCCAGCGGCCCGAGCTTCCACGCCATCAGCCCCGCCACCACCACCGCGTACGCCGCGAGCACCTTGTACTCGCGGGCCAGGAACGCCATGGCCCCCTCGCGGATGAAGCGGGCGATGCGGGCCATCGCCGGGTTCCCTTCCGGCGCCGACTTGACCCGGAAGTAAAGAATCAGCGCCACCACCAGCGCCGCCGCGCCGGTGCCGATCGCTTGCAACGGGAGTGAATCCACGGAAATGCCTCTCTTCTCTTTGCCTGGGTAAGGATCTCGCGGGGGGGAAGAACACCGTCTGTCGGCTCCGGTCAAGTACCAAGCGGCCTTGCCCCCCGGGGAGGCCCCGACTAAAAGCCCCTGTCTGCAGGTTTTCCCGGCGGTTTCCCCCGGGTTTCTCCCACGATTTCCAGCGAGGTTGGCGCATGGCTCCTCTGTTCCCTCCCCCGTCTTCCGGTGACCCCATCACGATGGCCTCCGACGGCAAGCTCCAGGTGCCGGATCAGCCCATCGTCCCCTTCATCGAGGGCGACGGTACGGGCCCTGACATCTGGCGCTCCAGCCAGCGAGTCCTCGACGCGGCGGTCGACAAGGCCTACGGTGGCCGGCGCAAGATCGCCTGGTACGAGGTCTACGCCGGCGAGAAGAGCTTCCGCCAGTTCAAGAGCTGGCTGCCGGACGAGACCGTCGACGCCTACCGGAAGTACCTCGTCGGCATCAAGGGCCCGCTCACCACCCCCATCGGCAAGGG
>CAZSDX010000739.1:0-2997 GCA_964605685.1 uncultured Polyangiaceae bacterium
GGCGGCTCGTCGACCCCGCCAAGCCCCCGGGCCGACGCGCTCCCCGCGGCGCTGGGCGCGACCGGAGCAGCCAGAGGCGGCGCAGCGCTCGCCGCCAGAGGCGCCGTCGGGATCGAAAATTCGTCCCCTCCCCGGTGTACCCGCGGCTCCCAGCGAAGCTCCGGGGCACAGGCCCCGAGCCCCAGCGCCACACCGACGAACCCTCGCCGCCATGCCTTCGCGATCACCACCCCACAGGGTGACCGGGGAGCGGCAAGGTGCGCAAGAAATCCTTGGTCATCGTCGCGTTCCCTCCCCCCAGCGCGCTCCCCCCCAGCGCCACGCGAAATCGCTCCGAGACCTCCGGCGACAGCAGCCGCTCGCACAGGGCCCCGAGCGCCTCCGCGTCGTCCTCCGGATGAAAGAGCGTGTAGGTCGAGACAGACCCCACGTACTCTCCGCGGAGATCCAGGTAGCACTCGACCACGCGGGAGAGCCCCGCCACCAGGATCTTGGGCCGACGTGACCGCGCGATCCGGCGAGCCAGGCTCCCGCTCAGGTGGCTCCCCCCCGGGAGCCTGGGGAAGCGAAGCCGCCGGCCCAGGAACCGACACTCCACCTGGCCCCAGAGGCTGCGCCCCGGATCGATCAGCCCGGTGGTGAGGAGCCTGGGCTCGTCGCCGTGCTCCTGGTCGACCACTGCGGCGGCGGCCTCGTAGGCGTCCTTGGCGGTCATGCTGGCCCCCACCTGGAACCGCTCCCCCAGCGCCACCAGCTCCTGCCCATCCTCCAGCTCCCGGGCGTACCCCCCGATGCGCAGCGCCTCGCTCCACCAGTTGTCGCCGCGCAGCTCCCCGTGGAACAGCCCCTCCCCGCGCGGCCCCTCGAAGCGGACGGAGCACCCGCGCCCCTCGCGCCGGGCGAAGAACACCTGGCAGACGTGGACCGACGCTCCGGGGAACAGCGCCGCGCTCTCCAAAAGCCGCAGCTCCACCAGGCGGAACCCCCCCGGAACCTCGCGGCGAAACGACCGGGCAGGCCCCGCGCTCAGCAGCGCGCGGGGCTGGATCATCCCCACGCACCCCTCCGGACGAACCAGCCGCAGCGACGCCCCCAGCAGCAGGTACGCCAGGTCCGCGGTCCCTCCGAACTCCGGGGCCCGCCGCCGTCGCTCCGCCTTGCTCCGGGAGGCTGGCCCCTCGATGCTGTTCACGAAGGGAGGGTTCCCCACGATGCAGTCGAAGCCTCCTCGCGCCATCACCCCGGGAAACACCTCGACCCAGGGGAGCAGCAGGCTGTCCCCCTGGCGCACCGACGCCTCCAGCACCGCCGGCCAGCAACCCAAAAACCCCCCTTCCAGCCAGAGCACCAGGCGGCAAAGCTCCACCGCAATGGGGTCAATATCGACCCCGTACAGGCAGCGCTCGATCACCCGCCCTGGCGCCACCCCCGCTCGCCTCGCGATGCGCCGTGCAGCCTCCGCCAGCAGGTTCCCGGCGCCGCAGCTCGGATCGCACACCGACGGCATCGGCGTCCCCGGGAGCAGGGGCTCCAGCGCGCCGTCGAGGAGCGCATCCCGGAGGCCAGGGCGGGTGTAGTAACTCCCCTGGTGCTTCCTCGCCCTCCGCGCCCCGGGGAGCCACCGCAGCTCGCCCCCCTGCGCCCGGACCTGCAGCGAGAGCAGCTCCTCGTGGCACTCCCCGAGCACCTCGCTGCCCGCCTCGTGCCAGAGCGGATCCTCCAGCAGCCTCCGCAGCGGCCCTCCCGGGAGCTTCGCCCCGAGCCCCACGCCGCCGAGCATCCGGTTGCTCCCCCGGAGGCGCCGCTCCTCGCGGAGAAGCGCCTCCCAGAGCGCGGAGCTGGCCTTCTTGCGGAGCCGCGGCGGCGGCGGCACCATCCCCCGGGCGCAGGCGAGTGACCGCGCCGCCAGCCACAGGACCGCCCGGAGCAGCCCCGGGGTGAGGTCATCCGGCGAGAGGTCTCCCTGCTCCAGCGAGCGCGCGACCGCAGGATCACGGAGCAGCGCGCCGCCGAGGGCCTCCCCCGCCTCGATCAGGAGCCGCGTCGCAGGGGAAACCTTCACGGGACCGGGAGCAGGAAGTCGCGGATCACCCCCATGTGCTGCATGTTGGTGGCCGCCGAATCCTCGGGCAGCGCCGGCGCCAGGTCCTCGATGGGCTTGTGGACCCGGGTGTCGATCACCAGCCCCGCCGAGAAGACCTGCGCCCCGACCTGCACCGGGATGGCCAGCGCGTTCAGATCCGGATCAGCGAAGACCCAGTCGTAGGGTTTCTTCCGGTTGGCGCTGGTGTTCTCGTTGCCCTCCTGGTCCGCCGGGAACGGCGGCTGGACGACGAGCTGCTGGGCGAAGGTGGTGAAGCAGGGCTCGGTGTTGACGTCCGCGTTGATGTCGCCGCCGAGGGTCACCAGATCCCCGGGAGGGATCTTGGTGGCGAGCGAGAAGATCAGCTCCTTGGCCTCCGCGTCCCGGGTGGCGGCGTCCTTGGTGAGCAGGTGGACGCTCACCGCCCAGAGATCCCGGTCCCCCGGCACGTCGATCCGGGCCCAGGCGAACTCCCGGTTGGTGGACTTGGGATCGTCCCAGATGCCCGCGTCCAGGATGGGGTACCTCGACAGGATCCCGTTCGGAATGAACCCCGCCCCGCTCGGCTCCCGGTAGAAAAACCCCTCGGCCCCCAGCACCGCGTCGGTCATCTCCTGGAGATCCGCCGCCGAGCTGCTCTTGTAGGTGAACTCCTGGATGAGCACCACGTCCGGCTTGACCCCCTGCATGATCCGGATGCCGTGCCCCAGGTCGTAGTTCTGAAAATTCCCGCTGCTCAGGTTCGCCGCCATGATCCGCAGCCGCGTCCCCTCCGGCGCCCCGCCCGACCCCGCCTGGCCCCCCTCCCCTGCCCCGCCCTGTCCGGAACCTCCGGCTCCCCCCTCCCCCGCCTCGCCCCCCGCCCCACCGCCTGCCTCGCCACCCGCCCCGCCCCCGCCCTCCCCCGCCTCACC
>CAZSDX010000740.1:0-2996 GCA_964605685.1 uncultured Polyangiaceae bacterium
TCGGTTGTTTCCTTGCCAGATGACCTTGTCCACGACGCCTTGCATATCGAAAAAGTGAGCGTCAAGATTTCGAGGATGAATAGGAACCGGGAAAACGAGGCGGCATCCAGGACCACAATCGAAGGGGGCTGGCCCTGCCTCCACCACCGGCAACTCGCCCGTCCATCCCTCGATGGGCTTCCAGCCTCCCAGGTCTTCTCCTGCGGCTCCGCTCTTGCCAGCTCCTCCCCCTTGCCCTGCGTCTCCTCCCGCTCCGCTTCCTCCGCTCGTTTCTGTTTCCTCCTGGGAAGCACACGAGCCTGGCGTCACCAGCAACGCCAGCAGCGCCATCCCCATCAGCACGGAGAACCCACGTTTCATCGCACCCTCCACGCCACATCCACCTGGCCGCCGACTCGCTTTCTCGCCATCAACTTCCCCTCTTCCTTTCGCTCCACCCAGGCGGCAACCTCGTGCGTTCCCACCACGCGCCATCCCTGACGAGCATCGAGCAGCAACGGTTCCGAGCTTCCGTTGGGCAGCTTCCGCAATCCGTACACGCGCTCCCCGCGATCATCGACACGGAAGGAATGAACCCACCCAGGAATCAGGGTGACCCCGTTCACCTGCGGTTCCTTGGGCTTGCTCACGTCCAGCCAGAACGCGAACGAGCCCCAGGATGCCACCACATGCCCTGCGTCGCTTGCGTCCAGCGCAGTGGTACGTTGCAACCCCTCCACAACTCCTTTGGGGAGCAGGGCATCCAGCGTCTTGCACACCGCCAGGACCGGTGGCGTCAGAGGGCTCACCACCGCGGTCCCCTTGCCCTGCGCTGGCTGATTCGCCAGCAACACCAGCCCGGATTCTACCTGCGGTGCTCCGCCTTCCCTCGTCGAAACCACCGCATGACCCAGCGTGGTAGCCACCAACCACTGCCCCTCGCCTAGCCCCGTCGCTTGCAACGGGCGTCCACAGAGCGATGTGGCAGCGCTCAGCGCGATTCCCCCGGCGGATGGCCTTGCGACACGCACACCTTCCCGGGCCAGCACCAGCGCTTCGCCTCCTTGCGCCACCACGTTCAAGGTTTCCTTGGGCAGGTTGATTTCTGCCGCAAGCTGGGGCTCTTCTTCCTCGGAAGCTCTCCACCGCTGAAGCTTGGTCGTCGTTGTGCGCCAGACGGTTTCATACCCCACAGCCACTGCAACGCTTTGTCCAGGCAGCGTCTTGCTCCAGCGCAAGGCCCCTTTCGTTCCTTCGCAGGTGCCTGGATTATCTCCCGCGCTGCAACCGCGCTGTCCTGGCTCTGCCCACCAGTCCGGAGCGAGAGGGCATCGCAGACCTGCCTGCAGATCCGACGCAGGACAGGACGGTTCCATGACCTGTCCCAGAGGATCCACCTCGCGCCACCCGGCAGAAGTCCGTCGGGAAACCACCAAACCACGGGGATCGTTCGGCACGATGCGCCAGGCTTCCAGAGAACCTTGTTCCGCATCACCGACAAGCAGCGTGCGCGCTGCATCGAAGGACGAAGCCTCGGGAGTATCCGCATACAGCAACGCAAGACGCGAGGTGTTGTTCGCCCCCAACGTCAGCGACCAAATGTCATCGTGCTGGAGGCCATTCTCATCGCGCCCTCCGGCAACGAGAAGCGTTTGCCGATCCGACGCGAGGAAGAGGCGAGCCCCTGTACGAACAGGGAGTCCAGGTCGCATCAGCACCGCACGACCGCTGGCGACATCAAGAATCTGCACCTCGGAACCCGAAAAACCCTCGCTCGCGGGACCAAGCAGCACCAAGCGAGAACCGAGCAACAAGGCGGATAGATCGGTAGCCTGACGGGATGGAAGCAAAGCAGGTCCATCGATCCAATGCAGGGTGTAAGGATCAAAGAACACGGTGCGACCCGTGGCTCGATCCAGCAGCACGGCGCTGGCACCCAGCGCATCCCCGATCAACTCCACGGAAGCCGGGAGGGGTTGCTGGAACTGACCTTCCAGAAGCGTCGTGTAGGTGCGCGTGAGCGCATCCTCGGCGCTGGCCTGGAGCAACGCCCAGCGGGGTTGCAAAGCGTTCGTCTCCACGAAGAGCACACGGTACATCGGCAGCCCCGCGGTCCTGGCCTCAACGGCGATCAACTCCGTGGAGACCCCTTGCGCTGCCGCAAGCCAGGAGTCCTGCGCCGCTGCATCCAGGCGCATGGTACGGTAGCCTTGATCCTGCCCGCGGCGAGGGAAGAGACGATCCGCCGGTCCGTGACCGGTGACGGCAGAGAACTCATAAACGGAAACGTCCGGCTTCTGAATGGGACAGGAACCACAGGGATCAACACGCCAGAGCGCGTAAAGATAAGCCCCCAGGAGCTTGTTTTTCTCGGAGCAAGGTTGCCCAGGCACATTCCAGCTAGCCTGCCACCCCTCGACGACAGGACGCGGCCCGGCGAAATCCGAGCGCATGCGGAAGCTGGCGGTGCTGGTAATATCGTTGAGGATGGCCCCGAGAGAGGTATGCTCCGGTTCGACAAAGTGACGGAAAGGAAGAGGATCGTAGGCAGGGGGTTGAAGGGAAGCTCCTGGAGCCTGATTGCCGAAGGAGGCGCCGTTCTCGACACGCCCCCAGAGAGCGAAGAGTCCGCAGGAGAGAGAATCGAAGGAGAGGGTGGGAGGAGGAAAAGGAGGGAGGGCGCCGGAGGTATCCACGTCGGTATGGACAAGGACGCAATCGCCGGGAGCGAAGTGCTTGCTCTGTGGAGTCTGGAGGGAAGTGATGTACTCCTCCTTCCAGGCCCACTTGACCTCGTAAGGGGTAACCTTGCCCGGAGAAACAGCGACGGACTGAGGCTGGCAGAAACCATTATTTGACTTGGTGCAACCGGGACGTTCCACGGGTCTCCAACCACGTCCTGTCGAAGTATTTGAGTCGGCAGGTTCGGCGTTCGCTGCGTTGCATTTATTTGCTGGATCAATAAGAGGCATTCTAACTGGCGAAGACGTGCCGAACGTCCGAAGAGTCGACGGAGA
>CAZSDX010000741.1:0-2994 GCA_964605685.1 uncultured Polyangiaceae bacterium
GGGCACACGCTCCTCGACGCGAGCGCCGACCTGCCGCTGTTCCGCTACCTGAGAGACGCCTCCCCGGCGGCGGCGGCCATGCGCTTCGCCCGCATCGTGCGCCTGGGCACCCTGGACGCCATCCGGGCGCGGGTCATCGCCGGGGCCGGGGTGGCGGTGCTGCCCTCGTATTTCATCGCCGCTGACCTGCGGGGCAAGCGCCTCCGCCGGCTGCTCCCGCGGCTCCCGGTCAACCACGACCATTTTCGCCTGATCTTCCGCCGCGACGACCCGCGCCGCTCGGTCTACGAGCAGCTCGCCGGGACCCTCCGCAAGAGCCCGCTGCGCTGACTTTTTTTCTACAAACGCGAGGCCGCGAGTGCAACGCTCGATGCGCCATGGCCATCGAGCTCGACGACACGGCGTTCCCCCTCCTGCTGGTGCGGTTTGGCCCCGCGTGGACCCAGCAGGAGTTCGACGATTACCTCGACTGGTACCTCGCCCGGCTCCGGCGCCGCCAGCGGCTGGCCATCGTCTTCGACGCGACGCAGGCCCGCGCCCCCAGCGCCGTCGAGCGCCGCCAGCAGGCCGATTTCTTGCGAGCGCACGAGGCGCTCCTCAGGCTCCACTGCGCCGGCGCTGCCTTTGTCATCTCCTCCGCGGTGATCCGGGGGGCCCTCACCGCCATCTTCTGGATCCAGCCGCCGGTCTACGAGTACACGGTGGTCTCGGCGGTCGCGGAGGGCACCGCCTGGGCTCGACAGCGCCTCGCCGCCCGGCAGCAGCTCGAGTCCCGCTGAACCGGCGCCCCCCGCTCGACCGGCGCGCCGCTCATTGTTCGTATTTCGTTTACAATCCCGTAAAAATCTTTCGATTTGTCCTGACAACATCGAGGTCCTACCTTCCACGCATCCACCACGGAGGTACCGATGTCCCCAGCAGAGATTCGCCACCGAGCGCTGCTCGCCGCCGCCAAGGTCACGCTCTCCCTCGCCGCTCTCGGCTGCGGCGCTGCCGATCCGCTCCCGTCCCTGGCCACGGACCAGCGCTCTAGCGAGTCTCCTTGCGAGCAAGGGGGCAAACGCTGCGACACCGGCGCCGCGGGCGCCGCGGGGGCAGCCCCCGAGGAGCAAGCAGGCGGTGCGCCGCCCGGCGTCGGCGGAGCATCACCCGGCGTCGGCGGCGTCGGCGGCCAGGTGGCGACCGCCGGGGCAGGGCAGGGGGGTGGCTTGGGGTGCGGTGAGAATACGGAGTTTCCCTACGACGCCGTGCAGGTGAACTGCTGCCTCGACGTGGTGAAGAAAACCTTCCCTCAGGACCCAGGGGCGCTGCCCCCGGAGACGCTCTCGGCGGAGGAGCTGGCCTGCTGTCGTGTGGTGCTCACCTCCCGCGATCAGCAAGGGGAAGCCCCCATCGCCGGGGTCGATCCGATCCCGTGGAACCTCGCCTACGCCTGCTGCCTGTTCACGGATCCCAGCGATGGCAGCTTCAGCCCGACCTGCACGCCCTGGGGGCCACCGATGCCGCCGGCGATGATCGAGGGACTGCTGGAGGATCTCTCCTGGCTCCGGGAGGTCGCCTGATGGCCACCCTGGATCTCCGGAGTCTGGCCCGGGAGGTACGCCCCGGGGTCCCCTCCTTGCCGGGGCTCGCGGGCAGCGCCATCGCCACCTGGCGGGGCCGAATGGTGAACGAGCACGGCTCGGCCCGGGTCTTCGAGGCGCTCGCCGCGCAGATGGAGCAGGCGGGCCTCGGGGCGGAGCTGGTGGACGCCTGCGCCGCCTTCGCCGGGGAGGAGAGGCGCCACGGGGTGCTCTGCGGGGCGGTGGTCGAGGCGCTCGGCGGGGAGGCGCGAGCGGAGGCCCTGGAGGAGACGCCACTGCCGCTCCACCCGGAGGTGGCTCCGCTGGAGGGCGTCCTCCGGAACCTGCTCTCGATCTCGTGCCTGAGCGAGACCGTGGCGGTGTCGCTGATCGGCGCCGAGCGACTGGCCATGCCGGAGGGGGAGCTGCGGGATCTGCTGACCACCATCCTCGCCGACGAGGTGGGGCACGCCCGCTTCGGCTGGGGCCTCGTCGCCCGCCACGTCCCGGACCTGGACCCCGCCGCCCGGCTGCGCCTGGGGGCTTACCTGCGGGTCGCCCTCGCCCACCTGGAGAGCCACGAGCTCGCTCACCTGCCGGTCGATGCCTACCCGCCCCCCGAGGGAGCAGCCCTCGGCCTCTGCTCCGGCGCCGAGGCGCGTGAGCTGTTTTACGAGACCGTCCAGGGGGTCATCCTTCCGCGCCTCCGGTCCCTCGGGCTCCCGGCGGAGGAGGCGTGGCGTCACCGGATAAGGTGAGCGCCCGAACCTACCGGATGTCTGCATAACCCTTCACGGTGACATGACAGCCCTGTCAGGGATCTGCGACGCCCTGGGCCACGGGAGGGCGCGGCGTCTGTCAGGATTTTTGCGGCTCCCCCGTGGAAGAACCGGCTTCGGGCGGCGGTTGGCTGTGTAAGCACGGTCCTTGCCGTCTGTTGAAGCACCCGAGGTTCTTCCCCATGGTCCCCTTCCGCAAGCTCTCCCTCCTCGACGATGAGGCCCCGCCGTCCAGCGGCCCGCCCACGCTGCGCTCCGCGCGCTTCGAGGCGGCGGCGCGTGCGCCCTCCGAAGCGCCGCCTTCCGAGGATGGCTACATGCCGATCCTCGAGCGCTCCGACGTGATCCAGGCGGTCCGCCCGCGGCCCGCGGCCAACGAGGCGAACGAGGTGGAGCTGTCCGAGGAGGATCTGGAGCTCCTCTTCGACGAGGATCCGCTCTTCGACCCGGGCGAGCCGGACACCGAGCGCACCATCCGGATCGAGGACTTCGGTCTGGAGGCCGACGCCCACGACACCGAGCCGCCCCCGCCGACGCTCCGCTGCCCGGGGGTGTGACGGATCAGGGGGCGAGCCGCTGCGCCAGCCCCAGCAGGCCGGCCCCGACGCAAGCCCCCAGCAGCGGCCATCCCCAGGGGATCCCGCCGCGCGCCG
>CAZSDX010000742.1:0-213 GCA_964605685.1 uncultured Polyangiaceae bacterium
GAGTTGTCGATGACGGCGGCGCCGGCGGCGGCGGCGGCGGGGGCCAGCTCGCGGGAGGCGGAGGCGCCGGCGCTGAAGAGGGCGACGTCGACCCCGGCGAAGGCCTCGGGGCGGGCGACCTCCACCGGGATCGCCTCGCCGGCGAAGGGGACGGTCGTGCCCGCCGACCGGGGCGAGGCAAGTGCGACCAGGCGCGTGACCGGAAATTTTCGC
>CAZSDX010000742.1:309-2991 GCA_964605685.1 uncultured Polyangiaceae bacterium
CGCGGGGCCGCAAGAACGTGATCGGGCGCGCTCCCCCGGTCGGGGTTGGCTCACAGCATCGAGACCGGGTCGACGTCGACGACGACGCGGACGCCGGGGGGGAGGCGCTGCTCGGCCTCCTGGACCGCCTGGGCGACGAAGCGAAGGGGGCGGCGCTCCCGGCCCTTGAGCAGGATCTGGAAGCGGTAGCGGGCCCGCAGCCGGGCGATGGGGGCGGGGGCGGGGCCGAGGACCTCGACCTCGCCGGTGTGGACCGGCGTCGAGGCGCGGGCGGCGGCGGCCAGGAGGTTGGCGGCGGCGCGGCCTCGCTGTTCGTCCGGGGAGTCGACCCGGATCATCACCATGCGGGAGAACGGCGGGTAGGCCAGCTCCGAGCGGGCCTGGATCTCCCGGGCGAGGAAGCCGTCCACGTCGTGGCGCGTGGCGGCCACGATGGCGGGGTTGTCCGGGTCGCGGGTCTGGAGCAGCACCCTGCCCTGGACCTCGCCCCGCCCCGCCCTTCCTGCCACCTGCACCAGGAGCTGGAAGGTGCGCTCGGTGGCCCGCAGATCCGGCATGGACAGGGCGCCGTCGGCGTTGATGACCCCCACCAGCGTCACCCGGGGGATGTCGTGCCCCTTGGCCACCATCTGCGTGCCGATCAGGATATCCACCTCGTGGGCGCGCACCCGCTCCAGGATGCCCTCCGCCTTGCTCCCGGAGGCCACGTCCCGGTCCAGCCGCGCCACCCGCGCCCCGGGGAACGCCTGCTGGATCGTGTCCTCCAGGCGCTCGGTGCCCAGGCCCTCCAGGCTCACCCTGGTGCTACGGCACAGGCGGCAGCGCCCGTCGAAGCGTCGCTGGTAGTCGCAGTAGTGGCAGCGCACCAGGCCGGTGCTCCGGTGGAAGGTCAGCGCCACCGAGCAGAGCGGGCACATGGAGATCGCCCCGCAGGACTCGCACACCACGCTGGGGGCGAACCCCCGTCGGTTCAGGAACAGGATCGTCTGCTCGCGCCGCTCCAGGGTCTCCAGGATGGCCTCGTGGAGGGGCTTCGAGATCCGGGGGTCGCCGGAGGGACCTCGCTCCGTCTTGCGAAGATCGATCACCTCGACCCTCGGCAGCACCGACGCGGTCCGCGCGCGCCCCGGCAGCCGGAGCCGGGTGAACCTCCCTTCCCGCGCGAGGTGCTCGGTCTCCAGCGAGGGCGTGGCGCTCCCCAGCACGCACACCGCACCGGCCCGGTGTGCCCGCAGGATCGCCATGTCCCGGGCGTTGTAGCGCGTGCCTTCCTCCTGCTTGAAGGACGAGTCGTGCTCCTCGTCGACGATGATCAGGCCCAGGTCCGGCACCGGGGCGAAGAGGGCAGATCGGGCGCCGATGGCCACCGCCACCTGGCGGCGCCAGAGCTGGTCCCACATCATCCGGCGGTCCACCGGCGAGAGCCCCGAGTGAAGCACCGCCAGCCCGTCGCCGAAGCGCGCGCGGAAGCGGGCGACGAGCTGGGGCGTCAGCGCGATCTCCGGCACCAGCACCAGCGCGCCCCGGCGCAGCTCCAGCGCCGACGCGATGGCGTGGAGGTACACCTCGGTCTTCCCCGAGCCGGTGATCCCGTGGAGGAGAAACCCCGAGGGGAGCCGCTCTTTCAGGGCTCGATCCAGGGCCTCCATGGCCGCGCGCTGGGGCTCCGTGGGCTCCGGGGCGAGGTCGCGGGCCACCGGTTCGCGGAAGAACGGATCCCGGGGGAGCTCCCGCTCCTCGACCCGCGCCAGGCCGAGCTGCCGGAGCCGCGACACCGCGGGCCTCGCGTTCTTCCAGGTCTCTTCCAGGCGCGCGATGGGGGTCGCGCCGTGCTCCCGCAGGTGCGACAGGATCTCCGACGCCTGACCCTTGAGCTCCGGCGTCTCCGCGTCGAGGATCGCCTCCACGAACTGGACCCGCTTGCCCACCGACTTCACTTGGAGCGCGGGCTCCTGCTCCTGCACCCGCGTCGCCTCCCCCTTGCTCAGCGTCGGCAGCGCCAGCTTCATCACCTCGCCCACCGGTACCAGGTAGTAGCTGGCCAGCTCCACCAGGAACCGGAGCAGCTCCGGCGGCACCACCGGCTCCCGGTCCAGGATGTCGACGATGTCCTTGATCCGCGCCACCCCGGCTGGCGCCCGCTCCGTGAGCTGGAGCGCCAGCCCCAGCACCTTGCGGTTGCCCAGCTCCACCAGCACGCGGCTCCCGGGCACCGGGGCCTCCAGCAGCGGCGGGATCCCGTAGGTCAGCGCGTGGGTCAGCGGCGCCGGGACGGCGACCTCGACGAACATCACCCCCTGCGATACGCGATCCGCCCGGGGTGGGGCAACTGGAGTGACCTCCCCCGGGCCCCTCTCCCTGGCGCTCCCGTGGCGGTGCCTGGGTTATCCTGGGCCATGCGCTCCGCTCTCCCTCTGCTCCTCGCCCTCACCCTCGCTGCCCTCGCCTGCGGAGAGAGCCCCGGGGAGGCCGTGCCCCCCGCCCCCTCCGCGGAGCAAGGCGGCAGCGGAGGTAGCGGAGGCAGCGGAGGGACCACCGCAGGGGGTGGCGTGGCCGGGTCGGGTGGCGTCGCCGGGATCGGTGGCGGTGGCGTCGCCGGGATCGGTGGCGGTGGCGGCACTGGCGGCGGTGGCGGCACCGGAGGCGGTACCCAGAGCATGGTGCTCAGTGCGGTGGATGAGA
>CAZSDX010000743.1:0-2972 GCA_964605685.1 uncultured Polyangiaceae bacterium
GGGCGCCGCGGGGGCGGGCGCCGGGGTGGCCGTGCGGGCGACGGCCTCGACCTTCTGCCGCGTCGCCGCCAGCACCTTCTCCCACTGCGCCCGGATCGTCGGGTCGGTGCTGTGGTAGATCGTCGTCGCCCCTTCCTGCGTCGTCTCGTCCGCGGTGAGGTGGGCGTAGAGGTAGCCGTTGCGCGTGTCGACGATGTAGGTGTCGAGGTAGCTCTCCACCTTCTTGTCCAGGAAGGGCACGAAGAAGACCGGCAGCAGCAGCGGCGTCAGCGCCACCCACCCGTTGGGCGAGCTCTCCACCTGGTTGCCGTAGTCGAAGATCACCACCACGTCCGCGTGGGCCCTCGCCGCGATCAGGCGCAGCTTCTTCAGGCTGAGCTCCTGCGGGGGCCTCGCCCCGTGCGTCCCCCGTCCGTCGTAGCGCCCCTGCCCCGTCACCATCAGCGGCGGGATCCGGTAGACGTCCTCCACCCCGGGCACCCCGCGCAGCGTCGCCTCGATCTCGTCCGACTTGCCCACGTCGAAGCTGTAGAAGGCCACCCGCATCGGGCTCACCATCTGCGGCTTGGCCGCGAACGCCTTCTGCACGTCCTCGTCGTTGATCTCCCGGGAGGCGTCCAACTCGAACCCGGCGCTCCGCGCGGGCTGGTACGAGGCGACCCCGCAGCCAGCGAGCGGCAGCGCGAGCGACGCAACGAGGAAGGAAGTGCGGAGGGCAGCGAGCATCGACATGCCCCCTGTAACGAGGCCCCTCCCTTGGTCTTACACCGCGGAGCATCGCGCCGCGCTTCGCAGGTTCAGGCCCCTCTGCTACGCTGTTTCCCCAGGCTCCATGCCCCCCCACCGCGCAGGCCCCCTCCGCCGCCTCAAGCAAGGCGCCGCCGCCCTCGGCTCCGTCGCCCTGCTCGCCGGCGGATTCGTAGGGTACCTTCATACACCGCTCGGGCACGAGTGGCTCCGCGGCAAGGCGGAGGCGCGGCTGGGTCAGCGGGTCAACGGCTCCGCCCAGCTCGGCGGGCTCACCTTCTCGCTGAGGTCGGGGGTGACCCTGCGCCGGCTCTCCCTGCGGGACCCGGCGGGGACCGAGGTGGTGGCGGTGGAGGAGGTGCACGTCGATCCGTCGTTCCGGCAGCTCCTCCGGGGGAAGATCGACATCGAGGAGGTGGAGGTGCGGGGGGTGAGGTTGAGGCTGGAGCAGCTTGCCGAGGGGGGGACGAACCTGAGCAAGCTGTTCGGGCCGAAGCCCGGGGCCAAGCCCGAGCCCCCAAAGCCTCCGTCGAAGCCCCTCGACTTCCTGAGGCTGTCGCGGGTGAAGCTGGCGGACGGGGACGTCGAGCTGAAGCGCCTCGACGGCTCGTGGCTGTCGGTGAAGGGCGTCGCGGCGGAGGCGCGGGTGGAGGCGAGCCCGGCGCGCAAGGACGTGGACGCGGTGGTCTCGAAGATCGGCGCGTCGCTGGTGCTCAGGCGCCCGGACGGGCAGCAGGTGACGGTGGGGGAGCTGCACACCGGGGTGGAGGCGAAGCTCCAGGGGGGAGCGGGGCAGGTGAGGCTGCTGCCGCTGGGGGCCTCGCTGGGGTTCCAGCTCGCGGACGGGCGCAAGGTGGATCCGACGCCGATCGCCCTCGCCGGGCTCTCGGTGGGGCTGTCGCAGCAGCAGATTACCGCGGGGCTCCAGCAGCTCGAGCTGCTGGCGCTCCAGGTGGGCACCGTGGACGCCCGGGTAGGGATGGCCAGCGGCGCCCCGGACGGCACCGGCCAGGGCGCCCTGGGGGGGGTCCGGCTCGACCGAGATCGGGTGAACACGCTGCTGGGCAAGCCGCTGCTGGCCAGCCACGTCGACCTGGAGGCGCGCCTGGACGGCTCGAAGGAGAAGCCGCACCTCGACCTGGGGATGAAGACCGAGGGAGGCGCGCTCAAGGCGACGGTGCGCCTGGACGCCACGGGGCTGGGGAAGCCGCGCTTCGCCGTGGAGCTGCGCTCGGAGGGGCTCCAGGTGCACCGGGCGGTGCAGCTCCCGGAGGGGGCGGAGGTGGGGCTGGGCGCCCTGACCGTGTCGGTCCAGGGGGAGGCCACCCGCAAGGAGGACGCCGCGGCGAGCATCACCCTGGACCTGGGCGCCTCGAAGATCCGCGGGACGGCGGTGGAGAAGGTCCACGCCGAGGCGCGCTACGAGGGAGGCGTGCTCACCCTCCAGAAGCTCTCCGTGGACGCGCTGGGGCAGCACCTCGACGGGCGCGGCACCTACACGCCGGCCTCCCGCTCCGTCGACGTGCGGGTGGAGGCGCGAGGCGACCTGCCGGCGCTGGGCAAGGCGCTGGCCGACGCCGGGCGCAAGCCCCCCTCCCCTGCCCTGCTCCGGGGGGTCACCCTGCGGGAAGGGGTCGCGGTGGAGGTCCGCGGCTCCCTCGACAGCTCGCTGGACGTGGCCCTGCCCGGGTCGCGGATCGGGGTCGCCGGGGGGTCCGCCACCGTCGAGGGCAAGGGGCGCCTGCGCAAGGGCGCGGATCCCACCGATCCTTCGCGCTTCGTCCTGGAGGAAGGCGGGGCGTCGGTGAAGCTCCAGGGGGTCTCGATCCCGTCGCTGATGGCGATGCTCGGGCGACCGGATCGCGGCCTCCGCGGGAGGATCGACGGCGCGGTGCAGGTCCAGGGGCCCAGGGCGTCGCCGTCGGCCACCTACGACCTGCGCGTCACCGTCGACCGGGGCGCCGCCAGCGTGCGGGCCCGGGCCCGGGGCAAGGCGTCGCCGACGAGCCTGGCCCTGGAGCTGGACGCCGACAAGGTGGGGCAAGGCCCGGACGACCGGCTGCTCCACGCGGAGATCAAGGCACCGCTGGTCGTCGTGGACCGCAAGCCCCGCCTCGACCCGGGGCGCCCGCTGTCGATCCGCGTCGACGTGCCCGGCCGTACCGTGGCTTCCCTCTCCGGGCTGCTCCCGCTGGAGCGCGTCCCGCCGGCGCTCGCGGGGAGCA
>CAZSDX010000744.1:0-2966 GCA_964605685.1 uncultured Polyangiaceae bacterium
GGCCGCCGCCACGGCGACCAGCACGCCGCCCACCGCCGCCACGGCGACCATCGTGCGACGGATCGCCTCCCCCGCGGGGAGCATCGGATCCGGTTCGCTGGAGGAGGTGGGGGTGGACATCGGCGGGGGGTCTAGGGCGAGCAGCAGATCACTTCCAGGGTCTCTGATCGTCGCCGGGGGGGCCTTGCTCGAGCTCCCGCTGGGCCTGCCGGGCCACCCGCCACAGCGAGCGGAACCCGATCAGCACACCCAGCAGGAATCCGGCGAGCGCCAGCCCCCCGCTGGAGCCAACCCGCTGATCGACCCACCGACCAGCGAAGAGGCCCAGAAGCACCGAGAGCGCGAATTCGATGCCCACGGAGCCGTACTGCAGGAAGAGCTTGTTGGGGGGTGGCACTGCGACGACGACCCTCCCTCGGGGAAGGTCGCGGGCCTCTTACACAACGCCCGGCCTCGGGTCAAATGCCCTCTTGACCCCCCTCCCCCTCACCGCACCGCCAGCACCTCCACCGGGACCCCGTGCTTCGGCCCCATGGTCACGTTCCGGCGCACCCGCACGTCCTCCACCAGGGGCCTCAGCTCCAGCCCCGCCACCAGCGTCCCCAGCACCACCCTCGCCTCGTAGTCGGAAAAAGCCGCCCCCAGGCACCGCCGGTGCCCCCCGCCGAACGGCAGGAACTCGAAGGGGCCCGGCTTCTTCTCCAGGAAATGCTCCGGCGCGAAGGACTCCGGCTCCGGGTAGATCGCCGGATCCCGGTGGATCGCCTCGATCCCCACGCTCACGCACGCCCCCGCCGGCACCCGCCACCCCCCGAACTCGAAAGGCACCGCCAGCTCCCGCACCACGTCGGTCACGATGGTCCGGTAGCGCAGCGACTCGTCACACACCGCCGACAGGTACGGCAGCTTCGCCAGCGCGTCCGGCGCCGGATCCTCCCCCAGCCCCTCCACCTCCTCCCGCAGCCGCTTCAGCACCCACGGCCGCCGGTACACCTCGTGGATCGCCCACGCCAGCGAGATCGCCGTGGTCTCGTGCCCCGCCACCAGCAGCGTCAGGAGCTGATCCCGGATCTCCCTCGCCGTCATCGGCGCCCCGTCCTCCCAGGTCGCGTCCAGCAGCATCCCCAGGATGTCTTCCCCGTGCTCCCCCTTCTCCCGCCGCTGGTTCACCTCCGCCTCGATCATCCGGTCCATCGCCTCCTGCGCCGCCACCAGCTTCCTCCATGGAGGGAACAGCCGGTGCTGGAATTGCCTGGAAAACAGCACCAGCGGCGAGAACCCATCCAGCACCGCCTGGATCAGCCGCCTCCCCTCCGACAGCGCCCCCGCGTCCAGCCCGAACACCGTCCTCAGGATCACGTCCAGCGAGATCCTCGTCGTCACCTGGTGCATCCTCGCGTCCTTGCCCGCCTTCAGCCCACCCAGGTGCGCCCTCGTCACCTCCTTCATCGCCTCCCCGTAGGCGCGCATCCTCGCCCCGTGGAACGGCGGCTGCAGCAGCTTCCGCTGCTTCCGGTGCGGCTCCCCCGACGCCACCAGCAACGCCCCCTCCCCCAGCACGGGCACCAGCGCCTCCACCGCGAACGCGCGGAACCCCATCGGATCCCCCGTGAACACCTCCTTCGCATGCGCCGGCGTGCACCCCATCACCACGTCCCCGTTCATCACTCGCAGCGTGAACAGCTCCCCGTACCGCTCCCGGCACGACCGGATGCACCCCCACGGATCGCTCAGGTACCACCCCGTCACCGCCAGCTTCGGCCACCTCGGCCCCGGCGGTAGCCCCTCCCTCACCGCCCCGCGCCCCTCCTCGCTCCCTCCCCTCGCCTCTGTCCTCGCTTCGCTCGTCATCCCGCGGCTCCTTCCTTTCAGGTTATCGGACGATAGGCCGGCGGGCGACCACGGCAAGCCCCTCAGCGCGCGGCGCAGTCCTCCGGCTGCCCCAGCAGCGCCGCCTGGAGCGCGTTCCTCAGCACCTGGAGCGTCTTGCGCCGGTAGGCAGGCTGGCAATACGACCGGAACGGCAGCTCCGTCTGCCTGCCTCCCACCGAGATCCGCAGCTTGCCCACGAAGGTGAACCAGGCGTTCTCCGCGAAAAAGGCGTCGTACACCACCTCGACCCGGTCCTCAGAGGGGGGAGTCCGGGCGATCTGGATCAGGTACGAAGGGAGCACCCCCCGGAGCGCCTCCTCGACCGGCTCCCACAGCTCGTCCTCGTCGAAGCGCACCGGGCGCAGCACCTTCCTCTTGCCCGACAGATCCTCGCGGGTCACCGAGACCGAGAGGGGGACGCTGGTCCAGAGGCTGCTGCGGGTCTCCGCCAGCTCCAGCAGCAGCCGGGTCGCCTCCGGGGCCGAGGCGAGCTGGCTCCGGAGCCGTTGGAGCTCTCGCTCCCGGAGCCCCTCCAGCGCCGCCAGCGCCTCGGCGCGCATCGCCTCGGACAGCTCCCCCCGGTCCATCCGCTGCTTGGGCGTGAGCTGCTCCGGGGCGCTGGCCATCAGCCGCAGCAACGTCAGGTTCTTCCCTCGCACGGCCTGGTCGATCTGAAGCCTGGGCAGCAGGATCTGCTCCACCTCGGTCCTCGCCTTCCCTCCCCTGGCGACGTAGGCACGGAGCGCCGCCTCGGTCCCCTCCTTCACGGCGAGCTGGAGCAGCATCCGGTCGACCCAGTCCCGCTCCTTGCCGCCGGACTCCAGGTACCGGAGGAGCTCCGCCTCGGAGGGCCTCGCCTGGATCTGCTCCACCAGCAGCCGATCGGCCTCCTCGCGGTGGCGCAGCCCGGTGCGAAGGTAGCGGAACAGGCCCCCGCTCTCCCGCTGCTTCTGGGCAAGCCTCCAGCGGATCTCGTCTGCCTCCCCGGCGGCGGGCGCCGCTCGCTCGATGTACCGGAGCAGCGCGTCGTCGTCCGCGTCGCGCTCGGCGGTGGCCAGCCCCCGGACGTCGCTCGCCCGGTAGGCCAGCGGCGC
>CAZSDX010000745.1:0-2953 GCA_964605685.1 uncultured Polyangiaceae bacterium
TCCCGGCGCCGGGGTTCACCCCGGCGGCCTCGTCGGCGGGCCCGTGGTCGGCCTTCTGAACAAGGCCGTGTTCTATGTCGCTCGCAAGCTTGTCGGCCTCGACCGTGCCCGGGCGATCACGGCCGCTTGCCTGGAGAATTTCCGGATCGCTTCGGTGGGCGAGGCTGTCCTGCACGACGCGATTTCGCTCGCAGGGAAAGATTTCGAGGATGACGTCCAGATCGCCGCGGCGCGCTCCGCGGGGCTAGACGGCGTCATCACGCGCGATCCGAAGGGCTTCGTGTCCTGCCCTGTTGCCGTGTGGGATCCGCAGACATTCGACGCGCTTCTCGCGCATACCCAAGGCCATCGTCCGCCTTGAGCACGGCCCGGCCACATCGAGCCGAAGTGTCGTCCCCTCGTGCGGTGGTCCCTTTCCCTGCAGGACAGGCTCATAAAACGGCTAAAGTCGAGTCTGAGCGGGGCCGTGGTTCAGCGGGGCCACCGCTCTCCGAGCAGCTCCCGGTAGAGCGCCAAGGTCTGCTGCACGACCGCCGCCTTGCTCAGCTCCTCCTCGGCCATCTTGCGGCCGGCCTGGCCCCGGCGCTCCAGCTCCTCCGGCGAGGAGAGCGCTTGCACGAGGGTGTCCGCCAGCGAGACCGCGTCCCGGGGGCGCACCAGCCAGCCGGTGACCCCGTGGCGTACCACCTCCCGGCACCCGGGGACGTCCGTCGCGACGCAGGCCCGCCCGCAGGAGGCCGCCTCCGCCAGCGCCAGCGGGAGCCCCTCGCGGTACGACGGGAGCACCACCAGATGCGCCTGCGCCAGCACCGTCGGCATGTCGGTCCGGTGCCCCCACCACGCGACCTCGCCCCTGGCGTTCCACCCGGCGAGGGTCGCCTCGGGGATGCCCGCCGGGTTCTGGGTGTCGACGCCGCCGACCAGGGCGAAGCGAGCCTCCGGGATGCGCTGGCGCACCAGGCGCGCCGCGTCCACGAACTCCTGGATGCCCTTGTCCCAGAGCATGCGGGCCGGCAGCACCACCAGCGGAGGACCGGCGGGCAGGGGCGTGGCGGGGAAGCGCGCCGTATCCACGCCGGAGCCGCGGATCAGCCGGGCCTGAGAGCGCCGGATCATCCCGGCCTGCTCGAAGGTGGCGAGGTCGTCCGGGTTCTGGAAGATGGTGCGGGCGCGGGGGTAAGCGAGGGCGGCGCGGTAGGTGAGCTTGACGGCGGAGCGGAGCGCCCGGAGCGAGGCGCTGTCGCCGGCGCGCTCGATGAACATGTAGCCGAGGCCGCTGACGGCGTTGACCACCGCAGGGATCCGGAGCGCCCGCGCCACCAGCGATCCGTAGAGCACCGGCTTGATGGTCACCTGGTGGACGAGGGAAGGGCGCTCCCGGCGGTAGAGGTCGGTGATGGCGGCGAGGGTGCGGGCCTCGCGGAGAGGGTCGCGCCCTCCTGGCTCGAAGGGCAGCGGGTGGAACCGGAGCCCCGCGCCCTCGATGACCTCGTGGGCCCCGGTGCGGAGCGCGGCGACGCCCACGTCGAAGCCCGCGTCCCGGAGCGCCTCCCCCAGCGCGAGCCGGTGCGACACGAAGAACCAGTCGTAGTTGACCAGGAAGAGGGCGCGCGGTTGCCTCACGGGCGGCGGTGGTAGACCGCGGCGCCCCGGGCTCCAAGGGGAAATTCAGGGCACCGGCCCGCCGAAGAGCCCGAGGAAGCGCAGCGCCCAGACCAGGACGAGGCCCACCCCCGCCGCCGCCGAGGAGCGGTTGACCAGGGCCTTCCAGCGGGGCTCGTCCAGCCAGGGAGCGCAGGCGAGCACCGCGAGGAACAGCAGCAGCAGCGGCACCGCGAGGGGCTGGAAGCGGGTGGCACCCGCCAGGTCGAGGGACAAAAGACCGAGCCCCGCCCGGGTGAGTCCGCAGGCGGGGCAGGGGATGTCGAACGCGATGTACAGCAAGCAGGTGCGGAAGGGCAGGAGCCCCACGGCGCAGACCGCCAGCGCAGGCCACAGGGGGCGCAGGCGCCGGGCGGCCAGCGACCAGCGGCTCAGCTCACGTGCTCCGCTTCCCACTTGAACAGGTTGCACATCATCCAGGGGGTGTAGATCCCCAGGGTGCAGTACACCAGGAGGTAGTTCAGGATCAGCGTCCCGAAGAGGCCGCCCGGGTCGCGGCGGAACTGGAAGGGGCGCCCGTCGAGCTTGGTGTTCTCCCACATGAACGCGAAGATGTCGTTCATGAACCAGAACACGTAGATGCCGAGGGTGCAGTAGGTCAGGATCATCCCGACGATGTACTTGCCCAGCAGCTCCCCCGGGCTCCCGTCGAAGACCAGCCGGCCCATCTGGCCGTTGACCGCCGTGTTCTCGTAGATGTGCTTCTTGAGGTTGCACATCATCCAGGGGCCGTAGATCCCGAGCGTGATGTAGGTCAGCAGCAGGTTGACGAAGGCCTTGATCGCCAGGCTCTTCAGGTCACCCCGGTACTCGCAGTTTTGCCCGTCCAGCTTCAGGTTCTGGTAGTAGAACTCCTGGAATTTCTGCATGAACAGGATGGTCGAGACGATCGCCCCGAGCAGGATCGCCACGCCGCCCACCAGCCCCGCCAGGCTCGCCAGGATCCCCCCGACGTCCCCGCCGACCTGCTGGCCCACGAAGCTCCCCACGCCGATGATCCCGCCGCCGACGATGTACGTCCCCACGATGGGCAGGATCATGTTGAGCAGGTACATCACGAAGAGTTGACCGCCGTCGCCGGTGAACACCACCCGGCCACCACCGCCTACCGGCGCCATTGGCCCCCCCGGAGGAGGCACAAACCCGCCCCCCGGAGGCCCACCAAAACCACCGCCCGGGGGAGCACCGCCGGGGGGAGGCCCGTACCCGCCGCCCGGGGGAGGCCCGTACCCGCCGCCCGGAGGAGGTCCGTACCCGCCGCCCGGAGGCGCGCCGCCCCACCCGCCGCCCG
>CAZSDX010000746.1:0-2948 GCA_964605685.1 uncultured Polyangiaceae bacterium
AGCGTGGCGCTGGGGGTCGCGGCGGCGGTGCTCAACCTGTTCCTGCTGGAGCGGGTGGTGGCGGGGCTGCTGGGCGGCGGAGGAGGCAGCGGGGGTGCGGCGGGGGTGGGGCTGGTGAAGTTGCTGCTGCTGTTCGGGGGGTCCTGGGGGCTGTTCCGGGCGGGGCTGGCCGAGGCGCTGCCCTTCGCGGCGGGCTTCGGGGCGCTGCCGCTGGCGATCACCCTGAGCCCGCTCTTCCTGGGCGTATCTTCCCGATCGACCTCGACCGCCTCGCCGGGGGCAGGAGGCTCGCGATGAACCCGGCGACGCGACGGTGAGTGAACTGCCATGCCTGATCATACGAGCTTCATCAGCTACCTGCTGGCGCTGTTCCCTGGGTTGAGCCACAACGCCGAGGTCCTCGGCAAGATGGTGATGTCGGGGCAGCCGGTGACGGAACACCACGTCGAGCCCTTCGTGATCTCGCTGATGATCGTGGGGCTGGTGCTGGCGCTGGCGGCGCTGGCGCGGGGGCAGCTCACCCAGACGGACAAGGCGGTGATCCCGGAGGCGAAGCTCACGCTGCGCACCTTCATCGAGGTCTTCGTCGGGGCCTTCTACAACCTTGCCCGGGAGATCATG
Organism: uncultured Polyangiaceae bacterium; assembly: GCA_964605685.1. Classification (GTDB taxonomy): domain Bacteria; phylum Myxococcota_A; class Polyangia; order Polyangiales; family Polyangiaceae; genus JANWXX01. Next base: position 622 of record CAZSDX010000746.1, read on the forward strand.
GGGGCGAAGCGAGCCCGGCAGTTCTTCCCGGTGATCGGCACCTGCGCGCTCTTCATCTTCTTCTCGAACCTGATGGGGTTGATCCCCGGGATGGCCCCCCCCACCTCCAGCCTGAACATCACGCTCGGGTGCGGCCTGCTGGTGACGATCCTGTTCAACTACTACGGCCTCCGGGAGAACGGCTTCGGCTACATCAAGCACCTCTGGGGGCCGAACCTCGGGATCCTCGGCATCCCGATCAACCTCCTGATCTTCCTCATCGAGTCGCTCACCATGCTGGTGATCCGGCCGCTGACCCTCGGCGTCCGTCTGATGATCAACATGGCGGTCGACCACCTGATCGGCAGCATCTTCCTGGGCCTCATCGCCCTGTTCCTGCCCATCCCCGCGATCTTCCTCGGCATCCTCGTGGTGGTCGTCCAGACCGTCGTGTTCTGCCTGCTGGCCTGCGTCTACATCGGCCTGGCGACGGAGCACGAGGAGCACCACGAGGGCGCCCATCACTTAGTTTTTCCGCTGGTCAAACAGAGAAAGTGCGTCTAAGAGGGCGCGCGAGACAAGGAGCCTACGCAGATGTTCAAGAAGACGAAGCTTGCCACCCTGGCCGCCACCGCGGTGACCCTGGCCTCGACGTCGGCCTTCGCCCAGGAGGCCGCCAAGGCCGCGGAGACCAACAAGTTCGACGTTCAGGCCGCTGCCGCCGCTGCGGCCGGCTTCGCCATCGCCGTGGCGGTGCTCGGTGGCGCCCTGGGCCAGGGCCGCGCGGTGACCGCCGCCCTGGAGGGCATCAGCCGGAACCCCGGCGCCGCCCCCCGCATCCAGACCCCCATGATCCTCGGCCTGGCGCTCATCGAGTCCCTCGTGCTCTTCGCCTTCGCCACCCCCTTCCCGCTCTTCGGCAAGATCAACATCTGAGCACGAGCGCAGGCCCTCCCTCCGGGCCCTCTACCCCCTCGCTCCCGGGGGGGTTTTGCTGTTCCATGGGCCCCGATGCGCCTCGCCGTCACCAGCGACCTCCATTACGATCTGGCCGGTCACCTCACCGCCCCCGACGTCATCGAAGCCCTCGCGCGTCAGATCGCCCGCCAGCGCCCCGACCTGCTGGTCCTCGCCGGCGACCTCGGCCACGGCGTCGAGAATTTTCGCCGCTGCGTCGCCTCGTTCTCCGGGGTCGCCCCCCGCCTTGCGGTCCTCGCCGGCAACCACGACGTCTGGCGGGATCAGCACCTCGATGTCTCCTCCCAGCGCCTCCTCGACGAGGTGCTCCCCGGGGTCTGCTCCGAGCTCGGCGCGAGCTGGCTGGAGACCTCCTCGCTTCGCCTCGGCGCCGTCGCCGTCGTCGGCTCCCTCGCCTGGTACGACTACTCGGCCATCGACCCGGAGCAGGCTGCCCACGCCCCGCAGCTCCCGGCGCTCAAGCGGTTCCTCAACAACGACGCCAACTGGATCGACTGGCCCCACACGGATCCGGAGGTTGCCGCGCGCCTCGGCGGCGCGCTCCTCCGCCGGATCGAGGTGCTCGACGGCGACCCGGAGATCCGCCAGATCGTCGTCGCCACCCACGTCCCGCTCCTGGAGGAGCAGATGGTCCGCAGGCCCGACGACGCCGGCTGGGGCGTCTCCAACGCCTTCTTCGGCAACCTCTCCCTCGGGCGCCGCGTCGCCGCATGCCCCAAGGTGTCTCTCCTGGTCAGCGGCCACACCCACTTCGCTCGCGATGGCGTGGTCGCTCGCCCCGGCGGTCCCCTGCGCCACGCAGTGATCGGCAGCGACTACGGCGCGCCGACCTTCCGGCTCTTCGAGGTGTGAGCCTCAGCGCTTCAGGAAGGCCAGCCGATCGCCCACCACCAGCGCGTAGCCATCCAGCTCTTCCTCGGCGGGGGGCGGGGTGAAGACCAGGTGCCTCGGGTGGTTTCCGGAGCGCGACGGGCAGGGACGCCCGGGCTCTCCCTGGTGCAGCGGGACCAGAAGCACCACCCCGGTCTGCTCCCCCAGCAGCTCCACCTCGATCTCCTCGTCGGTCACCGTCACCCGGACGTCTTGCATCAGCTCGACGGTCTCCCGCAGGGGCTCCGCCGGAGGAGCCCCGTGGAGCGTCAGGTCGAAGACCCGCCGCGACCCTGCCGGAGGGGTCGGGAAATCCACCAGCTGGAGCAGGTCAGGGGCGACCTGGAGCGGCTGGCTCCGCTGCATGGCCGCCGCCAGCGCCCTGCCCAGGGCCTCGGCCTGCTCGGCGGCGAGAGGACGGACACGGAAGGCGCGAGGGGCCGCCAGCGGCTCGCCCCGGAGCGCCGAGGCGAGGGTGCGCTGGGCCACCGCGTCCAGGG
>CAZSDX010000747.1:0-2931 GCA_964605685.1 uncultured Polyangiaceae bacterium
CGCATGGCCGCGGCCTGCGCGGCCGGCGCCGCCGCGCTGCTCTGGCTCGGCGTGGGAGGGCTGGCGGAGGTGCACCGCGGCGCGATCCGCTCCCTGGAGCTGGCCGGCCAGGGTCTCCTGGAGGAAGCCTCGGCCAAGATGCGCTCCCTGGAGCTGGTGGGCGCCCGGGTCGCCCACGAGGTGAAGAACCCGCTGGCCTCGGTGAAGGGGCTGGCCGCGCTCCTCGCGGAGGGCGAGGGCGAGCCTCGCCGCGCTCGCCGCCTCCAGGTGCTCCGGGGAGAGGTCGAGCGCATCGAGAAGATCCTCGGGGATTACCTCTCCTTCTCCCGGCCCCTGGAGGCCCTGAAGGAGGGCGAGATCACCCTCGACGAGGTGGGACACGCCCTGGTCGAGGTGCTCGACGGGCGCGCCAGGCAGCAGGGCGCCTCGGTGGTGGCCGCCGGCGAGCCGCTGCTCCTGCGCGGGGATCGCGGCCGCCTCTTCGAGGCGCTCCTCAACCTCACCTCCAACGCCATCGAGGCCGGCGCTCGCCACGTCGAGATCCGGTGGCGCGTCGAGGGTGGCGCTCCCCGGATCGACGTCGAGGACGACGGGCAGGGCATGACCGCGGAGGCGCTGGCTCGCCTCGGGACCCCCTTCCACACGACCCGCGAGGGCGGCACCGGCCTCGGCGTCGTGCTGGCCCGCGCCGCCGCCCGCCAGCACGGCGGTGAGCTACTCTTCGAGAGCGCCCCGGGACGGGGGACCAGGGCGACGCTGCTCTTCCCCCCGGAGAGGTTGATCCATGGCGACCATCGGGCTGGTTGACGACGACCCTGGCGTGCTCTTCACCCTCGGTGAGATCCTGGAGGACGCCGGTCACGACGTGCTCCGCATAAGCCGCGCGGAGGAGGCGCTGCACCTCCTGGATCATATGGAAGTTCTGGTTACTGACCTGGTGATGCCGGGGATGGGCGGGATGGAGCTGCTGCGGCAGGCGCGGGCGGCGAGGCCAGGGCTGCCGGTGATCCTGGTGACCGCCCAGGGGTCGGAGCGGGCGGCGGTGCAGGCGATGAAGGGTGGGGCCTACGATTACCTGAAGAAACCCTTTGATCTTGACGAGGTGAGGGCCTCCGTGGGGAGGGCGGCGGAGGCGGCGGAGCTGCGGCGAGGGGCCCGGCTGCGGGAGCTGGAGCGCACGCTGGGGCGACCGCTGCTGGGCGAGAGCGCGGCGTTCCGGCGGCTGCTGGAGGACGCCGGGAGGGTGGCGCCGCGGGACGTGCCGGTGCTCCTGCAGGGAGAGACCGGGACCGGCAAGGAGCTCATCGCCTCGCTCCTGCACGGCCTCGGCAGGAGGGCGTCCGGGCCGCTGGTGCGGTTCAACTGCGCCGCACTGCCCGCAGAGCTGGCGGAGGCGGAGCTGTTCGGCCACACCCGCGGTGCGTTCACGGGGGCGGAGCGGGCCCGCGCCGGCTTCTTCGCCCAGGCAGACGGGGGGACACTGGTGCTGGACGAGGTGGGGGAGCTGCCGCTGGCGGTGCAGGCGAAGCTGCTCCGGGCGCTCCAGGAGGGCGAGATCCAGCCGATCGGCGCCGGCAAGACGGTGCGGGTCGACGCGCGCGTGGTCGCCTCGACGCACCGCGATCTGCGGGCGGAGGTGCAGGCGGGTCGGTTCCGCGAGGACCTGTATTTCCGGCTGGCGGTCGTCGTGCTGCGGCTGCCGCCGCTCCGGGAGCGAAGGGAGGACATCCCGCTGCTCGCCCGCGCCTTCTGCCAGCGGATCGCTCGCCGCTTCGATCTCCCCAACGCCTCCCTGTCGCCGGAACTGCTGGCGGCGCTCCAGGCTCGCCCGTGGCCCGGCAACGTCCGGGAGCTGGAAAACACGATCACCCGCCTCCTGGCGCTGTCGACCGACGGAGAGCTGGACGTGAACGCGCTGGAGCCGGGGGCCCTGCCGGGCGTCGAGCGGGGAGAGCACGGGGCCTTCCGGGAGCGCGTGGCGGCCTTCGAGCGGGGGCTGCTGGAGCAGGCGCTGCGCGACGCCGGCGGGAACCACTCGGAGGCCGCCCGGTCCCTCGGGCTGTCGCGGGTGACGCTGCTGGACAAACTCAAACGCCACGGGCTGCGCGGGTTAACGCGGCGCCCGCGGCCGCTCGGCGGGCCGATGCCGCGCCGTGGGCAGGGCATCCGCGCCGGGTCTCCCTCGCGCTTACACTCACTTCGTTTTTGCTCAAACAATGTGACTGCCATGACCTACATTTCTCGACCTCTCTCCTTGCCCCGACGGACCGCGCTCCCCCTGCTGATCTCGGCGCTCGGCGCCACGGGGTGCGAGGACAAGGGCGCCACCGCCGTGGTCGTGGCCATCTCCGCCGAGGGCGCCATCCCCCAGGACATCGACCGCCTCCGCCTCGTCGTCCGCCGCGACGGACAGGGCGCCCTCGACGAGGTCTACGACCTGCCCGAGCGCACCAGCCTCCCGGGCACCATCACCCTCCGGCCAAAGGACAGCGACCGCCTCTCCGGCTCCCTCTCTGTCTTCGTCGAGGGCATTCGCCGCCAGGGGGGCTCCGAGCAAAAGCGCGTCTTCCGCTCCGCCTCCCTCTCCTTCGCCCCCGAGAAGCAGAAGCTCCTGCGCATGCCGCTCCGCTTCTCCTGCTTCGACCATGACCCCTACTCCGCCGAAGGCAAGGCCGGCACCTGCGTCGGCGGCTCCTGCCTCCCAGACGCCAAGGACGTCGCTTCCCTCCCCGATTTCCAGGACAACGCCTCCCTCGCCGCTGCCCCCGGGGCCCCCTGCTTCGACGAGCAGAAGTGCCTCGCCATCAACGCCACCTCTCCCCTCCCCTTCGATCCCGCCGCGGGCTGCTCCTTCGACGCCCCGGCCTCCCCGGACACCCTCAGAGGGTTTCTAACACAGAATTTGTGATATGCTTTCGGCATGGATGAGTC
>CAZSDX010000748.1:0-2927 GCA_964605685.1 uncultured Polyangiaceae bacterium
CTCCGGCGGCTCCTCTGTCGGCCCCTGCCTCCGCGCCGACCCTGCGCCCAGTGCCCACGCCGGCTCCTGCTCCGCCTTCCTCCAGGCCCGCGCCGAGCAACGTGCTTCGCCCGGTCTTCCCGGCGTCCAGGCCGCCCCCTCCGTCGGCGCCTCCGTCCTCGGCGCCTCCGTCCTCGGCTCCTGCGGCTCGGCCCTCGTTCCCGCCGTCGGCGCCGCGGCCTTCGTTCCCGCCGTCCACGTCGCGGCCTTCTTTCTCTGCGCCCCCCTCGCGGGAGCTTCCGCCTTCTGCGCGCCCGCCGCTCTCGGTGGGGCCCACGGCTCCGCCTCGCGGCGTCCGTCATCAACCGGGCGCGCTGGCCCACGATCCGAGCAAACCGCTCCCCGAGCCGCTCCCCGGGGTCGACTTCGCCGCCTGGCGGCGCATCGTCGACCAGGCCCGGAGCACTCACCCGGCGCTGGCCTCGGTGCTGGAGCTGGCCTCTCCCCGGCGCGTGGGGCCATCCGGCGTGACGCTGGGGTTCCCTCCCAACTCCTTCGAGGCGGCGCGGATCACCGAGCCCCGCTACGCCGAGCCCCTGGCCAGGGCGCTCCAGGGGGAGCTGGGTCCGGAGGCGCGGGTCTCCATTGAACTGAGCGACGCGGCGTACGGCGAGCTGACGCTGGGGAAGGTGCTCAACGCCGAGCGCTGGGAGCGTCGGGAGGCGGCGCGCAAGCGCATCGCCGCGCACCCCCTGGTGCGCGCCGTCATCGAGGAGCTCGGCGCCGAGCTCAAGGACGTCAAGGTCAGCGAGGATTGAGCCAAGGGAGCGAGAGCGATGGAACTGAGGAGCCTGGGTAGCTGCGGGTTGAAGGTGAGTGTGCTGAGCCTGGGGGCGATGACCTTCGGGGAGTCTCGCACCATCATGAAGGGGTTGACCTCCGACGACGAGGAGGCGCGCCGGGTCTTCGACCGCGCCGTCGAGCGGGGGGTGAACCTGGTGGACACGGCGAACATCTACAGCGAAGGCCGCAGCGAGGAGCTGACCGGCCAGTGGATCAAGAGCAAGCGGGGCAAGGTGCTGCTGGCGACCAAGTGCCGCTTTCCGATGGGCATGGGCATGAGCGGCGACAAGCCCGGACCCCACGACCTGGGCCTCTCGCGCCAGCACATCGTCGAGGCCTGCGAGGCGAGCCTTCGCCGCCTCGACACCGATCACATCGATCTCTACCAGGTGCACATGCAGGACACCTCGGTGCGCATCGACGAGACCCTGCGAGCCCTCGACGACCTGGTACGCCAGGGGAAGGTCCGCTACATCGGCTGCTCCAACTACACCGGCTACCGGCTCACCGAGTCGCTCTGGGCCGCCGACCGGGCAGGCACCCAGCGCTACGAGTCGGCGCAGATCCAGTGGTCGCTGCTGGAGCGCGGTGCCGAGCGGGAGATCGTCCCCGCCTGCAAGGCGTTCCACCTCGGCGTGCTCGCCTGGTCCCCGCTGGCCAGCGGCTTCCTCAGCGGGAAGTACCGCCGCGGCGAGGCTCCCCCCGAGGGCAGCCGCCTAGCCACCTGGAAGGACGCCATGAAGCGCCTCGGCGCCGAGCGCTCCTACGAGGTCATCGACCGGGTGATCGAGATCGCCAGACGCCACGATACCTCTCCTGCGGCGGTGGCCATCGCCTGGCTGATGGCGAAGCCAGAGGTCTCCTCGGTGATCCTCGGGGCGCGCACGGTCCAGCAGCTCGACGACAACCTGCGGGCCCTCGATGTGAAGCTCGCTCCGGAGGAGATCACCTCCCTCGACGAGATCTCCCGCCCCGACTGGGCCTACCCTTACAGCTTCATCGGCCGCATGGGCAACGGGTGGTGACCAGCATGGCGGAAGCCTCCCCCCTCAGCGCCCAGGTCTACCGCGCCATCTCTCGGCGCCTGGCCTGAGCGGCCCCTGGCCCACGGCGCGCCGGTGGGGTATGGCGCCGCTCGTGATGCCTCGCCTCTCCCTCGGCGGCCTGCTCCTCGCCGGGCTCGCCGCCTGCTCCTCCGCCTCGCCCCCGGACTCCTCCGCCTCACCCGCGAGCCCTCCGCCTCCTGCGGTCTCTCCTCCCCCCTCGTTCGGCGCTGCGCCTCCCCCCGCGGCCTCCCCCGCCGTGCCGCCTGCGGTTCCGGCGCTGCCCTCCGCCTCCGCAGTGGCCACGGCGCCGGTCGCTCCGGCCTCCGCCGAGCCCTCCGCGCCCTCCGCGCCCTCCGCGCCCTCTGCCCCGTTGCCGAAGGTGAAGGTGGCCAACATCGGCATCCACATCGGTGGCGGACCCAACGACAACGCCACCAAGGAGCCCTTCAAGAAATCGGTCCAGCCTCACTACGACGAGATGCGCCGCTGCTGGGCGAGGGTGGAGGGCCAGAAGGGCGACATCAGCGTGGAACTCCGGGTCGAGCGCGACGGCGGCAAGGCACGGGTCAAGCCCAACAAGACCACCTTCAAGGACCGGGAGTTCAACGACTGCGTCTACAAGGTCTTCGAGAGCATCGACTTCCTCAAGCCCCGGACCGGCACCACCGTGCTCAACTTCTCGCTGCGCTTCACCCCCGAGGGGTGACCGTCAGCCGGGCGGAGGGGCGGAGGCCCTGCGATCCGGACCGCAGCGCGCCGCCAGCAGCACCGCTTGGAGATCCGCCGGGTCCATCTCCTGGCTCCAGACCACCAGCGGCGCTCCGATGCGGAAGGCGAGGAGGTTGAAGGCCCGGCGGTCGAAGACGTAAAGCTCCTCGGAGACCAGCAGCAGGTTGGGCGGTGGCTCCGGCTTCATCTCGGAGGCCCGGCCGATCTCCCAGCTCTCGACGTGGCCCCCCAGCGGTGCGACGGCCTCATGGCAGTAGTGCTCCAGGCCGAGATCGCCGCCGAGCACCACCAGCAGGGGCGCGGCCCGGGAGGCGAGGGCGGTGCTCGCCG
>CAZSDX010000749.1:0-2916 GCA_964605685.1 uncultured Polyangiaceae bacterium
CCGGGCCGCGAGCGCCGCCAGGATGCCGGAGCCCGCCCCCACGTCGGCGACCACCTCGCCGGGTTGCACCTCGGCGGCGATGGCGGCGGCGAAGAGGTCGACGCGCCGATGATCGAGGAGCATGACGGCGTGGGTTGCCGCATCATCGACGCCCAGGGTGGCCACGGTGCTCATCGGGGAGGACGACGGTAGCACGGCGCGGCGGCGTGCTCAGGGCGAGGGCGCCAGCAGCCAGGAGAAGGCGTCACCGAGCACCCGCTCGCCCTCGGGGCCGTACTGGCCGTGGCGCGCCCCCGGGAGCAGGAAGAAGCGGGAAGCCACCCCGGCGCGGGCCAGGGCCTCGGCTCCGTCGCGCATCGGCGCCTGGACGTCGAGCTGGCCGGCGAGGGTCGCCACCGAGCGTGCTTCGCGGAAGTTCTCCGGCCTCGGCGCCCTGGGCTCGCCCCCCAGGATGATCCGGGGGTAGCGCCCGGGGAAGGTGCCGGAGAGCAGCTCCGCCCGGAGCGCCCCCTCCGAGTAGCCCACCAGGATGAGCTCCCGCAGGGAGAGCGCCCGGTCGAGCTGGCCGGTGGTGGCGGCGATGGCCGCGTCGATGGCGGCCTGGATCCGCGCGGCGTCGGTGGACCAGCGGCGCTTCCCCGCGCGACCCTTGCAGGGGAGATCCCCCTGGACCGAGATCATCGTCCCCACCTTGCGAGCCGCCCCGGGGAAGGCGCGGAGCCCCGCCAGCGGGTCGCCGCAGTGCCCGTGGAGGTAGACGATCACCTGCCCGGTCGAGCCCTCCGCGGGCAGCGCGTAGGCCGCAAGCGCCCCCGGGATGGGGACCGGGATGACCCCGGGCGGGAGCCGCGGAGCCGCGCCGTGTGCGGTCTGCATCGACAGCAAGAAGGCCGCAGAAAAAGGCCACACCGAGCGGAAAAATTCAGCCATTCACGAACCGAAGAAGGGAGATTTCGACGGTGACGCTAGCGTGTCAGTATGGGGCGCCATGAAGCAAGGAATTCGTGGCTTGTGGGCGCTGGTCGTGGCGGCGGCGCTGGCGCTGATCCCCGCGCCGTCGACGGCGGCCTCGGCGGTGATGCTGACCCGGGAGCAGCTGGTCCGGGAGTCGGAGCTGGTGGTGAGGGCCCGGGCGGTGGAGGCCATGAGCGCCTGGAGCGGCGACGGCAGCGTGATCCTGACGCGGACCAGGCTCCAGGTGCAGAGCTTCCTCAAGGGCAAGGGCCCGCGGGATCTGTGGCTGGAGCAGTACGGAGGGACCGTCGGCGACGTGACGATGACGGTGTCCGGGGACGCGAAGATCGAGCCGGGGCAGGATCTGGTGCTGTTTCTCCGCAAGGGAGAGGACAGCATGGTCCACCTCACGGCGCTGTCGCAGGCGGCGTACCACGTGAAGGGGGACAAGGTGGCCCGGGACATGACCGGGCTGGTGCTGTTCCTGAAGGTGGGCGGGAAGCTGGTGCCCACGGAGCACAAACCCGAGCCCAGGGAACCGCTCAGCAAGCTGGTTGCGGATGTGACCCGTTACGCGAGGGCGAAGTGATGCGCCGCCACCTCCTCGTCGTACTGGGGGCGATGCTGCTGGCTCCGCGGGCGGACGCCTACGTGCCCACCGGGTCGAAGTGGAAGAACCTGCCGGTTACCTACAAGATCAACCAGGGGTCGATCCCTCCGTCGATCCAGGGGACGGCGGTGGCGTCCATCGAGGCGGGGTTCGCCACCTGGTCGGCGCCGTCGTGCACCAGTTTCCAGGCGGTGAACCAGGGGAACACGTCGTCGCAGAACACCGCGCAGGATCAGCAGAACACCATCCTGTGGCGCTCGGGGACGTGGCCCGGCCAGCTCGGCAGCGTCAACAGCACCATCGGCGTCACCCTCACCTCCTACAGCGGCACGACCAACATCGACGCCGACATTGTCTTCAACAACGTCGGCTTCTCCTGGGACAACTCGGGCAAGAGCGGCAACAACGTGGACACCCAGTCCATCGCCACCCACGAGCAGGGCCACTTCCTCGGCCTCGATCACACGCCCCCCCAGAGCGCCATCATGTACGCCGCCTACACCGGCGGCATCAAGCGCAACCTCTCCGGCGACGACACCCAAGGCGTCTGCGCCCTCTACCCCTGCACCACCGGCGACTGCGGCTCCGGCGGCTCCTCGGGCGCGGGGGGCAGCGGCGGCACCGGCGGTACCGGCGGCGGTTCCGGGCAGACCTGTGGCCAGTGCCAGGAGCAGGCGCTCCAGCCCGGCGGCGCTTGCAGCCAGCAGAACAACGCCTGCGCCACCTCCCAGAGCTGCGTCGGCTTCATCCAGTGCCTCCAGGGCTGCACCACCCAGACCTGCGTCAACCAGTGCGTCCAGAACAACCCCCAGGGGGTCAACCTCTACAACGCCGTCGTCGATTGCATCTGCAACGATGGCTGCGAGACCGAGTGCGAGGCGGACTGCGGCGGCGGAAGCGGGGGCAGCGGGGGCTCGGGCGGCTCGGGGAACTCACCGACCTGCGATGTCCCCTCGTCGCCGCCCTCCCAGGGGTCCTGCGCGGGGCAGTTCCAGTGCAACCCGGTGACCAACGCCGGGTGCCCCGCAGGCTATGCTTGCGACCTCGCCCAGGGCGGGTTCGCCTGCTACGAGCCTCCGAACAACGCCGCCCTCTGCGGCGGCTGCAACAACCAGGGTGGTCCCTTCTGCCAGGGCGGCCTCACCTGCGTCGGGACCCAGTGCGCCAAGTACTGCTGCGACAACGCGGACTGCGGCGGCGCTACCTGCAACAAATCCGTCTTCGGCGGGAACTCGCCGGTGGGCGTCTGCCTCGGCACGGGCTCCGGTGGGAGCGGCGGCGCGGGGGGCACCAGCGGCTCCGGGGGCAGCGGCGGCTCCGCCTCCTGCGAAGAGGCAAGGGCGCCACCCAAG
>CAZSDX010000750.1:0-2902 GCA_964605685.1 uncultured Polyangiaceae bacterium
GCTTTGAGCGGTCCTCCTCAACAAGCCCCCGGCTCTGCCGGGGGTAGTTTGACTCATTCCTCCGTCGTGGATTGCAAGTCGCGGAGCCAGAGTTCCAGCCTGCGATCCATGCGAAACCGCCGGCATGAGGCGCGAAGCTCGTTCAGGTCCAGATCCGGGTTCCGGCTCATCAGCTCGAGCACGTCGTTCTTCGACTTCACACCGCCGGCGTACAGCTTGAACAGGATGAGGTGCTGGAGCGTCACAACCCGCAGCATGGCGCCCTCGTGGAGGGGCATCGCCTCGCGAAGAGCTGACTCGATCAGCGCCGGGAATCCCCCCGCAGGAGGGTTGCAGAAATTCACAATTTCGACCCGCTCCGCTCCTCCTGCCTGCACGCGCAGGACGCCGCCCAGTGGATCGAGGACGTCAGGGAGGCTTACCTCCGCCAGGAAGCCTTCGCTGCGCAGTTGCTGGGCGAGCTCTTCGAGCCGACGCGGATCCACGCCGACCGCCAGATCGATGTCCTCGGTCGACCTTGGATAACGATGCACGGCAAGCGCTGCCGCGCCGATGAGCGCCGAATCGACCCCGGAGCGAGCCAGGAAATGGGCAAGCTTCTCGGCGAGCGCAAGGGGCCCTCCTCCCGTCCTCTCCCCTTCCGTCACCGCCGACCGCCGGCGAGGCCTCCTCGCATCGCGCGGTCTCGCCTGCCCAACCGGAGCGCCATCAAGATACGCTCCTGGGCGGTCATCGCATCGATCGCCGCCAGCTCCCGCTCACGGGCCTCCTCGGCAGACTTGCTCGGTCGTGCTCCGAGTGTGCGCAGCAACCGCCTCATCTCGGGCGTGTCAAGATCCTCATCCATCGCTCGATCACGTTACCAGCGCGACCTCTGCCGGGCCATGGAGGTCACCTCCGAGGTCGCCTCCCCGGAGCGCAAGCAGCAGCTTCCGGCCACCTTCCTCGGCCCGGGGCGCTGAGCACCCGCCGCGCGGCCCCTTGCTCCCTCGTGGCGTGCCGTGCAACGTCCCGCCCGTGGAGCCCCCCCCCAAGCCCACCTCGCCGCCCGCGCTCCCCCGGGTGGTGCGCCCTTCCGGCGGCGCGAACTGCTCTTCCGTCGGCAGCGTGGTCGACCTGCTCTTCGTCGCCGGCACCCTGGGAGGAGCCCTCCTCGTCGCCGTCACCGCCGCCCTCGACGAACGCTCCTCCCCGCCCGCGAGCGAGCCGGAAAAGCAGGAGGACAAGGAGGGGGTGGACGCGGCGTTCCCGCCCCCCCCTCGGCCCGCGAGGGAGAGGGGGGCCGGGGGGGGGGAGGTCCCCCCGTGAAGGCTCGCCTGGAGCCCTTCGGCGCGTGGGTCAAGCTCCCGGAGCCTCCGGTGCTGGTGGCCGTCGACCAGGATCGCGCGCGGCGCCTGGGGCTGGAGGGAGGCGCCCTCTGGGCTGACCCGGACGGCCCCCCCACGGCCCCGCTGGAGGTCCATCTGGCGGTGAACGCCCGGTGCGGCGTGGGCTGCGAGGGGTGCTACCTGGATGCCACGCCGCAAGGGGCCGAACCTCCCTTCGCGGAGCTGGCCGCGAGGCTCGCGGAGCTGGCCGCCGCGGGGGTGTTCACCGTGGCCTTCGGCGGAGGAGAGCCGCTGCTCCGCCGTGACCTGGGGGAGCTGGCCCAGGAGGCCCGGCGCCTCGGGTTGACCCCGGTGATGACCACCAGCGGCGCAGGCATGACGGAGGCCCGCTCCCGGGAGCTGACGGCGTTCGCCCAGGTGAACGTGAGCCACGACGGCGTCGCGGGCGGACACGAGCTGGTGCGGGGCGGAGCCAGCGTCCAGGGGGCCGAGCGGGCGATCCGCTGGCTGGTGCGGGCGGGGATCAAGGTGGGGGTCAACCTGGTGCTCACCCGGCATACTTTTTCCCGGGTCGAGGCCACGGCTGCCCGGGTGGCCTCCCTCGGCGCCCGGGAGCTCCAGCTCCTGCGGTACAAGCCCGCGGGGCGCGCGGCGAGCGCCTCGTACCTCGACCGCAGGTTGACGCCGGATCAGGCCGCGCAGGTGCCTGCCCTGCTGGAGTCGCTTGTGACCTCCTCCGGGATGTCCGTGCGGATCGACTGCGCCATGGTCCCGTGGCTGTCGACCTCCTCGGTGGATCCGGCGGCGGTGGAGCGCTTCGGCGTCTTCGGCTGCGAGGCCGGGCGCCACCTGGCGGCGTCCACGGTGGACGGGCAGGTCGCGCCGTGCAGCTTCCTCGGGGCGACGGGGCTGCCTACGCGCTCGCTCCGGGAGGGGTACCGGGACGACCCGGGGCTTGTCCGGCTCCGCAGCCGCCACGAGGGGCTGCCGGAGCCCTGCGCCTCCTGCCCGCTCCGGCGCGCCTGCCGCGGGGGCTGCGAGGTGGTCGCGGCGTGGTATGGAGATTCCATGCAACCGGACCCGGAGTGTCCCCGGGTGCTGGCGTGGAAGGAGGGGGCGTCGTGAGGCGCGTGGAGGCGGCGGTGGCGGCGATCCTGGCGCTCTCGTCGGTGACTTTTTTGTACGCGGCGGTGCGGGTGGTGCAGGCGCTCCTGTTCCCGGAGCCGAACCCGGCGCTGGTGGTCTGGTCGACGCGTATCGCGATGTTCTGGCGCATCGGGGTGGTGGTTTACGCCTCGCTGCTGATCGTGCCGATGGTGCTGCGGTGGGCCCGGCGGGATCTTGCGGCGGCCTGCCGGGCGGCGGCGTGGGCGGTGCCGGTGGCGGCGGTGACGCTGGCGGTGCAGGCGGCGGTGTTTCCGTGAGCGAGATGGCGCTGCGGCTGCTGTCCCGGGTCCACGGGCACCTGGGGTGGCTGGCGGTCCTGGCGCTGCTGCATCCGGCCTGGCTGCTCCGGAGGCCGAAGCGGCGGGCGGTGCTGGCGGCGTCGCTGGCGACCGGGGGCGCGACGCTGG
>CAZSDX010000751.1:0-2901 GCA_964605685.1 uncultured Polyangiaceae bacterium
GGCGCTGGCGGGGGCGCTGCTGGCGCGGCGGAGGCGGCCCCGGTCGTCGAGGTGAGCGGGGGTAAGAGGCCGACGATGTTGTGGCGGTCGTGGGTGTGGTGGCGCATGACGTCGCGGGTATCGATGATGAGCTGGGCCTCGCGGGCCATGCGCTTGTAGTCGAAGCTGTCGTGGTCGGTGACGATGACCACCGCGTCGTAGTCGGCGAAGGAGCCGCCGGGGTCGACTCCCTTGAGGTGGATGCCGTGTTCGTGGACCTCGGGGGCGTAAGGGTCGGTGTAGGAGACCCGGGCGCCGCGCTTGTCGAGGCCCGCGATGATGTCGAAGGCGGGAGACTCGCGGACGTCGGTGATGTTCTTCTTGTAGGCGATGCCGGCGACCAGCACGCGGGAGCCGTTCAGCGGCTTCTTCCGGTCGTTGAGCGCGTCGACGACGCGGCCGACGACGTACTCGGGCATGGAGCTGTTCACCTCGTCCGCCAGGTCGATGAACTTGGCTTGCACCTTGAGGGCCCGGAGCTTCCAGCTCAGGTAGAGGGGGTCGATGGGGATGCAGTGGCCCCCGAGCCCGGGCCCCGGGAAGAAGGGCATGAAGCCGAAAGGCTTGGTGGCGGCGGCACGGATGACCTCGAAGGGGTCGATGCCGAGCCCGCGGGAGAACTGGGCCACCTCGTTGACGAGGCCGATGTTGACCGCGCGGAAGGTGTTCTCCAGGAGCTTGACCATCTCGGCGGTGTCGGTGCTGGACACGGGGACCACGCGGTCGATGATCTTGGAGTAGAGGGCCTGCCCCACGGCGAGGCACTCCGGCGTGGAGCCGCCGAGGACCTTGGGCGTGTTGCGGGTGCCGAAGTGCTTGTTGCCCGGGTCGACCCGCTCGGGGCTGAAGCAGACGAAGACGTCCTGGCCCAGGGCAAAGCCGCGGGTCAGCGGCGGCACCAGCACCTCGCGGGTGGTGCCCGGGTAGGTGGTGGACTCCAGCACGATGAGCATATCCTTGTGCTGGTGCCTGGCGATCTCCTCGGTGGCCGAGAGGATGTAGCTGATGTCCGGCTCCTTGGTCTTGTTGAGCGGGGTGGGGACGCAGACGATGACGGCGTCGGCCTGGGCCAGGACGGCGGTGTCGGTGGTGGCATCGGCGCGCCCCTCCTTGACGAGCGGCCCGAGCACCGAGGAGGGGATATCCTCGATGTAGGAGTCTCCCTCGTTGAACCGCTGGACCTTCCCGGGATCCTTGTCGTAGCCCGTCACCCGGAAGCCAGCGCGGGCGAACTCGACGACCAGGGGGAGACCGACGTAGCCGATCCCGATGACGACGACGCGGGCGGTGCGTTGCTCGATTTTTTGGCTCAGTGTGCTCACGTTCGTACCTCGTTCCGCCGAGACCCACGGGCGGCCTCGCTCCACGCTTCGGTTGCCAGGAGGACACCGCTCGTTCAGCGGCCCCTGGCTCCGCCCGGCTCCCTTTGGCCCCGGACTGCGGGGCGGTCAAGCGTTAGAGGCTTGAGGGGCGAGGCAATCTAGGGCACAACCCTACCCCGTGACCAACGAGACGGATTCCCTGGTGGGGGCGGTTCTTGCCGGGCGCTGGCGACTGACGCGCAAGCTGGGCGAGGGGGGCATGGGCGCGGTGTACGCTGCCGAGGGGGTCAACGGCGAGGGAGACGTCGCGGTTAAGATCCTCCACAAGGAGTTCGTCAAGGAGGACCAGGTGGTCTCCCGCTTCTACGCGGAGGCCGAGGCGTCCAAGCGCCTCAACCACCCGAACATCGCCCGGGTCTTCGAGAGCGGCACCGCCGAGACCGGCGAGCCCTTCCTCATCATGGAGCTCCTCCGGGGGCAATCCTTCGGTGACGCCTGCCCCGAGGGCTCCCGCCTCCCTGTCCCCGAGGCCGCCCGCATCATGAAGGAGGTGCTGGTGGCCCTGGCGGAGGCCCACCGCCAGGACATCGTCCACCGGGATCTCAAGCCGGACAACATCTTCCTCTGCGACGTTCCGGGGGGGGGGCGCGTCGCCAAGCTCCTCGATTTTGGCATCGCCCGGGTGATCGACGCGGCCTCCGGCGGGGCCATGCGCAAGACCAAGACCGGCATGCTCCTCGGGACGCCGGGCTACATGAGCCCGGAGCAGCTCCGGAACTCCAAGACCGTCGACCCTCGCGGCGACCTCTGGTCGCTCTGCACCGTCTTCTACGAGGTTCTCAGCGGGCGCGATCCCTACGGCGCCACCAACGACTTCGCCCGCCTCACCGCCGTCTTCACCCAGGACGCCATCCCCGTCGACCGCGATGCCCCCGAGCTGGCCCCCTGGCGCGAGTTCTTCCAGCGCGCCTTCCAGCGCGATATCAACCTCCGCTTCCAGTCCGCCCAGGAGATGAGTGCCGCCATCGACGCCGTGCTCGAAGGCCGCCCCTTGCCGGCCCCCGCCGCGCCTCTCCAGCCCCCGGCCCCCCAGCAGCCCGTCACCGCCGCTGCCCCCGTCTACCAGCCTCCCCCCTCTCCTCAGGACCAGCTCGCTCTCGCCAGCACTCAGCCCTCTGGCTTCGTGGTCTCCGAGGCTGCCCTCGCCGCTGCCCGCCAGCCCACTGCCTCCACCCCGGCGTTCCAGCCCGCCGCCCCGACGTTCCAGCCCGCCCCGTCGCCCCCGCCGGCCGGCTCGAACAAGATCGTCTGGGCCCTCATCGCCGTCGTCCTCGTCCTCGGAGCCGTGATCGTCGGCCTCGCCATCCAGGCGCTCCGCGGCGAAAAATCCTCCAAGGAGGCCGCCTCGACGGCCACCCCTCCGACCGCGAAGCCCCCCCCCACCGCGACGACCTCCACCGCGCCCAAGCTGCTCCCCGGCAAGCGCTGACTCGACTTTCGCCGTTTTTTGGGAGGGCTCCGGTCGGCTCCCGGCCTCCGG
>CAZSDX010000752.1:0-2896 GCA_964605685.1 uncultured Polyangiaceae bacterium
CCGGGGCCGGCGGGAGCACCGCGGGGGCGGGCGGTACGGCGAGCGGCGGGGCGGGGAGCGGGGGGACGGGGGGCGATCCGCTCGGGGGAGGGGGGAGCGGTCCGTTGCAGCTCCTGGCGATCGCCCCAGTGGATGCGGTGTTCAGCCCGCCGGCGGGGGTGGGGCTGGCGGCGAAGTACAAGGCGCTGCTCAAGGAGACCGGGAAGCCCACCGTGGACGTGACCAAGGAGGCGGTATTTTCGGTGGATCCTCCGGATTTTGGCTCCTTCACCGGGGCGACGCTCCAGGCGCCTGCGGGCAAGCTGGGCAAGGCGACGATCAAGTGCGAGGCCAAGGGGCTGAACACCTCGACCTCGGTCACCGTGGAGCAGGGCAAGGTGGTGGTGGGGCCCGGGGCGCCCGGTGACGCTCCGGGGAAGTTTGGCGGTCCGGTGGATCCGGGCGCGGCGATCCAGGTGGTGTACCCGCCGAGCGGCATCCTTGTGCCGCCCAACATGAACTCGCTGGAGATCCATTTCCTCCCGGCGGCGGGGCAGCAGCTCTTCGAGCTGACCTTCACGTCGAGCACGGTCTCGTACACGGTCTACACCGGCTGCACGGCGCTCAACGGGGGCTGCGTCTTCGCGCCGGACGCCTCGTTCTGGCAGCAGATGGCCAACGGCGCCCGGGGCAACGCGCCGGTGAGCTACACGGTGCGCGGCGTCGACGGGGCGGGCAAGGTGGGCTCCTCGGCGGCGCGGACGATGCAGTTCGCAGCCGACGACCTGGAGGGCGGGATCTACTACTGGAACGCCCAGGGCCTCATCATGCGCTACGACTTCGGTTACCCGAAGCAACCGGCGGAGGTCTACATGAACGCCTTCGAGGCCCAGGGGTTCACCTGCGTCGGGTGCCACACCATCTCCCGCAACGGCAAGCGCATCGCCGTGGGGGTCGACATCCCCGCACCCGCCCCGTACCGGGTCTTCAACGTGGGGCCCAAGACCCTCGCGTACCCGCCGCCCTCCTACGGCGCCAACTTCTTCGCTTTCAACCCCGACGCTACCCAGATGCTCCTGTCGGATGGCAACAAGATCTCCTGGATCGATGCCAACACCGGCGGGCTCCTCAAGGACGCGGTGGTCCCGTCGGGCACCATGCCGGACTGGTCCCCGGACGGCAGCTCCCTCGTCTATGCTCGCCCCAAGACGTCTCCTCCCTTCGGTGCGGCGGTCCCTGGCGTCGATTCCGCCTCCCTGGAGGTCCGCCCCTTTGGCGGCGCTGGCTTTGGTCCCCCCACGGTGCTCGTCCCCTTCACGGGTGCCAACAACTACTACCCGAGCTACTCCCCGGACGGCGCCTGGGTGGCGTTCAACCGCTCGCCCAGCAACAAGAATTCCTTCGAGAACGCGAGCAACGGCGACGCTGGCCTCCCGGATGGCGAGGTCTGGACCGTGTCCTCCCAGGGGGGGGCTCCGATCCGCCTCGACAACGCGACCCAGCCCGGGGATTCCTGGCCCAAGTGGGCCGTGCAGACCTCCACCTACGAGGGAGGTACGGTCCACTGGCTCACCTTCTCGAGCTGGCGGGCTTATGGCCTCCGCCTCCCGGACTTCAAGACCACCCAGCTCTGGATGGTCGCCTTCGACCCCGCCCGCGCCGCCAAGGGACAGGACCCGAGCTTTCCCGCGTTCTGGCTGCCCTTCCAGTCCCTCAACAGCGGGAACCACATCGCCCAGTGGGTCGTCAAGATCGAGCGGAAGCCCTGCTCCAGCCCCGCCGACTGCTCCGCTGGTCAGACCTGCGGCCCCCAGTCCCAGTGCGTCCCGCTGTGACGCCTCCCTGGGGGGCGGTGACGCTTGTCCTCTTCTCCGCCGCCCTCCTCGCCTTCGCTCCCCGCCCGCCTCCTCGCGCGATCCTTTTCCTCGCCGCCCCGCCGGAGCCCCCGCGGACCCCGCCGGACCTGGGGACGCCGCTCCCGCTGCTCCCGCTGCGCTTCACCCTCCCGTCGCCCCTCGCCTCGCTCCCTCCGCTTCGGCTGCGGAACATCAACACCCACGCGGAGGCGACGCTGCGGCTCTACGGGGCCGACGGTGTCCTGGACGAGGTGGCCGCCGGGGAGCTGGACCGGCTGCTGGCGGACGCGCGCCGGGCGGGCAGGCCGCCGGAGATCACCCGGGTGGATCGGCGCCTGCTCCGGCTGCTGTTCCGCGCGGCGTACCACTTCGGCGCGAGGGAGGTGGAACTGGTGTCGGGGTACCGGCGTCCGTGGCGCTTCGCGGAGGGGTTCCACGGGAAGGCGAGGGCGGTGGATTTTCGCCTGGTCGGTGTGGAAGCTCCGGAGGTGGCGGCGTACCTGCGGACGCTGCCCCGGGTGGGGGTGGGGCTCTACACGCACCCGCGGACGAGGTGGGTCCACCTGGACGTGAGGGAGCACAGCTACCACTGGGTCGACGGGACGCCGCCGGGGAAGCGCTGGGGAGCGGCCCGCCTTCCCATGGATCACCGGGCCCTCGACGAGCGAGACGCCGCCTACCACGAGGGCGACGACCTGCCGGAGTGAGGCAGGCACGAGGAGCGCGCGACCGCTGGCCTGTGTTCCCGCCGAGTGGTACCGTGGAACGGGTGGATGATGCGTACCGTGCTCGAGCCAGAGAACGCCGCGAGAGGGTGGTCGGCGGGGCCGCTCGGACCTTCTCGGAGCTGGAGCTTCGTGGGCTCCAGTACTGGCAAACAGTGCCTCCAGAGGAGCGACTCACGGCGATTCATCAGCTCCTCTTCGATGCCTGGATCCTGAAGGGACGAGATGGACCTCCACCCCGATTTGATGGATCTACTCACGGCACTCTCCGCTTCGAGCGCTGAGTACGAACGCAACCCCCCGGCTATGCCGGGGGACTCCCAAAGTTTGACAGTT
>CAZSDX010000753.1:0-2878 GCA_964605685.1 uncultured Polyangiaceae bacterium
CCCGCCCATCCCCGCACCACCACCGTCCCCCGCCGCCCCCGCGCTGCCCCCGGCCCCACCGCCCGCGGAGCCGCCAACACCGCTCTCTCCCCCGCCCCCCGCGACGACCCCGCCTCCACCGCCGGAATTCCCCCCCGCGAGCCCCTTGGCGCGGGCGAAGGCGTCGTCATCGTAGACGTACTCCGGGAGCGAGCAAGCATGCACCAGGAAGGGCACAGCGAAGGCCAGAAGCGCGGGGAGAACGGGGAACTTCCGGGTCGCCATCAGAATCTTGCGGAGAGCCCCGCGCCGAGCTGCCCCTGGGCGACGCTCGGCACGACCTGGAACCGAGCCGCCTTGTCGCCCTTGTCGTTGCTGTCCCCGCCGGAGGCAAGGAGCCAGATCAAGCCGACGCCGACGCCCACGGCACCGACGCCCACGGTGACGTTGGTGAGCGTGTTCATGGTGACGGCACGATCCCCGGTCGGCTTCGCGGAGGTGGGGCAGATGACCCCGGCGCACTCGTTCCTCAGCTCGCCCTCGGCGGAGTTCCGCAACAGGAAAAACAAGCCAGAAGCGGCGAGGCTGACCCCACCGATACCGAGGACCACGTAAGGAGCGACGGGGCGGCCGGAGGACTTCGGTTTCTCCTCGGTGGCGGTATCCTTGGGGTCCGCCTCGGCCTCGGTGCCGTCATCGAGGAGGTCGAGGGTCACCTCGACCGTGGCCTTCTGCCCCTCGGCGAGGTTGATCTCCTGCCGGAAGTTGTCCCGCCCCTTGGCGCGGGCCTGGACGAGGTGCTTGCCGGGCATCAAGCGCTGCGGATCGCGGGGCTCGGTGACCTTGCGACCGTCGATGGAGGAGGCGTTCCGCGCGCCCTTCCCTCGCTTCAGGGTGAGGGTGGGGACCCGCGCGTCGAGGGCCTGGAGCGCCGCGTCGATGGTGTTCTTCACCTCGGGGCCGACCGTCCCGGGGGACTCGGCGGCAAGCTGGGAGGCCCGGGTGTACGAGGCCAGCGCCTCGACCCACTGACCGAGCTTCTCCTGGCAAAACCCCGTGTGATAGAGGACCTGTGGAGTGCTCTTTACTGCGGCCACCTCGCGGAATTTCTTGAGCGCCTCCGCGAACGAGCCGGACTCCTCCAGCCGGAGCGCTTCGAGGAAGGTCTCCCGGGCCCGCGCGGTGCGGGCGTCCTCCTGGGCGTGGGCCGCGGGGGGGGACGGCAGGAGGAGAGAGGAAGGCGTTCCCCCGAGGAGGAGCGAGCCGAGCACACCGCTCACCACCCAGCGACCACCGCGCGAGCACCACCGAGCCACCATGTCGCAGGGGAGAGGATACCGAAGCGCTCGCCCCGACGCGAGGAGAAAGCAGCCCGTCTGCTCCCCGCTACCCCTTGCGCGAGAGCTGCCGGACCGCCTCGCCGAGGCCGTCGAGGGTGAGCTGGTGCATGGGGAACACGCGGCGGATTGCGTCGCAGGTGCCGATCTCCCAGTAGCGAGGGGGCTCGGGGTTGAGCCAGACGCTGCGAGGGAAGTGGTCGGCGAGGGACTGGAGCCAGGCGAGGCCGCTCATGGCGCCGGAGCCGCGATCGGCCAGGGTGCCGTCCCAGGGGCTGGTGCCGAGGAGCTCCGCGGGGTGCATGGAGGCGTCGCCCACGAGGATGAGCCTCCAGCGAGCGTCGAGCTGGTGGAGGAGGTCCGCCACCCGGATCGGCTCGCCCCCGAAGGCCTCGGTGGAGTAGACCTTGCCGTAGATGCAGTTGTGAAAATAGTAGCTGCGGACTTCCCGCAGGTTGGAGGCCCGCTTGGCCGCGGAGAAGAGCTGGGAGACGGTCTGGGCGTAAGGGTCCATGCTGCCGCCGACATCCATCAGCAGCAGCACCCGGACGTTGGGTCTGCGGGGAGGGCGGGTGCGGATCTCCAGCTCGCCGCCGTTGCGGGCGGTGGCGGCGATGGTCTCGTCGATGTCCAGCTCCTCGTCGAGCCCCTCTCGCAAGAAAGCCCGGAGCTTCCGGAGGGCGACCTCGATCTGCCGGACATCGAGCACCAGATCGCTCCGGTACGGGGCGAACATCCGGGCGTCGGCGACCCCCATGGCGCTGCGGCCCCCGCCGCCGCCGATCCTCACCCCGCTGGGGTGATATCCGCCGGTGCCGAAGGGGCTCGTCCCTCCGGTGCCCACCCAGCGGTTGCCGCCGTCGTGGCGCTCCTTCTGCTCCCGGAGGCGCTCCGCGAGCAGCCGGCGCACCTCCTCCATGTCGAGGCTCTGGAGCGCGCGGCGCTCCTCCTCCGAGAGCTCCCGGAGCCGCTGCGGGTCCTGGAGCCAGTCGAGCAGCTCGGAGAACACGTCGATGGTGGTCTCGGCGACGCCCTTGAAGTGGGCGCTGAAGGCCTGGTCAAAGGCGTCGTAGTCCTGCTCCCGGTGGATCATCACCGCGCGGGCCACGTGGTAAAAACCGGTGAGGCTCTGGCCGTGGAGCTCGTGGCGCATGGCGCGGGCCAGGCTCAGCACCTCCTGGGCGCCGACCTTCACCTTGCGGCGCCGAAGCTCGTAGAGGAACGGGACGATCACGCTGCTCATGGGGGTTCTCCGAGGCGACCTCGCCCGCAGCGCAGGTCGCCAGGCGTCGACAGGATCAGCTCATGCTCCCCCACGCCGACGGTGCTCGGCATGACCACCGCCCCCTGGAACTTCCCGTCGCCGTCGGTGGCCAGGGCGCCCAGCGGCATCTCGGCGTTCTCCAGGAGCAGGGAGACGTCCAGACGGACGTGGGCGCAGGGAGAGCCGGAGGCCTCCACGCGGCCCTCCAGGTGGAGCGCCTGGTTGCGGGTCACCTCCCGATCCAGGAACGCGAGGGTGATGCGGGCCGGAGGTCGCTCGTCCTCGAAGGCCCCCCCCC
>CAZSDX010000754.1:0-2876 GCA_964605685.1 uncultured Polyangiaceae bacterium
TGATCGCCCGGGACAAGCTCGACGAGGGCGCCCCGGACGAAGCCTCCGTTCTTCAGCCAGACGGTCTGCTCGGGGGCGGGCTGGGCGCCAAGCCAGCCGGCCACCAGCAGGCAGGCCAGGAGAGACGACAAGGGGAGGTGCAGGGACCTCACCCCCCCGGCCCCCTCTCCCTGAAGGGCAGAGGGGGAGGAGAAGGGAGGAATGGCTGTCTTGCTGCCGCGCCTGACTGCCTCTGCTGGAGATCCCCCCCTCTCCGCGAGACGACTGGCTGCCTCTGCTGGAGATCCCCCCCTCTCCGCGAGAGACGGAGAGGGGGCCGGGGGGTGAGGCCTCCTCGGCCTAGACATCGTAGAGCTTCCCCTGGCGCAGAGGCTCGATGACGCTGGCGTCGAGGTCGAAGAAGTCGGTGTAGTGGATCAGGCGCATTTTCCGGCGCAGCGCCTCGGGCAGCGCCGCCAGCTTCTCGTAGGGGGTGTGCACCCCGAGGTTGGTCTCGTGGAGGATCAGGTCCGCCTCGTCCAGCCAGGCGATCAGCGATGGGTCGAAGGCGGTGTCGGCGCTGTAGCCCAGGCACCGCCCGCCCGCCTGGATCCGCAGCGCCACCGTCGGGATGTGGTGGATCGTCCGGCGACACTCGATCCGGAAGGGGCCGACCTCCACGGGGGCGACCTCGTCGAGGGGGCGCAGGTGGAAGTAGTCGGTGAGGGCCATCGGCGTGGGCTCGGACTCGGGCGTGGTGATGAGCTGCTTCATGCCGGCGTGGAGGTGGCCGGGCCACAGGTCGTCGAGCACCAGCGGGTGCGCTAGGAGCGTCGCCTTGTTCCGGAGGACGAAGTGGGCAAAGTAGCCGAACCCCTCCAGGCCCGAGCTGTGGTCCGCGTGGAGGTGCGTCACCACCGTGGCGCAGAAGCTCCCCACGTCCAGCGCCAGGCCCGCCTGCTGGGAGGCTTCCCGCAGGATCTTCCGAATGGGGTGGGGGCAATCGACCAGCAGCCAGGCCCCCTCTGCCTCCACCGCGAGGCAGGAGGAGTAGTAGAGGGCCGAGAACGCGTCACCGACGCCCAGGGGAAGGACTCGCATCATCGCCGGGGAGAGATACCACGGGCGGCCTCGATTTGGACCTGTCCCCGAGGCGGGCTCCGATATCCTCCCTGGCCATGGAGAACCGCTCGCCTCGCTGCTGGCTGCTCTGGATCTCGCTGCTGTCGCTGCTCTTGCCCCGGCACGTCCTGGCCTTCTGCGGCTTCTTCGTGAGCGGCGCCGACGGACCTCTGGTGAACGACGCCACGCAGGTGGCGCTGATGCGCGAGGGCACCCGCACCGTCCTCTCGATGAGCAACAGCTACCGGGGGCCGCTGAGCGACTTCGCCCTGGTGATCCCCGTGCCGGTCATCTTGCAGAAGGAGAACGTCCGGACCCTGCCCCCGACGCTCTTCAGCCAGCTCAGCCAGCTCACCGGGCCGCGGCTGGTCGAGTACTGGGAGCGCGACCCCTGCGAGCAGGAGTCCTACGAGGAGGACAAATCCGCCGACAACAAGGAGGGCGGCACCGGCACCCGCGCCAAGGGCGAGGAGGGCAGCATGAGGCAGCGACCCCTGGTGCGGGTCGAGGCCGAGTTCTCCGTGGACGAGTATGACATTGTCATCCTGTCGGCGGAGGATTCCACCGCGCTCGATGTCTGGCTCCGGCAGAACAACTACAAAATACCCCAGGGGATCGAGCCTTTCTTGCGACCCTACGTGGTGAGCGGGAGCAAGTTCTTCGTCGCCCGCGTCAACGCCGCCAAGGTGAAGTTCTCCCTGGGCCGGGCGGTGCTCTCCCCGCTGCGCTTCCACTACGACAGCGAGAAGTTCGAGCTCCCCATACGCCTCGGACTCGCCAACGCCGACGGCCCCCAGGATCTCTTGATCTACCTCCTCGACCCTGCCGGCCAGCGCATCGAGGTCGCCAACTACGACAACGTGTTCGTCCCCACCAACCTGGAGGTCAAGCCGGAGGTCCGTGACCTGTTTCCCTCCTTCTATGCCTCCCTCTTCGACCGCACGGTGGCCGGGAAACCTCGCGCCGTCGTCACCGAGTACGCCTGGTCCGCCGCCTCCTGCGACCCTTGCCCCACCCCACCCCTCGACCAGGAGACCCTGGATAAGCTGGGCCGCGACGCGCTCCCCCGCAAGAACTCCTCCCCCTCCGACTTCACCCTCACCCGGCTCCATGCCCGCTACCGCCGCGACACCCTGGGCGACGACCTGGTGTTCCGCTCCGCCCCGCCGGTCGAGGGCGGGCGCGCCGGGATGTCCAGGAACACCCAGGACGCCGTGCCTGCCCACTCCAACGCCTTCCAGGCTCGCTACATCCTGCGGCACCCCTGGTCGGGGCCCATCACCTGCGGCGATCCGGAGTTTGGCCTCTGGGGAGCTCGCCCCGAGGGCGTCGATCCGCCCTCGCCGGTGCGCCAGGAAGCCTCCGTCCGCCGTGACCTCCCCGTCGACGCGCTGATCAACCCTCGCCCCCTGACCGCCGAGGACCGGCTCTCCTCCTCGGAGCGCCTCTACTACGCCGTCCGTCGCATCGCGCTCCGCCTCTTCAGGAGCCCGATCCCGGCGATCCTTGCCTTCCTCGCGGGGGTGATCGTCCTGTCCATCCAGAGCCACCGCTGGAAGGCCGGCTCCCGCTACCTCCTCGGCTTCGTCGCCCTCGCCCTCGTCCCGCCGCTCTTCGTGGGGGGGCGGCTGCTCCCGTACACCTCGAAGATCCCGGGGGCCTGGTATTTCGCCGTGCGGACATCCATCGAGGAGATCGGCTACGGGCAGCTCTTCCTCGCGGTGTACCTGGGGGCGGCGGCGCTGGGGATGCTCCGCGGCGCCGCCCGGGCCGCC
>CAZSDX010000755.1:0-2870 GCA_964605685.1 uncultured Polyangiaceae bacterium
GGCGGGGCTCGCGGCGCTCCTCCTGGGCGGCGTCGTGGCCGCGGGGGCGGCCCTGGACGCCCTGGGGAAGGCGACCCCGGCGCAGTTCCACCGGGCCCTCGGCGCCGCGGCGCGCGGGGGCAGGTACCCGACCTTCGACGCGGTGGCGCAGCACCTGGGGCATGCGCTGTTCCCCTGGGGGGCGTTTTTGCCGGTGGCGTTGGGGCGGCTGCTCGCGCCGCCCGCGGCGGGGGGCCAGGAGCGGAGGCTCCGCGTCCTGCTTTTCCTCGGGGTGGCGCTTCTGTATGGAGGTCATGGATGGATCGCCGCCAGGACCGGGGTGCTCCCCTTCGTGGGGGTGGGGCTCCTGGCGGCGCTGGGGGGGCTCGCGCTGGAGGATTTCGAGCGAGGCGCCCACCCCTCGCGGGCTCTGGCGGTGGTGAGCTGTCTTCTGGCGGCGCTCTTCGTGGCGGATTTCTCTCGGATGCCGGAGAAGACGATGGCGGCGTTTGCGCTGCCGCAGGGGGCCTTTCCCGAGGGGATCCGCGGGGAGCAGCACGGGAGGATCGCGGTCGCGGCCGTGATCTTCTGTGCCGCCCTGTCCCTGGCGTTCCTGGACGGGCACGAGCGTTATGAGGCGCCGGGCGGGTTGCCCTGGTACCGGCGGTGGACGGCCTGGGACGACGCGGCGGCGTTGCTGAGGGAGCTGGGGGAGATCTGGCAGGGGAACCTGGCCTTCGTGGGGGTGATGCTGGAGGCGATGCTGGTGGGGCTGGGGGCGCTGCTGTTCCTCGGGGATCGCTTCCGGTGGAGGATCGCGCTGAGCGAGGCGCTGTCGATGGAGCAGCGGTGGTTGCTGATGAACCTTTGGTGGCTTGCGCCGCTCGGGGCGGGGCTGGGGTTGTTCGGGGCGATGACGGCGCGGGTGTGGTTCCGGCTGCTGCTGGCGCGGGCGGGGCTCTCCCGGGCCTGGGTGGCGGTGGGCGGCGGGGTGGCGTCCGGGCTCGTGCTGGCGCTGGGGTATTACCCGGCGCTGGCCGTCCAGCTCTCGCCCCGGCAGGTCTTCGAGACGTACCAGCGGCAGCGCAGGGGGGACGAGCCGCTGGGGCTGCTCGGGGTGACGGGCAGGGCGGTGGCCTACGAGACGGGGGGGGAGGCGCGTTCCTTTTCCGGGCCGCAGGAGGCGTTCGCGTGGCTCACCGGAGGCGGCGAGCGCCGCTGGTTGGCGGTGCGCGCCGACGAGCTACCGGCGCTGAACGCGCTCTACCGGGCCCGGGCCCGGGACGCCTCCTTCCTGGCGACGCCGGACCACAACTTGCCGGTGCTGGACGCCCGCTCCAGCCAGGTGTTGCTGGCGAGCGGGGAGCTGGGGGGGCAGACCAACCAGAACCCGCTGGGGGTTTACTTCTCCGCCGCGCCGCCGCGCCCTTCGAGGCCGCTCCAGGCCGTGCTGGAGGACTCGCTGGAGGCGCTGGGCTGGGACGTGTTCCCCGAGGGATCCTCCTCGCCTGCCCGGGCGGTCCAGGCGGGGAAGCCCTACACCCTCTGCCTTTACTGGAAGGTCCTCGCCCCGGTGACGAACCAGTGGAAGAGCTTCATCCACATCGACGGCCACGGGCGCCGGCACAACGGGGACCACGAGGTGCTCGGGGGCAAGGTGCCGATGCGTTTGTGGCAGCCCGGCGACATCGTGACGGATCGCTACGATTTTCGCCTGGAGCCCAACTTTACCCCGGAGAATTACGCGCTCTACTACGGGTTCTTCCTGGGGGAGAGGCGCATGGCGGTGCGCTCCGGCAAGCATGCGGACAACCGGCTGGAAGGAGGCGCGTTTCCGGTGCGTTGACGGGGGGCTGTACGGGGGAGCAAAAGGGCGCTACGCGCAGGTACATGGCCGGCACGACGCGCGAACGCTCCTCCTCCTCCCCGGAGCTCCCCGCGCGCCTCCCTCCCGAGGGCCCCTGGCGCCTGCGTATCGACAGCGAAGAGCCCGAGATTTTTGTGTATGTCGATCTCGACGATGTCGCCCGGATCGGGCTGTTTGTTCCCTCCCGGGAGCCACGCTCCGCGGGGACGCGCGCCGAGATCTCCTTGCTCTTGCCCGGCGGCGGGCTGCTCCCGCTCCGGGGGGCTGTCCAGTGGATCAACCCCTGGCGCCACGGCGGCGACAACATCAACCCGGGGGCAGGGGTCTCCCTGGAGGGGCTCGATGGAGACCTGCGCGAGCGCCTGGTAATGGCGGTGCGTACGCTGGTCTTCTTGCGGTGATCGTTCAGCGACCGCCGGGCTTGGCGGCCGCGGGTTCCTTGCCGCTGCTCCGGTGCTCGAGCGCCTCCAGCTCCTTCTCGACCCGATCCCGGTAGCCCGCCACCCGGCGCAGCGTCCCGAGGAGCTGGCGGGCCTGCTCCGTCTGGCCCGCCTCCCGGTAGCACAGGGCGGCCTCCCAGGTCGCCTCGGCCGCAGCGCTGGTCCCGACCTGGCGGTTCGCGATGGCGTTGAACCGGGGGAGCGCTGCCTGGCAGCCGGAGGAGTAGCGGGTCGCCCGCGCCGCGTAGAGCGCCGCCCGGGTGCCGTTGTCTCCCCCGCCGTTGGCCACCACGTCGAAGGCCCGCACCGCCTCGGCGTAGCGCCTCGCCTTGTAGTGCTCCATGGCCAAGGAGAAGGCCGCCTCGGGCCCTGTATCGCTTGCCTTGTCGCTGCTCTTCTCGGCGGCGTCCTGGTGGGGAGCCGGACCCGGGGCGCCGCCAGGGGGGGCCGCGGAAGCCGCGGGGGCCGCGGCGATCGTGGGGGTAGCCGCGATCTCGGAGGGGGCCTCCTTCGGGGTGACCTTGGCCTCCGGGGGGGCGTCCTGCGCGCGACGAAGCTTGGCCGCGGCGACCATTTGCATCGCT
>CAZSDX010000756.1:0-2867 GCA_964605685.1 uncultured Polyangiaceae bacterium
GCGCCGGGGTTCACCCCGGCGGCCTCGTCGGCGAGAGCCGCACCCGTGTGGACGGCCTTGCACCTAACCTCGACAGAAGTAGGGGCGCAACCTGTTGCGCCCCTACACCCTCCGCATGGGTAAAAAAATAATCCCCTCCTTTGTCGAGGTTAGACACAAGGCCCGGCGACGCTAGCACACGGCCCGCTTCCCCCTGCGCTGCAAGCCCGTGAGCCGCGAGCGCGGCCCCTGAAGGTCGATCCCCTTCCGGGAGTGGTGAAGAAGATCAGTCGCGGCGGCCGCCGCTGAAGATGCGGAGCAGCGCCAGGAACAGGTTGAACAGGTTGAGGAACTGCGACAGCGCCACCGGCACCGGATCCTCCTCCCCCTCCTGGAGCATGCGCGAGGTGTCATAGAGCACGTAGCCGCCGAACAGCAGGATCGCCACGCTGGAGATCGCCATCGACAGGGCGCTCGCGCCGAGGAAGAGGTTGAGCACCGAGGCGCCGAGGAGCACCAGCAACCCCATCGACAGGAACGCGCCGAGCGACGAGAAGTCGCGGCGGCTGACGATGGCGTAGGCGCTCAGGCCGACGAAGGCGGTGATCGCCAGCCCCGCCGCGTGGAGCACCGGCGACCCGGTGAGGGCCTGCCCCTGGGACGCCTTGAGCTGGGCGAACCAGATGGCCGGCCCTGCCACGAAGCCCAGCAGCCCCGCGAGGCCGAAGAGGGCAAGAAGGTTGAGCCCGGGGCGCCGGATCACCGCGCCCGCGCCGAAGGTCGCGCCGAGCAGCACACCGAAGGTCAGGAAGGGGTGCTCGATGGACCAGGCGACCGCCGGAGGGATGACCGTCCCGTTGCGCAGGACAACCCCGCTCTCGGCGCCCAGCAAGGTCGTCGCCGCCGCCGTCGCCGCAGAGACCACGACCGCGCCGGTCATCAGCAGGTAAACCTTGCGCAGAAACGTCGCACGGGCGGCCGCAAGCGAGGCTCCGCCGGAGGCCGCGAGGGAGGAGGGTGAGGTGGGTTGCATGATGGACAGGGTTATAAGAATCCGTCGGCGCGCGGGCAACTTGACCCACGGCCCCGCCGACGTAGCCCGAGGAGCAGCGCCACGGCGGCCAGGCCGCCAAAGGTCCAATCAGACCCATACGCACCGGGGATCGCGCAGCCACAGGCGCCGCGGGCCGGCGGGACCGGAGGAGGCGGGGGCGGAGGCTCGGGCTCGGGCGGGGGCTCGGGCGGAGGCGGGGGGACCGGGAGATCCAGCGGGTCGGCCTCCAGTTCGAGGGCACCGTCGATCCGGATCTTCGGGGAGACGGTCTTGGCGTCCTCGTTCCACCAGATCGGGGCCTGGTATTCGCCGTCGTTGTCGCCCTCCTCGACGGGTCCGGAGAGCACCCCGGCGCTGAGGGAGAGGTCGATGGCGGCACCGCTCACCGGCTGCTCCTTGGCGTCCTGGAGCTTCCAGACCAGGAGGGCCTCTCGCTTGAGAGGGTCCGGGCGCTCCAGGCGAGGAAGCAGGGAGAAGGGAGCGACGCTGGGGGGAGGGAGGTCGAGGGAAGCGGCCAGCTTGGCGCTGGCGGAGGGTCCGCAGCGGAGCTTGCTGGGCATCTTCCTGGTCTTGCGGAGCGCCTGGGAAAGTGGGCCGAGGGGTCCCCCGTCGAGGCCACAGAAGATGTCCCCGGGGGAGATCTGGGCGGTGACGCTGTTCCTGGACTCATCGCGGACCAGCCGGGCCACCACCACCAGGGTCTGGACCACCGGGCCGAAGGGTCCCTCGAACTCGTCGTCGACGGCGCTGACCCGGGCGTAGTAGCGGCCCGGACCGAGGCGGCGTGCCTCGATCTTGGTGGTCCCGACCGGCACGCGGGCGTTGACCACGAGGGCGTTGAACAGCCTGTCGCGGGCCACCTGGACGTGCCACTGGACAGGGGCGGGTCCGTTGCCCTTGCCGGGGCCATACTCGGCCTCCAGGGTGACGCGGCGACCGGAGGTCAGGAAGGAAGGAGGCGGGGTGGAGATCCAGACCGGAGGCGGGGGCAGCGGGCGAGGAGCCGAGGGGGGGGCGCCCTCGGTAGCGCGGCTCCCGAAGCCCGCGCCGACCTTGACCGTCTGGTTCTTCGAGGTGATCGCCGACTGACCGCTGTAGACCATCAGCCGGGTGGTCTTCTTGTCGTCGACCTTGATCTGGGCCTCCCCGGCGCCGAGGGTGACCTCCCCGGCGGCGGTCTGCACCGTGGTCTCGGAGCCCGCCAGGGCGCCGAGGTGGGCCCGGAGCTGGCCGCTCATGAGCTGGGTGTCCGAGACGGCCGTCTTCTGGGAGGCCTTCTTGCTGCTGTCGCCAAAGATGACCACCAGGGTATTCTCACCGAGCTGGAGGCGGGTCTCGTCGCGAAAGAGCACCTCGGCCCCGGATCCCTCGTCGGTCTTCACCTTGTGCCCGCGGGAGAGCGGATCGTTGGTCTGCCCGCGCTTGGGCGCCGGGTTCTGGACCTCGACCCGGTTGTGGACCGAGGAGAGCCGCGCGTCCGGTCCCGAGAGCGGCGGGGCCAGGTTGGGCGGAGGAAAGTGGAGGACCAGCCCCGGCGTCAGGTAGTGAGGCTGGGGGCCGAGGTCGTTGAACTGGTGGATCAGGTCCACCCGGCGGGAGTCGCCGTAGATCCGCTGCGCCAGCCCCAGGCATGTATCGCCCTTGACAACGGTGTAGCGCATCAGCTTCTGCACCGGCGGCGCCGCAGGGGGCTCGTCCTGGGCGACGGCGGCCGGCGCCGCGAGGAGCAGCGCCGCCAGCAGGCGTCCCCGGCTCATCGGCCCCTCCGCGCGACGCGGAGCGCCCTGGCCGGGATCTCCGCGTCGCCCGCCGCGTAGAGCACCGCGTCGCTGGC
>CAZSDX010000757.1:0-2849 GCA_964605685.1 uncultured Polyangiaceae bacterium
TGCCCCGCGTCCCGCAGCGCCTCGATCAGCGCCGGCGCCGCCTCCTTCCCGCAGCGCTCGATGCGGGTCCGCGCATGCACCGCCTCCTCCCGCAGCTTGCTGGCCAGCAGGCGCGCGAAGAACGGCGCTGACTCGCCGCAGCTCCCCTGGTCGTTGGCGTCCAGCGCCAGGAACCTCGCCGCCGGCTCCAGCCGCTCGTAGCCCGCCGCGATGGCCTCCCTGGCGGCGCTCCCCCCCCTCACCAGCAGCGCCGCCGCCTCCTTCGCCTCGGGTCCACTTTGACCCAATCGGGTGACCAGCTCCCCCGGGGACACCTGACCCTCCAGCCGGCTCAGGCCCTCGACCTCCGCCAGGGTGACCGCGGGCGACGGGTCGGAGGAGGGGTAGGCGTCCTCCAGCGCCAGTGCCATGCAGGAGGTGGCCCGCGGCGCCGGGAAGGTGACCTGGTAGCGGCGTCCGGGCTTCTGCCAGGCATCCTCCGGCAGGAGAACCTCGAAGGTCCCCTGGTCGTCGACCAGGTAAAAACGCCGGGGGGCCGCCCCGTGGGGGACGTCGCGGGTGGGCGGGCGCACCTGGAAACGTACCGCCCGGAGCGGCGCCTCCCGCGGGGCCCGGAACACCACGAACTCCCCCCTGCCCTCGCCGCTCTTGCCCTCGGACCAGGAGGACTCCGGATCGCCGTCGGTGAGGGCCCCCGGCGCCCCGACGCCGCTGGACGCCCCCACCGCCTGGAGCAGCCTGGCGAGCGGCGGCGCCGGCGCGTCGAGCGCCTCGGCGACCAGGCGGCGGGCGCTGGCGCGCTCCTGCCGACTCAACCGCTGGACCTTCGCCGGCTTCAGCGTGAGATCCGCCGGATCGACCACCCGGGGCCCCAGCACCGAGGGACGCCCGCACAGGTGCACCTCTCCATCTCGCCGCCCCACCACCACGAACCGCTCCCCGCCCTCCTCGATCACCTGCACCAGTGATTTTCCGGGGGCAGCGGGCGCCCCGGTGGTGTCCGCCTCCCCGGCAAACAGGACCACCGGAGCCCCCGGCTTCAGCGGCCCCGCCACCAGCGTCACCCAGGTGAGTCCCCGGACCTGGTCCGGCACCACCGCCTTCACCACCGATCGTCGCCGCCCGATCTCGACGACCTCCAGCTTCACCTCCCCCAGTCCCTGCCGGAACCCCTCCGGCACCCCGAGATCGAGGGTGGTCGAACACGCCCCCCCTGCGCACGATCCTGCCCACAGCGAGCCTCCCCGGGCCTCGACGGCGAGCGCCTGCTGCCCGGAGCGGGCCGGGACCTGGAGCGCCCTGGGGGCAGGCTGAGCCGCAGCCCCCGCGGAGAGCAGCAGCGTGGCGAGGAAGAACCTCAACGGCGCCCCCCCTTCTTCTTCGCGGGGTCGGGGGCGCGGTCCTCGCGGTCGAGGAAGCGCTCGATGCCCTGGCCAGGGGAGGTCGGATTCTCGCGGAACCAGCGAACAAGAGGGAGCCTCCAGTCCTCGCCGAAGGAGGGGGAAGGGTCCTGCTTCTCGAAGAGGAAGCCCGAGCCTCCGAAATAGGTGTAGTCGGTCCCGACGACGGCGTAGCGGGCGGCGGAGTCGATGGGGCGGCCGTCGGCGAGGAGCCACGCTCCGTCGAGGCGGCGCTTGACGCCGGAGACGTGGCCCCGGCAGCAGTCGAGGTTCTGGACGAGCTGGGCGCCGGTGATGCGCACGGTGACGAGCTGGTTGTTGAAGGGAAGGACCGAGTAGATCGAGCCGAGGGTGATCGGCCCCTTCGGGATCGACTGGCGAGTGCCGAAGCGGTTGAGGATGACCACGTCGGCGCCGGTCGCCTGGCGCCACCGGTCGGTGAGGAAGTTGACGAGCGGAGGGGTGTCCGGGTCGAGATCCTCGCCGACGTGGCCGATGATCTCTCCAAGGGCCTCGTCGGCCTTCTTCTGCCACCGGGCGACGAGCCGGGTCAGCGCCTCGTCCGGGTCCACCGGGGGGCGCTCGGCCTCCGGGTAGGCGAGGTCGACCAGCTCCGCGCGGGAGGAGAGCACGCGCTCCCGCGAGGGGCGCTGCGGGTCGATCACCAGGGTGACCCGCGCGTACTTCTGGAGGAACGATCCGGGCTCGACGATCGGCGTGGCGAAGACCTGATCGAGCACGGACCGGTGGCAGTGGCCCCCGCCGACGAAGCCGAGGCGCCACTCCGGATGGCGCGCGACGATGGGGCGCAGCTCCGCGGCGCAGACGTGGCCGATCACCACCACCGCGTCGGCGCCCGCCCCGTACACCTGCGGGATGACCCGCGCCAGCGCCTCCTCCTCGTCGCCGAAGTCGAGCCCCTTGTAGTTGTCCCGCAGGCCGACCCGGGGTGTCTCTCGGGTGCTGAGCCCGACGACCCCCACGGTGACCCCCTGGCGACGCACCAGCAAGAACGACCGCGCGACGCCGCCTTCCTCGGCCTGGGGCCGCACGTTGGCGCCGAGGTACGGGATCCCTTGGAGCCTCGCGTTCTTCTCAAAGCTCTCCCGACCGAAGTCCAGCTCGTGGTTGCCGAGGGCGCTCGCGGCGTAGCCCATCGCCCGCAGGGCCTCCGCCGCAGGCTCGCCCCGGAAGTAGCTGGACAGCGCCGGCCCCGTCCAGTTGTCCCCGCCGGAGAGTGCCACCGTGGAGGCCCCCTCGCAGGTCTCCTCCGCGGCGGGGACGCAGTGCCGCTCGTGGACCTTCCACCGGGCCAGCAGCTCCGCCAGGCCGCCTCGGGCCTTGCCCTTCTCGGTCACCGGGGCGATCCACCCGTGCTCATCGGAGGTGTAGAGCAGGCGCAGCGAGACCGGAGCGGCCGCGGGCGCCGCGGACGAGGCGGGGGGGCCC
>CAZSDX010000758.1:0-2848 GCA_964605685.1 uncultured Polyangiaceae bacterium
GTTCACCCCGGCGGCCTCGTCGGCGGGCCCGTGGTCGGACTTATGAACAAGGCCGACCGGTAGCCCCACCTGGCGTGCAACGGTCCCGGACCCTTGCCCGTTTGGAATGCGATCTAGAGCGTGTAGCCCACGGTGATGTTGAAGTACGGTAGCCAGGTGAAGAGGATTCCCTCTTGGGGTGAACCGCAGCTCCTCCAGTCATTCGCTGGTTTCCCTCGTTGGATGGAGCGACACTCCCACGAGGAGGCATTGACCAGCTGCGAGATCCCCAGGGAGAGCCGGAAAGAGATCCGATCTTTCCTGTTCTCGATGCCTATCTCCGAGTTGAACCAGATCGCGGGGTTCAAGCCGTGCTCCGTGTAGTATCCCCCTTGAAAGAAACCCTGAAAGATCGGGATATAAGACCCAGCAGATACCCCCAACCCCCCGAAGATGGCGAGGTCGCTGACGAAGACACGGGGCCTCCCCATGAGGGAGAACTGGGACCTCGGGGGCCAACTCATGCCAATCCCTCCCGTCAAGGATACGTTCGGGTCCAGGGCGTAATCCAGGTTGATCCCGAACATCCCCACGGGAGACCCTATGGGTCCGTACTGACCCTCCAGCATCCAGGGGCGCTCCGCCCACCGGGACGCTGTTGTCCTGGCGGCCGCCGGTTGTGCCTGAATTTCACGGCTGTACACCAGGAGCAACAGAAACAACAACGCCTGAAGCAGCCCATTGCGAGGTGGATGCATGGCAGGCAACCACGAAGCAGGAACCGCGCCGACGAGCAAAGCCCGCCTGACGCCGACCGGTAGCTCCCCCCGCTATGGGTCGGAACCGCCGCTGCTCCGGGCGCCCCCGCTGGGCTAGCATCTTGCTCCATGCGCGCCCTGGCGTTCCTGTTTCCGGCCACGTTGCTCCTCGCCTGCGGCTCCGAGGAGCCGCCTCCGACCTCTCCGGGCCCCGCGACGCCTGGCCCCTACCAGCCCCCTCCGGCCTCGGCGGTGGTGGAGACCGGCGCGGTGAAGATCCGCCGGGAGGTCTTCACCCTCGACGGCTTCCAGGCCCCGGCCAACCCGGTGGGCGGCGCGGAGACCCCGGCGGAATTGCAGCGGGTCCGGGTGGTCCGGTACAGGGTTGATTCGGACCCTCCTCGGCCCGCCCGGGCCATCGTGGTGATGATGCCGGGGTTTTTGGGGGGAGCGGGGAGCTTCGATCCGGCGGCGCGGGCGCTGGTGCGGCGCTCGACGGAGGACGCGCCGCTGGAGGCGTGGGCCATCGATCGCCGCTCGAACCTGCTGGAAGATCACCACGGGCTCGACGTGGCGGAGCACACCGGCGACCCGGAGCAGGCGGCGCGGTACTATTTCGGCGGCGAGGAGGTGGAAGGGAAGAGCTTCGAGGGCTTCGCGGCCCAAGGGAACCTGAAGTACATGGCGGAGTGGGGGCTGGAGACGACGCTGGGGGATCTGCGCCGGGTGATCGAGCTGGTGCCGCAGGGGGAGCGGCGGGGGAGGGTGGCGCTGCTGGGGCACTCGCTGGGGGCATCCATCGCAGAGACCTACGCGGCCTGGGATTTCGACGGGACCCCCGGCTACCAGGAGCTGGCGTCGCTGGTGCTGGTGGACGGCGTGGCAGGGAACGAGGGCGGAGCCATCGCCCAGACGCAGGAGGAGTACGAGAAGGGCGGGACGCCGGCGCCGGGGGGGTTCGGCAACGCGCCGGGGCTCCAGGGGATCCGGGGCGGGAGCGTCTATTTCTCGCTGCCGTTCCTGGGGACGAAGGTGTACCCGGTGGCTTCCATCGTGGCGATGCGGAGCGCGCTGCGTCCCGGCGAGATCGTCCAGGACGAGGAGCGGGACGGCCTGCTCAAGACGCTGCTCTCGCTCAAGGACGTGCCGAGGATGACCAACCGGGCGGCGCTGGGGCTGGCCTTTGACGCCCGGAGCAACGCGCTGTCCTTCGCCGCGGTCAACTGCGGCGAGGCGACGGGGGGCCCGCTGGAGGAGTACGACAGCCTGTTCGGGGTGAAGCTCTCGCACCCGACGGATCCGGCGGCGACCTACGACTGGCTCGGCCACGACGCGACCTCCCCCCGGGAGCACACGGCCCTGCGGGAACTGGCACGGAGCTGGTACGAGGGGCCTGGCCTGGATTTCGCCGAGTGGTACTTCCCTCAGCGGCTGCCGACGGACGTGGCGATCGCCACCTCGCTGACGCTCCAGGAGAACGACTGGCCCGTGGCGGTTTACCGGATCCGGGCCATCCACGGCGCGGCGATGGACCTGCCTATCCTGGGCCACGCGGCGGGGCTGATGGGGGGCGACACCAAGCGCTTCGACAAGCTCCGGGCGCTGGTGGGCAGCGTGGCCATCGGCCCGGAGCGCCCCGCAGCAGGCGAGCCCCGGAGCAGCGACCGCGCCTTCTCGGCGCTAAGCTCGCCGGAACTGTCCCACATCGATCCGCTCCTCGGCGCCGACGACCCGGGGAGCCCGGTGGCCGCCTGGTACGACCGCCTCGCCGCCTGGGCGCTGGAGCACAGCCCGCCGGGGGGCACGGTGATCCCGGCGCGGTGAACCCTCAGAAATCGGGGCAAGCGGCCAGCTCCTGGGCCCGGGCCAGTTCTCCTTCGGGCCAGGGCTCCTCGACGATCTCGAAGCGCCCGTAGTCGAAGGGCTCACCAGGAGCAGGAGCGACGCGGACGACCCGCTCCCGCTTGCCTTCGCGGGTCAACTCCAGGGCGCGGTGGTGGCAGTAGGGGTTGTTGCCGGGGCGGCCGAGGAGCACATGGGAGGTCCAGGAGCAGCCGGCGCGGCAGGTGTCCGCGTAGTAGCAGGAACGGCAGAAGCCCCAGAGGTCGTCG
>CAZSDX010000759.1:0-2832 GCA_964605685.1 uncultured Polyangiaceae bacterium
GAGCGCGGCCGGTGAGCGCGGGGGTTCACCGCTTGGGGCGGCGCTTCTTCTTGTCCTGATCGCTGGCAGACTTTTTGGGAGGCTCGCCCTGGCCGTCGATGCCCTCGTCCCGGTCCTTCTTCCTGCGCTCGCCGGGGTTATCATCCCGGTCCTTCTTCTTGCGGGGCTCGTCGCCTTGCCCCTCGTCCTCACCCCGGGCCTCGCCCCGGCGCCCCGGATCCCAGATCTTCATGCCGGCCTTCTCGGTCCAGCCCGCCTGGCCGGTGCGCCCGGCCTCGCGGCTCTCGATCATGTCCTTGCCGGAGCGGGAGGAGACGCCGGGCCCCTGGGAGACGGTCAAGAACTCGTCGGCGGTGTACTCGGGGTGCGCGTCGTCGGCGGGGATCGGCGTGTCGCCGGGCAGGCTCGTCCCGGTTCCCACCCGGACGATCTGGGTGGTGGGCGGGTAGGTGTCGTTCCACTGCTCGCGCAGGGCGAAGGCCCCCTCGCGGGTGACCCGGTAGCGACGGAGCTTGAAGCCCGGAACCCCGCGCTGGCTGAGCACCCGCTTGCCCTCCGGGAGCTTCGGGTCCGGTTTCTCCACCTCCTGGTAGGGGATCACGTCGTCGATCTTCCGGATGAACGTCACCGTGTGGGTGCGCCTGGGCCCGAGCACCTCGGCCCGCACCACCCCGTCCTTGACGGTCTCGTGGATCACCACCGGGAAGGAGAAATTGTTGCGGAAGCGGAAGTTGATGGTCGGGTACGCCACCGCCGCGTCCAGGCCCATCTTGATGTAGCCGCTGGGGCGCGTATGCGGGGTGCGGTTGACCACCTCCAGCCCCGCGAAGAACACCGCGCCGTGGAGCGTCCCGGTGATCTGGCACGTGCCCCCGCCGATGCCGTCCACCAGCTCTCCCTGGGCGATCACCGGCGCCACCTTGTAGCCGTTGGCCTCGTTCCGGGGGCCGACGATCTTGTTGAAATCAAACACCGCCCCGGGCGGCAGCACGTAGCCGTCCAGGCGGCTGGCGGCGAGCCTCAGGTTGTAGGACCGCGCCTCGTACTTCCCCACCGTCGAGTAGCGCGTCTCGAAGTAGCCCAGTACCTCGTCGAAGGTCACGTTTCCCAGCCCCGCCGCCGACACCGAGGGCGCGATCACCTCCGCCACCGCCTCCACCTCCCGCTGGCCCCTCCGGAACGCGTCGTCCACCCGCGCCAGCGTCGCGTAGACGTCCACCCGGAAGCCCGGCTGCTCCGGTACCAGCTTGCGCGAGGCCAGGTCCAGCCGCGCGTCCACCGGCTGCCGGTCCAGTTCCTCCTTGACCTTGAGCAGCGTCGACAGCGCCCGCACCGCGTTCACCACCACCGGCGACGGCAGCGCCAGCGGGGCCGCCTTCCCCTGGTGGCTCCGGCGCATCGCGCTGGTCGGGTCCCGCACCTGCTGGAGCACCTGCCCCAGCCGCACCTTGTCGATCTCCGCCCCCAGCAGCGCCATCGACACGCTCCGCGATGCCCCCCCGGGCACCTTCAGGGTCATCTCCCCGGCCACGTACTTCCTGGCGACCTCCAGCGCCTTCTCCGGCGCCGTGGGGCTCGCCACCTCCAGCCGCTCCCCCAGGAAGAGCACCTGCGGCGGGGGCGCCTTCAGGTCCGGCGTCCTCGGCGCTGGCGGCAGCACCAGCAGCCCCACCGCGAGCCCCGCCCCCAGCAGGATTCCCGCCTGGAGCAGCGGCCTCCGGTGGGCCTTGAGGAACGCCAGAAACGCCATGGAGCCCCCCTCGCCTACAACGCGGGCGCCCCCGGGGCAAACTCCGCGAGCCCCCGCTCACTCGCAGAACACCACATCCGGCGACAGGTAGTGATCGTCGTCCCCTTTCACCGCCACCCGCAGCACCCGCTCGTGGTGGAAGCGCACCGACCCCAGCTTGAGCCGCAGGAGGAGGGGACGGCACCGAGTTGGAAGGAGATCGATATCCTGCTGGCGAACGGGAACGCCTGCCTCGATCATCCGGCGTTTGGTGGAGCGCGCATCGGGCGCGTCCTGGAGCCTTCTATTCGCACGTTGGAAGAGTTTCTTTCTGGAAGCAAAGTGGATCTGCTTCTTGTACCAGACCCGATCCAGGAGGGACGTGCATCACCGTGCCACGACAGAGACAGGCGATCAGGTTCCCTTCCTTCATGACCCCCAGACAGTCATTCATCTCACCGGTCCCCTTCACGGATTCAGAGAAGCATCCGACGATTCCTTGGATCTTACATTTCTTGACGAGATCGATGTAGAACCCCTCGAAAGGCACACAATCGGAACAAGGCTCAAGGGATTGCACCGGGGCGGTCTCGCAGGAGGTGGCCACAGTGCTCCCGCCACTTGCGCCAGCCGCGGCACCGGTCCCTGCCTGGGAACCACCTTGTCCGGAGGAACCTCCAGTACCGCCGTTGCCTACGCCCGCCGCGCCCCCGGTGGAAGGGCTGACCGAGGACAGGTCACCACGCTTGTTGCCATCGGCATTATTATCATCACGACCGCTGCAACCGAGCCAGGCGACCAGAGGGAGAAAAAGGAGCAACTTGGATTTCATGGGATTCCTCAATGTTGGGAAGGGGACTGATTGTGCCAGTACCAGGCCAGGTGGAATTTACGGGTCTGTCCGGTGGGGACGTGGGCGGCGTTCACCTTGACTCCCCAGCAGTGTGGGGCTTGCGTGATGGCGTCGGCGGGAACCGCGTTCACCCTACTTTTTACATCGTACGAGAGATCGGACTTGATCGTGGTGTTGTATCCAGTACCAGCACAGGCGTTGTAGACCCTGAGATCCAGATCGCCTGCGTTATCGTAGTCGTCCTCTTCAA
>CAZSDX010000760.1:0-2828 GCA_964605685.1 uncultured Polyangiaceae bacterium
GGGGTCTGCGGGCGCGGCGGGGTGCAGCGCGGGGCTCGTGGCCTGTCCGGCGGGGTGCGCGGATCTGTCGAGCGATGTGGCCAACTGCGGTGCCTGCAACAAGAAGTGCAAGGCGGACGAGACCTGCACCAGCGGCCAGTGTACCCCGCTCTCCTGCGACGGCGGGTTGACGCCCTGCAACGGAGTCTGCGTCGACACCAAGACGGACAGCGGAAACTGCGGCACCTGCGGAAAGAGCTGCGGCGACGGGGGGAGCTGCAAGGACGGAGTGTGCAGCTGTCCCGGCGGGCAGGTGGCTTGCCCGTCCGGGTGTGCGGACCTTTCGAGCGACGCGGACAACTGCGGCGCCTGCGGCAAGAGCTGCGGCGATGGTACCTGCCAGAGCGGCCAGTGCACATGCTCCGGGAGCCAGGTCGTTTGCCCGTCCGGGTGCGCGGACCTTTCGAGCGACGCGGACAACTGCGGCGCCTGCGGCAAGAAGTGCGGGGCCGGCTCCACGTGCAGCAGCGGCCAGTGCGTGTGCCCGGGGGGGGCAACCTCGTGCAACGGCGGCTGCGCGGATCTGAAGAACGATCCGAACAACTGCGGTGCCTGCGGGACCACCTGCGGTGACACCCAGTACTGCAACAACGGCACCTGCTCCTGCCGCCCCGGGTTGCAGCCCTGCGGGGCCATCGGCCCGGGCGGCGGCACCCAGTGCGTGGATACCAAGTCGAACCCCCAGCACTGCGGCGGCTGCGGTCAGATCTGCACCTTCGCGGGCCCCAACGCCAACCCGGCTTGTGGCGACGGTCAGTGCCAGAAGCAGTGCCCCGCCGGTACCCAGTCCTGCGGACAGTTCGGCGGCCAGGCGTGCGTCAACACCAGTACCAACCCCCTGCACTGCGGTGGCTGTGGGAAGGTCTGCAACCAGGATGAGGTCTGCGTGGATGGCCAGTGTCGGGACTACGAGCCGGCGCTGGGGTGCAACACCTGCCCGTGCAACGACGCCTGCGGCGGCGGGGATAGCTGCTGCCCTGGCCAGGGCGGGGGCGCTCCCGTCTGCGTCAACGCCAAGTCGTGCCCTCCCTGAGCCGGGCTCAGCCTCGGCTTTCGCCGTTTTGTGAGGGAGGGCTCCGGTCGGCTCCCGGGCTCCGGCTCCCGGCTCCCGGCCTCCGGCTTCCGGCCTCCGGACCCCGGCCTCCGGCCTCCGGGTTCCGTGAGCGGGTTCCGGACACGAACACGTGAACGCGAACGAACATCAGGGGAGCGCGTGGCCGAGGAGCTGCTCCATCGCCTGCCCCTCGCAGCCCGCATCGGAGGAGATGAAGTGATCCTGCCCCTCGCCCACGCGGCAGCGGTAGAGCGGCACGAGGCCGGGCGCTGCGGACGTATGGACGTACCCTACAGGTCCGAGAGGGAGCTGCCCCTCGCAGCCCGGGTCCGGGGAGAGCAGGTTGTGCTGGCCGACGCGGCACTCGAAGAGCAGCTTGGTGCCGGGGGCCTCCGCCCGGAGCAGGCGCCAGGAGGTCTCGACCGCGAAGCCCGGCGGAGGGAGCCGCGAGGAGGCCCAGTGGCCCCGCTGCGGGTGGTAGGACCGCCGCAGCCGGGTGTGGGGGAGATCCTCGAAGCCGCAGGAGAGCTGCGGCGGACTGAGGTCCTCCCGGTTGGCGAGGGCCCAGGTGAACCAGGCCGGCTTGGCGGAGCCGTCGCTGTTGCGCAGCCCCACGCCCAGCCCCGCCGCGGTCTCCACCGGATGGTCGCTCATGCGGTGATAGATGTAGCTTTCGATCCCCGGGGTCCCCAGCGCGTTGACGAAGGAGCGACAGACCCCGTCCGCCTGGGCCTCCGGCGTAGACGGCGCCAACGAATTGACGCCGCTCTCGGTGAGCTGGAGCTGCCCCCATAGCTCGGGTCGTCCCGGGTAATTCTTGTGCAACCATCCGGACAGCGCCCCCAGGCTCCCGTAGGTCACCTTCGGGTAATCGTCCGGCGAGAACTGGGGCGCCAGCAGGTTCGGCGGGTACGGGTGGAAGGCCACGCGCACCTTCCGCGCTCCTGCCCGCTCGATCAACCCCGAGAGCAGCGTCATCCCCGACAGCAGCGGGTTCTGCGCCGCTGGCTTGTCGAACTCGGCGCCAAAGTGGTGATCCAGGGAGACCAGCACCTGGGCGTGGGGCTGCCGCGCGATCACCTGATCGTAGGCCGCGTTGTAGTTGGCAGCGTAGGCGTCCTGCCAGGCCTTGGTGTCACAGGTGACCCCCTGGCCACAGCCGATGTCGAACCAGTCGTTGGCGTTGACCTCGTTGTGGATCACGAAGTCCGCGAGGCGCCCATGGCCGTGGAGCCCGTCGTAGCGGGCCGCGAGCATGCCGGCGAAGCGTCCGTAGTCCGCGGCGTCGTTCGGGGAGCAGAAGATCTCGAAGCCGGGGGCGACCGGGGAGCAGGGCTTCCCCTCGCGGGCCCAGGGGGGGACCCCGTAGACCACCGCCGTCACCACCAGTCCCCGGGCGCTCCAGTCCGCGATGGCGGCGTCGACCTCGGGACTGATCTTGTAGCAACGCCCCGCAAAGGTCTCCTCTGTGGCCGGATCGCAGGGGGCCGCCTTGGGCGCCGGCTCCCAGTGGGCCCACACCAGGTTCATCGCCACGCCGCCGGTGTTGTTCCCAGAGATCTCGTCCTTGTTGGGCCAGAAATCCGGCTGGAGCCCCTTGATCCGGTACGCGCTCCGGGTCGGGTAAGGCAGGGGCTCTGCACCCGCCCCTGCGGCGCCGCTGGAGCCCGCGCTTCCGCCAGCCCCGCCGCTGCCGCTCGCGCCACTCGTGCCACCGACCCCCGCGGTGCCGCCC
>CAZSDX010000761.1:0-2821 GCA_964605685.1 uncultured Polyangiaceae bacterium
CGCCCGCTCCGGAGCAGGAGCAGGCTGGAGAGCAGGCGCAGCGGGGTCTCCGCGGCGCCGCCGTCCTCCTCGTGGGCGAGGGGAGGGAACCGCTCGGGCCCTCGCACGAACCCCTCGGCCTTTCCGTCGGCGCCCACCCAGAGCGAGAGCCCCTCGCGGAGCATCTTGTGGCCGGTCGGGGTTCCGTGGATCTTCACTCCCGGGTAGGGGACATCGGCGGGGACCAGGAGCTTGCCCTGGGG
Organism: uncultured Polyangiaceae bacterium; assembly: GCA_964605685.1. Classification (GTDB taxonomy): domain Bacteria; phylum Myxococcota_A; class Polyangia; order Polyangiales; family Polyangiaceae; genus JANWXX01. Next base: position 243 of record CAZSDX010000761.1, read on the forward strand.
CTCGACGTGCAGGAGCAGCTCCCCGTCGAGGGCGGCGGGCCCGGGGGACTCGTAAGGGCCGAAGCGGTGGCGAAACCTGGCGACGTCGAAGGGCCCCCGGACGCGGAGCCGGAGCCGGAGCCCCGCGATGGTCAGGTGCGTCCGGAACACGATCAGGCCGGATCGAGCCGCGCCATGCCCCGGTCGAGGAGATCGGCGAGGAAGGCCTCGAGGTCGCCTCGGAGCCGTTCGGGAGGCTCGCCGGGGAAGGCTGCGATCAGGTGGGCGAGGAGCGCGTCGAGGGGGCGCCCGTCGAGGGCCTGCCACACGGCGCTCCCGGTGGGGTTGAGGGTGCGGACGCGACCGTCTTCGAGGTGGATGACCACGGCCCGGCCGTCGATCTCGCGGGAGACCGTCTCCGGAGCGCGGATGACCCGGGAGGAAGGGGACAGCTTGGGTGCCACGCCACGCTGATACCCGTGAACGGCCACCGGGTGAAGCGCATCATGCTAGCCTGCGAGAACCCATGGGCCAGCCAGGACACGCGCTCCTCCAGCGAATCTCCAGCGCCGCCGGGATCCCCTCCGGGGTCCACCTGCAGGTGGCGGATCGATGCAACCACGCCTGCCTCCACTGCTACCAGGTGCAGGGGCGCAAGGGGGAGATGTCCCTCGACGAGGTGAAGACGATCCTGGACGACCTGGCTGCCTCCGGGGTCGTCCTGCTCAACGTCAGCGGAGGGGAGGCCACGCTGCGCCCCGACCTGCTCGATATCCTCCGCCACGCCCGCGCCAGGGGCTTCGCGGTGCGCCTGTTCACCAACGGCTACACCATGACCCCCGAGCTGGCCCGGGAGCTCCGCGCCATCGGTCTTCTCGGCGTCGACGTCAGCCTCTACAGCGACGACCCGGCCCAGCACGACGCGGTGACCCAGGTTCCCGGCTCCCACGCCCGCACCCTCGCCGGCGTCCGGGCCATGGTGGAGGCCGGGCTCCGGGTCCACCTCAAGGTCCCCACCACGCGGGCCTCCCTCGACGCCGGCCCCCGGGTGCGCCGCCTGGCCGCGGAACTCGGCCCCACCGTGGGCGTCGTCACCTCCTTCGACATCACCCCCACCGAGACCGGCGACCTGGTCTCCCGCGAGATGCTCGCTCCCCCCGAGGAGCTGGTCGCCGCTGGCCTCATGCCCCCCTGGAGCCCCGACCAGGACCCGGACCCCTCTGCCACCCTCCACGACCCCACCTGCGGCGCCTGCCGCGACGGCGTCGCCGTCCTGTCCAACGGCGACCTCCGCCCCTGCACCGACATCGTCGCCCCTGTGGGCAACCTCCTGGACAACCGCTTCCTGGATCTCTACCGCCGTCCGGGCCCCCAGCTCGTCCGCTCCCTCACCTGGGCCCACGTCCACGGCTGCCGCGACTGCGATCTCCGCAACGGCTGCGAGCGCTGCCACGCCCACGCCGCCAACGAGAGCGGGGACCTCCTCGGCCCCTATCCCTCCGGCTGCCGATCCGCCGTCGCTCGCTACGCGGGCGCCGTGGGCAAGGTTTCTTTTGACCCTCCCGCGGAGGGCTGCGATCCTGGGCGTTCCCCGGCCCTGGGGCCCTTCCGCATCGTGTCCCCTGGCGTGCTCCAGGCGATCCCGGATGTGCTCACGGAAGAGGATCAGGAGCGCCGCCGTCAGTTCCCCTGGGTCCAGCCGGATCGCGCCTGGCTGGAGCGCATGTCCCACGGCGAGCGCCCGGGAGCCCCCCGCAGGAGGCTCCCCTTGCTGGCTCGCTCGTCCGCGCCGTGACGGAACGACCCGCAGCGCTGGCGCTCGAGCGGGCGATCCGCGCTTCCCTGGAGGAGGGACGCGCCGTGACCCTGCTGGCCCTCGGCGGCAGCATGTTTCCTGCCATCGTCCCGGGGACGCAGCTCTGCCTGGAACCGGACGAGGCGCGCCGCCCTGTCGTCGGGGAGCTCGTGGTGGTCGGTCGGCCTGACGGCGGGATCGCCATCCACCGGGCGGTCCACGTGGACCCAGGCGGGAGGGTGCTCACCTGGGGGGACGCGCTTCCTGCGCCGGATGCCTGGGGGTATTCCGTGGTGCTGGCCTGGCCGCGGGTTCTCTGGTCTCCCTGGCAGCCCTCCGCCTGGGCGCTCTGGAAGGGCGGGCTGCGCGCCCGGGCTCACCTGCTCGCGGCCTCCCTGCGTGCCCCGCGGGGGGGGGAACGTTGAGCTGGCTGGTGTGGGGGCCGCTCGCGGTGAAGGTGGCCGGATCCCCGGCGGCGTGGCCCTGGCCCTGGCCTCTGTTCCGGGCGGCGCACCCGGGGATCGCCCGGTTTCGCTTCTCGCTGGAGGTGACGACCGTGGCGCAGGCCGGGCAGGCCGGGCCGCTGCGGAAGGACGGCGTCCGGTACGCGGGGCCCGGCTTCGAGGTGATTCCGGCGGAGGGCGGTTACCGGGCGCGGGTGGAGACCCCGGTGGCGGCGATGGGCGCACTGGCGGCGGCGCTGGTGGATCGCTCCGGCCGGGAGCCCTTCGCCGTCGCGCATGCGGCGCTGATCGCCGTGGGGGATCGCGGGGTTCTGGCGGCGGGGCCGAGCGGGGCGGGGAAG
>CAZSDX010000762.1:0-2807 GCA_964605685.1 uncultured Polyangiaceae bacterium
CCCGCGAGGCGGAGGGCCCGGCGGAGGGCCAGCTCCGCGGGGCGATGGGGGGCCCACGGCGCAGGAGCCAGGATCTCCAGCGTCGTCACGGCGCGGCCTCCAGCAGCGGGCGGGGCGCGGGGCGCGGCGGCACGAGCCCGAGTTTTTCGTAGCGCTGGCGGAGCCGCTGGAACGCCTCCCGGTCGATGCAGGAGACGATGCGGGTGTCGCCGGGGCCGTAGAAGTCGTGGCGGAGGCCGACCTCGGTGGCGCCGAGGGTCTGGTGCAGGCCGCGGGCGGCCTGGTTGTCCTCGCTGACGGTGAACCAGCAGACGTCGGCCTGGTCGATGATGGTGCGGACGAAGGCGCGGATCAGCAGGTGGACGGCCCGGGTTCCCTGGTGAGAGGGGGCCACCGCCAGGGTGGAGCAGTACGCCTCCCGACCCTTGAGGAAGCCCAGCAGGTAGCCGACGGGCTCCCCCTCGTCGAGCACGAGGAAGCAGGTCGGCGCGAAGAAGTCGCAGCAGAGCCGCACGTAGTAGGGTCCCAGCACCTCCTCCCCGGCCGCGCCGAAGATCTCCCGTTCCATGCGCATCAGCGCCGGGAAATCGCCGTTCTCTAGGTTACGAACCTGGTACGCCACGGTCACCTCCTTCGGTGTCACCTCCGAAGGTAGGGATGCGCGGTGACAGCCCCCTGAGAAGACCGTAAACCTCTCGCCACACCCCCGCGTCGGCCCCGCGGCGACGGTGGATTCGGGGCTCCGTCCAGGTGACGGATCGCGGTCAGCGCCTCGCGCTCAGGGGTCGAAGCGGATCACCGAGCTGAAGCTGTAGTGGCGCGAGAGCGGGATGTCCGTGGGGGTCGGGGGCTCGCCGAGGGAGACAGGGATGAACGCCTCGGTGAACAGGACCTTCGAGTCGCTCGCGTCCACGACGGAGACGTTGTGCGTCAGCAGGTGGCTCGCCCAGTAGTTGAAGGTGCCGCCGACCAGCGGGTTGGTGGAGCAGAAGGTGCAGGCCGGCTTGTAGCCCGGGGCGCTCCCCACGCCGAAGCTGGCCAGCAGCGCCTGCCAGCTCTCCGGGGTGTAGGGGTTGAGCACCTGGGTGGCCCCGTCCTTGGCGTCGGGCCCCGCGTAGAACTCGCCCAGGACGATCGCGCGACGGTAGGCGGACTTCTCCTTGACCAGCTTGGCCAGCTTCTGAACCTGGAGCTTGTTCTCCGCGTTCCAGGCGGCGATGCCGGTCTTTCCGTCGCCGTACTGGCCGGTGTACGGGCGGGTCAGGCTGTCGACGGGGGTCGTCAGGGTGGTGCAGTAGACGTCGAAGAGCCCGCCCCCCGCGAGCTTCAGGGTCGAGCGCAGCACCGCCACGCGCCACTCCGACGCCGGGAGCATGAACGCCTCGGAGGCCACGATGGGCAGCTTGGACAGGAGGATCTGCGGGTTGTCGCCCCTGTACGTATACCGCCGGTCGTTGTGCTTGGTGCAGGCGTCGCGGGTGTACGCCATCGTCTGGTACGACTGGAGGTGATCGAGGGCGCAGGTGTAACAGCTCTTGTTCCCGAAGAGCAGGGTGGCAAAGGAGGACTGGCAGCCCTGGGCGCTCGACGCGCAGGAGCCGGGGATGGTGGTGGCCTCCTCGCTCTGGGGATCGGTGGAGCACTTCGCCTTGATGCAGTCGACCAGCGTGTTGAGCTTGGCCTCGTCGGCGGCGCCGCAGGGGGGCGCGTCGTACGGCGGAGGGATCTCCCCGTCCTGCGCCGTGGCGTCGTACAGAGGCGTCTTCTCGTCGCTCGTGAAGCTGTACTGGTGGGGAAACTTCGCCTTCGCCGCGTCCTTGATGGCGTCTTTATCCGCCTGCGCCCACGCCTCGCCCACGCACAGCACGTCAACCTCGGCCCCGGCGATGGCCTTGATCACCTCCGGCCTCCGCTCGGTCTCGTTCTGGGCGAAGACCCCGGTGAGCGCCGCGTTGAAGGTGGAAAGCCGTACCGGCTGCTTGAAGGATTGCCCCCCGTTGCAGAGCGCCAGGTAAGGCGTCGCCGGGTCGTTCTGCAGCGAGTCGCAGAGGATCAGCTCCTGGGGGTACTTCGGGTCCGAGGCCGTGCCCACGAGGAACATCGACAGCACCGCGTCGGAGGCGAAGACCGCCGGCCGGATCAGCCTCGCCTCGGTGCCACCCACGCTGTCGACACCCACGTTCAGCGTCGAGCCAAACAGGGCAATCTGGAGGTATCCGTTGGCGTCCACCTTCTCGAAGGGCGACGCCGTGGGAAGCTGGTTGTAGCCCAGGTTCTCGAAGATGAACTGGGTGTAGCCCGACGGAGGCTCGATCCCCTCCGCCAGCACCACGTTCACCGGATCGACCCCCTTGGCCGCATGCAGGAACCGGAACGCCGTGTTGTACTGCGCCGCCGGCTTGCTCTCCTCCAGCGCCACCAGCATGGGCGAGGACGCCTCGCCCATCAGGAACACGTCGGTGATCGTCCCGGTCTTCACCGAGACCGTCTCCAGGGTGGCGACGCCTGGATCCCCGCAGTCCGTCGCCCCCTCGGCGATGAACTTCACGTCGTAGATCCCCGCCTGCCGATCGATCCCCGCGCTCACCTGCTTGTACCCGAGCCCCCCAGAGCACCCGGCGCCGCCCCGGAACGCAGGCACCACCCCGGCGTAGTCCGCCGCCGCCTTGGGCTTGATGCACACGTCGTAGCGCGCCGTCGACGGGACCAGGTTCGCCACCCGCATCCCCGTGCTCGAGCCGGTCGTGAAATTGCAGGTCGTCCCTGCCCCTCCGGCCCCTGCGCCCCCCGCCTCGCCCCCCGAGCCC
>CAZSDX010000763.1:0-2796 GCA_964605685.1 uncultured Polyangiaceae bacterium
CGCGCCGCCGCCGGCGCTCCAGGCGCACCTGCCCGGCGAGGTCGCCTCGTCCCCGGCGGAGGCCCTGGCCCTGGCCCGCCAGCGGGTGGGTCGGGGGGGGCTGGTGGTCGCTGTCGGATCGACCTTCCTGGTGGGTCCGCTCCGCGCCCAGCTCCTCGGGCTGCCGATGGACCCCCAGGTCGGTCTCTGAGCGGCCCCCCTTCCCTGGCGGGGGCGGCGTGGTAGGGTCCGCGGATGGACGAAGCACGCTTCGATCTCCTCGCGGACAAGACGCTCCGGAACCTGCTCGGCGCCCTCGATGCCCTCGACATCGAGGCAGAGTTGGAGCTGGGGGTGCTGAAGATCTCCTTCGAGGACGGCCCTGACTACGTGGTCAACAGCCACCGCGCCGCGCGCCAGATCTGGATGGCCGCCGAGCGCGCCGCCTGGCACTTCGACCCCTCGGAGGACGGCTCGCGCTGGGTGAGCAGCAAGCCCCCCCACGAGGAGCTGCACGACGCCCTGTCCGCCGCGCTGTCGAGGAAGCTCGGGCGCCCCATCCCCCTGCGGGGCGCCTCGTGAAGCTGCTCACCCTCGGCTCGCTGCGGGTCCGCGCGGTGGGCGGTACGGACGGCGACGGCGGTGGGGAGGGGCCGGCCATCCTGCTCTGCCACGGCTTCGGGGCGCCTGGCGACGACCTGGTGCCGCTGCACCGGGTGGTGGACGCGGTCCCGGGGCTCCGGTGGTTCTTCCCCGAGGCGCCCCTCGCCATCGACCCTGGTCTGGGGATGGGCGGGCGCGCCTGGTGGAACATCGACATGATGCGGCTCCAGCTCGCCATGATGCGGGGGCTCCACCGGGAGCTTGCCTCCGAGTACCCGGAGGGGATGCCGGCGGCCGCGGACGCCCTTCGTGGCTGCCTCCGGGCGCTCCGGGAGGACCACGGCGTCGAGCCGGCGCGCCTGGTGCTCGGGGGCTTCTCCCAGGGGGCGATGCTCACCACCGAGGTCGCGCTCCACGCCGACGAGCCCTTCGCGGGCCTGGCGGTGCTCTCCGGGACGCTGCTCTGCGAGGAGCGCTGGCGCGAGGCCGCCGCGCTCCGGGCCCCTCGCCTCGCGGTGTACCAGTCCCACGGGCGCCACGATCCCATCCTGCCCTACGCCGGGGCCGAGGCGCTCCGGGGGCTGCTGAGCGAGCGGGGAGCCCAGGTCACCTTTCGGGGATTCCCGGGGCAGCACGAGATCCCGTACCCGATCCTCGAGGGGCTCGGGCTCTTCCTACGGCAGCGGCTCGGGGGAGGTTGACGCCGCCGTGAAGGCCCTGGAGCGGGCGAGGGGGCTGCTGAAGCGAGCGCTGGAGGAGCGCGCTTCTCCCCATGAATTTGCCCTCTCCGTGGCGCTGGGCGCGCTGATCGGAACCTCGCCTCTGGTCGGGCTCCACCTGCTGGCGGCCGCGGCGCTGGCCACGGCGCTCCGCCTCAACAGGGCGCTGGCGGTGCTGGGCACCAACGTCACCTTCGGCCCGCTGCTCCCGCTGGCGGTCTGGGGCGAGGTGGCCCTCGGCGCGCGGATCCTGGGGATCGATCTCCCGCCGATCACCTCCGAGACCGCGGTGACCGTCGCCAAGGGAGCCCTCGGCGCCTGGTGGGTCGGCTTCGTCGCGGTGGGACCGGCGACGGCGGCGTTGATCGGAGCGGTGGTGTACCTGGCGAGGAGACCTCACCCCCCCAGCCCCCCTCTCCCTGAAGGGCAGAGGGGGGAGCGGAGCGGAGCGGGGACGGGCACGAGCACGGCCACGGCCACGACAAACGAGCACGGGGACGGGGACGGGCACGAGCACGGGGACGGGGAGCGTGTTTCCTTGTTGCGCTCCGGGGGGCCACCCTTACCATCCTCACCACGATGGCCACGACCAGGACAGGCAAAACCCGCCGAGCCAAACCAGCCCGCGAGAAGGCTCCCACCCCGGGAAAAGCAGGCTCGAAGACCTCCAAGAAGAAATCTACCAAGGTGACCCAGAAGGCTCCTGCTGGCCTGGATCTTCTCGCGCTGGATGCCTCCTACGAGGCTCCCATCGACCTTCCGGTCGCCGTCATCCTCCAGGACGCCCGGGAGCTCCAGGGGCTCCTCAAGAAGCTTGGCCAGCGTATCTTGCAGCGCTCACGCCTGGACGAAGCGTTCCTCACCGACCTGCCAGAGCGAATCGCACGGCTGGACGCAGCCGAGCTTCAGTGGGCATCGGTACGGAAGCTCCAGCTCCCGACCCAGCGAAAGAAGCTCCGTAAGCAGGCCGAGGAGCTTCGTTCCGAGGCCATCGTTGCGCTGCGCCACTTCGCCACCCAGGATGCTACCACCCAGGCCAAGCTCAACCGCATCGTCGAGGGCTCAGGGCTTGCGGATCTGATCGACGATCTCAAGAAGCTCACACCGCTGGTGAAAAAGCACCAGGAGCAGCTCCACCGTGCAGCGCTCCCCGAGAAAGCTGACGAACAGCTCGCCAGCCTGGCCTCTGCCCTCGAAGAGGCCACCGAGGACGAGAGCGCAGAGCGTGTCGGGACGGAAGAATCTCGCCAGGCCATCGCCCTGCGGAACCGCGCCTACTGGTACTTGCGCGAAGCCACCGAGGAGATCCGCGAGTGTGCCCGCTATGCGTTCCGTAACGAGCCCGAGCTGAGCAAGCTTTTTCGCTCCCTCTCCACCATGCGAAGGACAAAAAACAACGAAAAAAAGCCGACCCCGGCAACCTGATCCCCCGCCTGGTCACACCAACCCCCCGCCCGATCACGCCAACCCCCCCGCCTGGTCACACCAGCCCCCT
>CAZSDX010000764.1:0-2794 GCA_964605685.1 uncultured Polyangiaceae bacterium
GGTTTGGGGCCCTCCCGGGCCGGGGGGGCCGGGGGGGCGGGGGGGGGGGGGGGGGGGGGGGGGGGTGGACGGCGGATTTTTCGCGGTGCGTCGAGGAGGGTCGTTCGAGGGAGGGATCCAGGGGAGGGTGGTGCTGACGATCGGGGTGGCGGAGGTGTACGGGCGGCTGGGGGAGGGGATGGGGGGGGAGCGTTTTCGCTTCGGGGAGGTCGGGCTGGCGCTGGGGTGGCCCTGGTCGCTGGGGCGCCCTCCGACACGGAAACGGTTAAGGCGTGTGGACAGGAGGGTCATCCTTCCGGCACACTGGAGGTCGGACCTGCCTTCTGGCCATCACCTCCGAGCATCCCATGGCTTCGCAAAACGACTCCGACGATCTCCCGAGCTTCGAGCGCAAGGCCTCCGGCATGCTGTCTCGCGACGAGCACTCCCTTGTGGAGCGCGCGAAGACAGAGGCGGACAACCAGCCGGGCTTTGACAGCCCCGGGGATGGGGTGCTCCCGGCGCAGCACTGTAGCCACGGCAGCCACGGCAGCCACGGCAGCCACGGCAGCCACGGCAGCCACGGCAGCCACGGCAGCCACGGTAGCCATGGCAGCCACGGCTCCTGGTGATCCGACGAGCCCGTCGCCCCCTTCGGGGGGGGTGATCGAGCGCATCCAGCAGCAGGGCGAGCGCCTCCACATCAGCATCGGCGCGGTGTGCAACAACAACTGCGTCTTCTGCATGGAGGAGGACCGGGATGCTCGCTACGTGAACAACTCCGCGATGACGCCGGAGCGCGTCCGCTGGATGCTGGAGCAGAGCCGCGGCGCGGAGGAGGTCTGCTTCACCAGCGGCGAGCCGACCACCAACGAGCACCTCCCGACCTACGCGGCCTGGGGGAAGGCCCTCGGTTACCGGCGCATCAGCGTGATGACCAACGGCCGCCGCCTCGGCTACGCACCCTACACGGCGCAGCTCCTGCGGGCGGGGATGAACCGTTTTTACATCTCGATCCACGGCCACACCAAGAAGCTCCACGAGGGGCTGACGCGCACGCCGGAGAGCTTCGAGCAGACGGTGGCGGGGCTCGACGTGATCGCCAGGGTGAAGCGCCTCGGCGTCGAGCTGCACACCAGCACGGTGGTCACTGGAAGGAACCTGCCGTACCTCCTCGACATCTACCGCTTCCTGCGGGGTCGCGGGGTCGATCAGGTGGTCTTCAACGTGATGCAGGCCAACGGGCGGGCCAACACCTTCTTCGAGCAGATCTTCCCCCGGTACACCGAGATCGCGGCGTCCTTCCGGGCCCTGCTCGACGAGGAGCCGGACGCCCAGGCATTCCTGGTGGATATCCCCCTCTGTACCACGGAGAAGATCCCCGATTTCAACCGGGGCTACGTCGAGCGCTACCGGCACTTCGACCTGGCGGAGATCGCCGATCTGCCTACCGCCATGAGCCAGGAGCGCCAGCAGGAAGGCAAGGGCAGGGGGCTGGTGCTCGTCACTCGCCGGGATCTCGACGAGTTCCAGCGGGACAAGCGCCCCGAGTGCGCGGGCTGTCGCTACAACGCCGCCTGCGAGGGTGTCTGGCGGAACTACCTGCGCCGTCACGGCTGGGACGAGTTCTCGCCCGTGCCCTGAGGACGCCCCTCAGTCTTCGGACGGCTTCTCGTCGAGGGGGGCGGCGAAGAGGGCGTCCCGATCCAGGTCCGAGGTCTCGTAGCGGAGCAGGAGATCCAGCACCACATCGTCGAAGATCTCGACAAAGGTGGCGGGCTTGCAGCCGTAGATCTTGCCCTGCGCGGCGAGCTTGCCGGCGGGGACGTCGAAATCGCGCAGCGGCTTCGTCCGCTTTCCCTCTTCGATCAGCGAGGCCTGCGGGGGCATGACCTCGGGGCGGCTCCACTCCGCGTCGGACAGCGTAGCTCGCATCGCCACGGGGCTGATCGACAGGGTCGGCCGCTCGTCGCTCCCACCCGGGAGGAGCCAGCGGTGAACCCCCACCTCCAGCGCCAGGAGCACGCCCGCCAGCGGCCCGCGGCAGCAGAGCAGCACCGCCCGGGGACGCTTGTCTCTCTCTCCCCCCCGCAGGCAAAGACCCACCTCCTCCAGCGACCGCGGTGGCCCCCAGCGGCGCGAGGCCCTCGGCCAGTAGCCCGCGTAGGGCCAGGGGTCGTCCTGGACGTGGCAGACCACCTCCCAGGAGCGCGCCTTGAGCACGGGGGTCATGGTGGTGAACCACCAGGAGAGGGCCTCCTCCCCGCTGACCTCGAAGAGCCGCAGGGTGATCGCGTTCCGCCGTGGTTCCATGGCCAGCAGGACGCGCACCGCCGACTGGCGTGCCTGGCGCCCCGCCATCTCTGCTTCCTCGAGCAGCTCCTCCACCGGCTGGCCGGAGAACAGGGCGGTCAGGGCCAGCTCCTCGGTGGTCTCCAGGTGTTGGAGCGCGCTGGTGAGCGCCTGGTAGTCCGCCTGGAGCCGGTGGTGGTCCGCCTGAAGCTCGCTGATCTCCTGGGAGGATCTCCGATCCCGGGAGCCCGGGGTCCCGTAGTTGATCTGCGCCAGCAGGTAGGCGAGCTGCTCTTTGACCTGCTCGACGCGGGGGAGGAGCAGCAGCCTCGACGCCTCCCGGCGCAGCTCGGAGATGCGCCGCGCGCCGCCTTGCTCGTCGCCGCGCCGAGCCTGGGAGCGCCGGAGCAGCTCGAAGCGGAGCCCCCGGTTCTCCAGCCCGCCGACGCACTCCGCCGGGTCCGACTCGGGCTCCCCCGGGGCCAGCACGCGGATCATCGCCCCCCGGGCGGCGCCCCCGAGG
>CAZSDX010000765.1:0-2775 GCA_964605685.1 uncultured Polyangiaceae bacterium
CGGCGCCCGGCGCCCCCGGGGCCGGCGAGAGCCGGCCTGCCCCGGCAGGCGGCTCATCTGTATGGAATCCATCTACAATATGTCTCTTCAGAGCGTGGCGCAGGGGTAGCGCGCACCCTTGGGGTGGGTGAGGTCGGTGGTTCAATTCCACTCGCTCTGACCAATGGAAACGGCACCGGGGAGGCCCCGGACCCGTCTGGAAAGCGGTGTGTACCCGCGAGGGTATGTGGTTCGAGTCCACCTGTTTCCGCCACGGAGAGTCAACCGGGGAGGCCCCCGGCCGCGCCTTGAAAGCGATGGGCACCCCGCCGCGGGTGTGGGGTTCGAGTCCCCGGCTCTCTTCCGCGAGCGTTGCTCGTGTCCCCCCGGAGAGTGAGCTGGACCGGCGTCCAGGCTTGTTTCGAAAACAATGCGGGCCCCTGTGGCCTGGGGTTCGACCCCTCCGCTCTCCGCCCCTGGAAGATGGACTGGTGAGGCACCAGGCCCGGTTGCTACCCGGTGCGCACCCCCGAGGTGCGAGGTTCGAGTCCTCCGTCTTCCGCCACGTCGAGCGCGGCTCCCGTCGAGCGGCGGGGCCTTATAAGTCCCGGCGGCAGGGTGCAACTCCCTGGCGCTCGACCCCATGCTCCGGGCTCGTCCAACGGTGAGGGCCGCGGCCTTTGAAGCCGAAGATCAGGGTTCGATTCCCTGGCCCGGGACCCACGGTTTCTGCTGTCTTTCTCGGATCGAGACGGGGCGGTTCCCCTGGTTCGTCTGATACACGAGCTGTCCGTGTTCGACTCACGGTCGATCCACCATGTCCCACGGCACAGGCCCGCCGTCCCGGGGGCCTCGGGCTGGAGGTGGGGCCCTCGCAGGGGGGTAAGAACCAGTGCGGGTCGCTTGCGATGCGGATGCCCACGGACCCCCAGAGGGGCAGGCGCGCATCTCCCCCCCAGAGCCCGCGGCCGACGGTCGCGTCGAGCTGGACAAAGCGGGAGAGAAAGTGACGCCCGCCCACCTGAAAGGCCCCGCTGGACGTCGTCGCGTAGGGGTCCCCAGAGAAGACCTCTCCGACGAAATGCAGGCCGCGGAGCAGGTGGATCTGCGTCCCCACCCCCCAGGTGATCTGTGGCCTGGGCCCGCGATCTCCCCGGGTGAGGAGCAGGCCGAGGTTCTGGTGGAAAAGGAAATGGTCCTCGCTGTCGAGGGACTCGGAGAACGCGAGGTACCCGAAGTTGTCCCAGATCTCCCCCTTGAGCTCGCCGGTCCCGTAGGGGCCCAGGGAGCCGGCCACCAGCGCGACGCCAGGCCAGATCGCGCCGGGCGTGGTCTCCCGGGCGAGGGCCTTGAGCTGGAGCAAGGGGGCCGCGAGCGTGTACTCGCTCTCCGCGAGGCCGTGGACCATCCCGAGGGAGAATTCCAGGGGTTCCACGGGCCCGATGGCCGCCGCCACCCAGTGCTCCTGGATCTTCCTGTTGAGGCGTAGCCAGCTCTCCACCTGGGCGGCGCGATCTCCGACGACACGGGCGTCGTCCGTGATGAAGGGGCGCACGGCGTGGGCTTGCGAGGAGACCAGCAGGATGGCGCTCGTGATCAGGAGGCTCCGGCAGCGCATGGCGCGTTGCCCTAGCAGCGTCCGTATTGGGTGTCGACGACCGAGGAGGAGGTCCGTCGGTCCCTCCGGCGTCACTCCGGTGTCACCTCAATCCCAGGAGGCGATGCGGGCCCGGTAGCGGCGCACCAGGCCCTGGACGACCTCGCGCTGGAGCGTGGAGAACACCATGCCGCCGAGGATCAAGAGCCCCGCCCCCGACAGCAGCAGGAAGCCGAGGCGGTGGTTGCGCAGGCCCGCGTGGAGCAGGTTGGCCAGCACGTCCAGCACCAGGAAGGCGCTACCCAGCACCAGGTAGGCCCGGATGCGGAGAAGCATCCCGACGGCGACCCCCAGCAGGCAGACCAGCCCGAAGACCACCGGGTAGCGGGCGTCCGGGGCCAGGCCGAGCTGGAAGGTGATGGACCAGCCCGCCGGCAGGTACAGGAGCAGCGAGCCCAGCACCCGGAGCCACTGGCGCAAGGGCCTCTCCAGCGAGGCGGCGAAGAGGTGCCCCAGGGCCAGCAGGAACAGGCCCAGCGGCGCCAGGTAGATCTCCAGCCCGTCGATCCCGGTGGCCAGGGCGCTGAGCAGCAGCGCCAGGTTCACCGCGATGGCCCCCAGCGCCCCCAGGAACCGGCTGCGCTCCACCCACGCCAGCGCCCCGTAGAGCATCGCGGACCCCAGCGCCCCGGCGGCCTTCTCGTAGCCCTGCTCGTTGCCCAGCGCCAGGGCCACGCCCAGGGGCAGCAGCGCCGCGAACAGCCGCGTCGCCCGGGCCACCGGCGGCAGCTTCGCGCGCCGCGCCAGCACCGTCACCCCCACCAGGACAAAGCCCAGGGCCAGCGCGAAGATCGCGTCGGCCTCCGGCGGTAGCTCGCGCCCCGTCGTCACCCGGAGCACCCCGTAGGTGGCCACCGTGGCGAGCTACACGTGGCGCGCGCTCGCCTCCTTCCAGGCCGCATGCACCGACACCAGCCCCACCACCGCCAGGGCGCCGACTCCGGCGAAGGTCGAGGAGAGCGTGGGTCGGAGCACCCCCCCCGAGGCCCGGGCGACGTGCCAGGAGGCGAAGCAGAAGGTCGCCATCAGCAAGGCGTCGCGCCCCCACCCGGCCCCGGTCCGCGGCTCTTCGGCCTCGATCCACCGGGCCGCGCCGTGGGCCCCCACCGCCAGCCCCGCCAGCCCCGCCGCCAGCGCCG
>CAZSDX010000766.1:0-2767 GCA_964605685.1 uncultured Polyangiaceae bacterium
CTTGAGGGAGAGGGGGGCCGGGGGGGTGAGGTCCCCTCTGCCCTTCAGGAAGAGGAGGGCCGGGGGGGACGAGAAAAACGCACCGAGCGAGCTTGTGGAGGCGCTCCGCTTCCAGGTCGAGGAGGGGGTTTTGATCCGGGTGGGCCTCCCACCAGGCCCCATCGAACCAGGCGAGGTCGTCCTCGCGGTCGGGGGAGGGCGCGCGGCGGTGCTGGCGGGTGAATTGCCCGGCGAGGGCGCGCGCCTCGGCGAGCGTGGAGCGCTGCTCCTCGGACCAGGGGCGAAGAGCGGCGGTGTGGAGGGAGCGTTCCTCGTGGGTCTCGCCGGCGTCGATCCACCAGCGGTCGGCGGTGAGGCCAGCGTCGGAGACGGCCCGGAAGGCGGGGACGTAATCCTCGGAGGTATAGAGGACCCGGGGAGCGTCCGGGGCGGAGAGATCGAGGCGGAACATCGCTCAGCCGCGGATCTGACCGTCGCCCTGGACGATCCACTTGAGGGTGGTGAGGTGCTGGGCGCCCATGGGACCGTAGGCGTGGAGCTTGGAGGTGGAGATCCCGATCTCGGCGCCGAGGCCCAGCTCGCCCCCGTCGTTGAAGCGCGTGGAGGCGTTGACCAGCACGCAGCTCGCGTCGACCTCCCGGAGCCAGCGCTGGGCTCGCTCGTAGGAACGCGTGCAGATGGCCTCGCTGTGGTTGGAGCCGAAGCGGGCCACATGATCGAGGGCGCCCTCGAAGGAATCCACCACCCGGATGGCGAGGATTTTTTCCAGGTACTCCTGGCCCCAGTCGTCGTCGGTGGCGGCCTTCGCGCCGGGCAGGAGGGGGAGCGCAGCGGGGCAGGCGCGGAGCTCCACACCGAGCTCCGTCAGGCGGGCGGCGACCCGGGGGAGCAGCGCGGCGGCCTCGGCCCGGTGGACCAGCAGGCACTCGGTGGCGTTGCAGGTCCCGGGGCGCTGGACCTTCCCGTTCTCGACCAGACGAAGGGCCACGTCGAGGTCCGCGCCCTCGTCCACGTAGAGGTGGCAGACCCCCTTGTAGTGCTGGATCACCGGGACGCGAGCGTTCTCCGTGACGAAGCGGATCAACCGCTCCCCTCCTCGCGGGATCACCAGATCGATGAGCCCCGACTGGGCGAGGAGCACCCGGGTGGCCTCCTGGTCGAGGGGCGGCAGGATCTGCACCGAATCCTCCGGGAGCCCCGCCTCCCGCACCGCCTGCCGGAGCACCTTCCCCAGCGCCTCGTTGGAGGAGCGCGCGTCGGAGCCTCCCCGGAGCAGCACCGCGTTGCCGCTCTTGAGGGTCAGGGCGGCGGCATCGACGGTCACGTTGGGGCGGGCCTCGTAGATCATCGCCACGACCCCCAGGGGGACGCGCACCTGCCCCACCAGCAGCCCGTTCGGGCGGCGGCTCATCCCGGTGACCTCGCCCACCGGATCGACCTGCGCCGCCACGTCGAGAACGCCCCGGGCCATCGCCTGGAGCCGCTTCCCGTCGAGGGCGAGCCGGTCGACGAGGGCCTCGCTGGTCCCCGCCTGGCGGGCGCGCTCGGTGTCGAGGCGGTTGGCCTCCAGGAGCGGTTGCTGCTGGGAAAGCAGCGCCTCGGCGATGCTCCGGAGGGCGCCGTTGCGGGTCGCTCCGTCGAGGGTGGCGAGGCGACGGCTAGCGTCGCGGGCACGCCGGCACAGCAGAGGAAGATCGAGGGAATCCATCGGGGTCCGGCTGGTCTAGCAGGTCCGCGAGGTCGGAGAAATCTCCCCCCGGGGTGGCCCCGCCCGCCAGGCCCCGCTCAGGGCTTGCAGAAGGCGGTCTGCTCGGCGTTATCCAGGATGACGTTGCCCCCGGCGGCCTTGCCGGCGGCGGCGTCCAGGTAGGCGGCGTGATCCGCGCTGCCCCGGAGCTGCGCCTCCAGGAACGCCACCGCCTGGGCCCGGAAGAAGGTCCTGCCTGCGGTCTCCTGGGCGGCGGACCCCTTGGCGCAGGTGAGGCAGGTGAGGCACGACGAGTTGTCGAGGAACTGCATGTGCCCGAACTGCTCCAGGGAGTAGTGCCGGGAGAAGACCGCGGCGGGCGTCGAGGAGGCGAAGGTGCAGGAGTTGCTGGCCTTGGGGGCGCAGGGGGTGCCGCCGGTGGCGCTGAGCTGGGCTCCGAAGTAGAGCGCCGGGATCTTCAGCTTCCCCATCTGCTCGGGGGCCAGCGAGGGACGCTTCGGCGACGGGTTGGGGAACGGGCTCGGATCGTCGTCCACCGGGTCCAGGGCGATCACCGCCTTGAGCTGGGGCAGATCGAGCGCCGCCCAGATCGCTCCCTTGCCTCCCAGCGAATGCCCCATGGATGCGATCTTGTCCGCATCCACGATGTCGCCGACCTCCGCCGGGGGGCTCTTGGTGAGCAGCTCGATGGCCATCTTCATCGACTCGACCGGGGCGTAGTGATCCTGGTCGAGGAAGCTCCCCGCAAAGTCGACGGACGCCACCACGTAGCCAAACTTCGCGATGTGCTGCAGCGTCTGGTTGTAGTCGTCCACCCCGAGCTGGAACCCGTGCGCAAACACCACCAGCGGCAGCTTCCCCGAGACCTCCTTGGGCCTCGTCACCTCGATGGCCAGCCCCTGGAACCCCGGCGTCAGCTTCCCCTTCCAGGTGACCAGCTCCACCGCCGGCGCCTTCGTCGGATCCACCGCGTCCGGGTTCCCACCGCCGCCCGCCCCTCCGCTCCCCGCCGTCCCGCCACCGCTGCCGCCCGCACCCGCGCCGCTCCCGCCGCTGCCT
>CAZSDX010000767.1:0-2762 GCA_964605685.1 uncultured Polyangiaceae bacterium
CCGCGGGGCAAGGCGGCGCCGGCGGCGACGCAGGCCAGGCGGGGGCCTCCGGCGCCGGGGCTGCCGGAGCCGCCGGAACCTCCGATGTCCCGGGGGAGGTCGAAAAAGACTACTGCCGTCCCTTCGCCGAGCTCCTCTGCGACCGCGCCGTCGCATGCTCCTGCGGGGTGCTGCTCCCTGGCGGATCCCTCGACGAGCCTGCCTGCGTGCAGACCCAGGTCGCCAAGTGCCTCGGGGCTTACTCCTTCCTCACCGACGCGGTGGCCAAGGGCTCTGCGGTTGTATGGAAAAACCGGGCAAGTGCCTGCATCGATGCCCTGGCCGGGTCGGCCCCGGGGTGCGAGGCGCTGCGCCCGGCGCTGGAGGACGCGGGCTGTGACCCTTGGTTCGGCGGCAAGGAGCCCCTCGGGGCTGCCTGCTCCTTCCCGCTCTGCGCCGGGGGCGACGGCTTCTGCGATCAGGGCACCTGCAAGCCGCTCCCCGGGCCGGGGGAGCCCTGCTCCGGGGCCGTCTGCGCGGTGGGGCTCGCCTGCCTTCAGGGAACCTGCGCTCCTCCCGGGGTCGATGGCGCTCCTTGCGTCGAGGTGAGCGGCTGCGGGGCAGGTTTCCTGTGTGTCCAGGGGGCCTGCCGGGCTCCGGTGGCCAAGGGGCAGCCCTGCTCCGCCACGGAGGCCTGCGCGGCGGGGCTCGTCTGCGCGAAGGGGGTTTGTGCGGACCCCCCTTCGCTCTGCTCCCAGGCCGAGGGATGCGGCCAGGGCGGGCTCTGCGCAGCGCCGCGCTCCTGCGTTCCGCTGGGCTCCGTCGGGGCCGCCTGCGCCTCGGCGGAGGACTGCGAGGCAGGGCTGTACTGCAGCGGCGAGACGTGCGTGAAGGCCCCGGGGGTGGGTCAACCCTGCGCTGACGGGGTGTACTGCGAGGCGGGGCTGGCCTGCGATTTCGGGGACGGAACGTGCCAGGCGATGCCCGGGGAGGGGAAGCCCTGCGCATTGGGTCTCTTTGGACCCTTTCTGTGCGCGGAAGGGCTCGGGTGCAACGAGGGGACGTGCGGGCCGCTACCGGGAGAGGGAAAGCCCTGCACCGTCGACAGTCGGTGCGCCGAGGATCCGCCGGGGCTGGCCTGCGATTTCACCCCGGAAGGGAGCTTCTGCAACCCGAGGCGAGGCGCGGGGGAGCCCTGCCAGAACGACGCGATCTGCAAGGACGGGCTCTACTGCGACGGAGGGAGCGGGGTCTGCACGGCGGAGCGCCCGGCGGGGGCCCCCTGCTCCGCGGGGAACGAGTGCGGCAAGGGAGGGAGCTGCCAGCCGTCGAGCGGAGGCGGGTTCGCCTGCGCGCCGCTGCCCGGGGCGGGGCAGGATTGCCTCTTCGACTGCGTCGAGGGGCTCCGGTGTCGACCGGAGGCGGCCAAGGCAACCTGCCTGCCGGGGATCTGCGCCCAGCTCTGAACTTGCCCTGGTCCTGTCGGGGGTGCTAGGGCCCAGGGGCTCATGGATTTTGTCCAGGCGGTCGCTCAGTTCTCCGGGTACCTCCGCACCGAACGGAACGCCTCGCCGCACACCATCGAGGCCTACAGCCGCGACCTGGAGCAGCTCCAGAAATTCCTCCTGGAGCGGAGCCCCGAGGCCCTGGGGGACGTGGACCGCATCGACCTCTTCGCGCTACGAGCCTGGCTATCTTCCCTGGCCCGGCAGGTGACCAGCGCCACCGTGGCCCGGAAGGTGGCCTCCACCCGGGCCTTCTTCCGCTTCCTCGAGAAGCGCAGGCTGCTCCGAAAGAACCCCGCCAAGATGCTCGAGTCGCCGAAGATTCGCCGCCCGCTCCCCACCTTCCTCAACGTGGAGGCGGCGCGGGAGGTGGTCGAGACCCCCAGCACCGAGACCGCCGAGGGGCTCCGGGACCGGGTGATGCTCGAGCTGCTCTACGGCGGAGGGCTGCGGGTGAGCGAGCTGGCAGGGCTGCGCATCGGCGACGTCGACCTGGCCCAGGGCGAGGTCCGTGTGCTCGGCAAGGGACGCCGCGAGCGCCTTGTCCCGGTCGGACCTGCCGCCGTCGAGGCCGTGCGCCGCTGGCTCGCGCGCCGCCACGAGCTGACCTCTCCTGCTTCCCCCTCCGACGCCCTCCTGCTCAACGCCCGCGGCGCGCCCCTCTCGGTGCGACGCATCCAGATCCTGGTGCAGCGCTACGGGGCCCTCGGCGCGGGTCGCTCGGACCTCCATCCCCACGCGCTGCGCCACACCTGCGCCACCCACATGCTCGACGGCGGCGCCAGCCTCCGCGCCATCCAGGAACAGCTCGGCCACGCCAGCCTGGCCACCACCCAGCGCTACACCCACGTCTCCCTCGAGTCGGTGCGGCGCGTCTACGAGGCCGCTCACCCCCTGGCGCGCCGCGTTTCCGAGGGTTAAAAATGACACCATTGGACGACGGCGCTCGCGCCTGGGCCGCCCGGCTGGCCCTGGCGATCTTCGGGGCCACCCTCGCCGGCCTCGTGGCCTCGCTCCTGGACGCACGCTACGCCCTCGCGGGCGGGGGGAACCTGTCCCTGGCGGAGCTCTGGGTCGTCGAGGGGGGCCTGATCATCCCGGTCTCCTGGGGCGTGGGGGCGGCGGTGGGGGCGGTGCTGGTGGCGCTGGAGCCCGCCCGAGCCCGGACGCCGTCCTCCACCTGGAACGATCTGGACGCCCCCGCGGAGTGCCGCAGGGAGCGCTCGGGGGCGCTGGCGGCAGCGCCGCTGGCGGCGGTGGCGTGGGTGACGGTGGTCG
>CAZSDX010000768.1:0-2452 GCA_964605685.1 uncultured Polyangiaceae bacterium
CCGCACCCCGGACACCGCGCTCCGGGGCGCCCGCGGCCTGGCGGACCTGGGCGACACCCGGGCCCTGGGCGCGCTCCTCCAGCTCTCCCGCGAGGGAGACAAGCAGATCCGCCGCGAGGCCGCCGCCGCGCTCCGGGCCCTGTCGGACCCCCGCGCCAAGAAGCGCCTCGCCTGGATGCTCGACGACGCGGACGCGGACGTCCGCTCCGCCGCCTACGAGGCCTACAGCCGCCTCGAAGCGGATCCGCTCGCGCTGGCCGAGGCCGCCCTCCGCTCCTCCCAGAAGGACATCCGCGTCCAGGGCCTCAACCTGCTGGTCAAGCAGGGTGAAAAAAGAACCGAGTCCACGAAGACCCTCCTCGGGGATGCGCTGGAGGATGAGTCCAGCGAGGTGAGGGCGGAGGCGTTCCGGACGCTGTGGTCGTGGCACAGCAAGGACCCGGAGCCGGCGCTGGTCCGCGCGCTGGAGGCGAGGTTCCCGGACCTCCGGCTGCGCGCGGTCCAGGAGCTGGAGACGCTGGGCAAGGACGCTGCGTGGGCGAAGGAGCGGCTGCTGGGGGCGATCCAGGATCGGGACGAGGGGGTGGCGCTGGCGGCCTACGAGGCGTCGGTGAAGCTGCGGGGGAAGGAGGACAGCGCGGCGCCTCTGGCGGCGCTGGGGTCGGCGCTGGGGAGGGTGAGGGCCGCGGGGGCGAAGGGGGCGCGCCACGGGAGCGTGGAGGTGTTCCGGAGCGTCCTGACGAAGCAGCTCCAGGATGACCACGCGGAGGCCCGGAGCGAGGCGCTCTCGGCGCTGGATAAGCTCCTGCCGAAGGAGGCCGGTCCGCTGTACGCGGCGCTCCAGGGGGGCTACCTGGACCTGAAGGTGCAGGCGGCGGAGCTGCTGGCGGAGCGGCGCGACGAGCAGCTCATCGACGCGATGCGCGGGTTCCTCTCGGACCGAGAGCTGAAGGCGCGGCTGTCGCCGGTGCAGCAGGCGGCGCTCCCCGAGCTCCGGTTCCGGGCGGCCAAGGCGCTGGCGACGCTGGCGTCGCCCCGGCTGCTCACCTACCTGGCCAACGAGCTGCTCAAGGACGACGACAGCCGCGTCCGGGAGCAGGCGGCGCGGGGGCTTTCGCTGGCCTGCCGCAAGGGTGACGAGGGGTTCCTGCTGGACGCGCTTGGGCACGGCGAGGTCGCGGTGCGGTCCTGGGCGGCGGAGGGGCTGGCGAAGCTCGGAGACGCACGGGCCCTGCCGGTGCTTACGGGGCACCTCCGCCACGAGCACCCCCCGGTGCGCGTGGGGGCGATCCTGTCCTTTGCGGCGCTGGGGCCCGAGGGCTACGGGGGCCTGTTGCAAGGGCTGGAGGACGCCGCCCACGAGGTGCAAGACCTGGTGTTCCTCATCGTGCTGGCGCGGGATCTCCGGGCGTTCCGCGCCGGCGAGGCGCCGGAGCTGCTGACCAGCGCCCTGTCGTCGCAGCGGCCCGAGATCCGCTACGCGGCGGCCCGGGGGCTGGAGCTCCGGGGCGATCCGGAGCGCTACCTCCACCACCTGATCGAGGCCCTGCTCCCCCCGAAGCCGGAGAAGGCCTCGGCGATGAAGGACTGGCCCGACGAGGCCACCCGGAGCCGACTGATGGTGGGCCTCGCGGAGAGCATCGCCTCCGACTCGCCGGAGGTTCGCTACGGGGCGTCGCAGGCGCTCCGGCTCCGGACGAGACCCGGCGAGTTCTTCAAGCAGGTGGAGCGGCTGGTCCGGGCGCGGCCCGCAGCGAAGCCAGCCGCCGCCGACACGACCCCCCGAACCACCACGGACGAGGGGATGTGGGGGGCGAAGGGGTGGCTACGACGCCTCTTCCGGGAGATCGAGGGGGGGGTCGCCAACGACCAGGTACCGGACGCGGAGCAGCAGCGGCTCCGGTGGCTGGCCTTCGGCGCCTACGTGGGGTTGCTCCGCCAGGCGGGGGGCGACGAGGAAGGACACCGGGTACGCCGCGACTCCATCGAGCGGGTGGTGGAGCTGGTCCAGCAGGGCGCCGTGAGCGCCACGGCGGCGCTGCCCGCGCTGGGGCGCGCCCTGGATGATCCGAACTACCTGGTGCGCCGCGGGGCCTTCGCGGGGCTGAAGCGCCTCTTCCCCGAGGGCGCCGACGAGCCGCTGCTCCTCGCCCTCGGGAGCCGCTCCGGCGACGTGGCCCGGGCGGCCCTCGACGAGCTGGCGGCCCGCGGCGAGGCCGGGCGCCCGGCGCTGGTACGGGCGCTGAACGCCGGGGTCCCCGAGGTCCGCAAGCATGCGTTTTCGCTCCTGGAGGGGCTCTTCCCCAAGGGCAGCCTGGAGCCCCTCTTCCACGCGCTCCAGAGCGACCACGCGGACATGAGGCTCGGGGTTCTCCAGAAGCTTGCTCACACCCAGGACGAGCGCGTGCAAGGGGCGCTGGTCAAGGCGCTCCAGAGCGACCACGACGACCTC
>CAZSDX010000768.1:2462-2738 GCA_964605685.1 uncultured Polyangiaceae bacterium
TGCTGGCGGGCCGCAAGAACGACCTGGCCGCCGACGTGCTGGCCGCCTTCCTCCGGGGCGAGGACCGGGGCGCCCAGGAGCGCGCCCGCAACGCGCTGATCCGCCTTGGCTCCGCCGCCGCCGTCGAGGCGCTGGCGGCCCGCCTGGAGGAGGACGTGGACGGGTCCGCCCGGGTCGAGCTGATCCAGGCCCTGTCCCGCACCCGGAACGGGGCCGCCCTGGCGCCGCTCTGCCAGCGCTACGCGGACGAGAGCGAGGAGGTGCGCGC
Source organism: uncultured Polyangiaceae bacterium (assembly GCA_964605685.1). GTDB lineage: Bacteria > Myxococcota_A > Polyangia > Polyangiales > Polyangiaceae > JANWXX01. Next base: position 2,731 of record CAZSDX010000768.1, read on the forward strand.
CGCCGCCC
>CAZSDX010000769.1:0-2731 GCA_964605685.1 uncultured Polyangiaceae bacterium
GGCGGGACCGCGGGGGACGGCGGCGCGGGGGCCGGCGGCGACGGCGGCTCCGCAGGCGCGACGACCAAGCCCACGGATCCGGAGGACAAAGCCGCTACCCTGGCGCACCTCGTCAGCGCCTGCGACCACCCCCTCGACGCCACCTTCTACGAGGCCGCCACGCCCCCTGCTCCCTGGTCCGCCTCGGAGCGCGGCGGCACCGTCCGCTGCGGCTACGACCGGCTGATCCCCCTCAAGGAGGTCCAGGATCACCTCGCGGAGCAGGGAGGCTCGGAGGTCCCGGTCTTCACCGCCATCCACCGGCTGCGCACCGTCTACTGGACGGAGGATGCCGCCGGGAAACCCATCCTCACCAGCGCCACGCTCTTCCTGCCCGAGCAGCGCGTCGCGGAGGGTCCGGCGCCCCTGGTGGTGCTGGCCCACGGCAGCGTCGGGGTGGCGGACAAGTGCGCCCCCTCCCGCGAGGAGCCGGACGGCTTCCACAAGGACTGGCGCACGCTGGCCTACAAGCTGGCGGGGCGGGGGTGGGTGGCGCTGATGCCCGACTACCCGGGCCTCGGTACCCCCGGCGCTCACGCCTGGATGCTCTCCGCCGAGGAGGGACACGCCCTCCTCGATGCCACCCGCTCCGCCCGCAAGCTCACCAAGCCGGGCTTCCTCTCCGCCAAGAACGTGATCATCGGCCACTCCCAGGGGGGCCACGCGGCCATCTCGGCCCAGGCGCTCCACGGGGCCTACGGGGCCGAGGGCGAGCTGGCCGCGGTCCTGGCCTACGCCCCGGTGTGGTTCTCCCAGGCCTCCTGGGGTGCCCTGATGACCTCCACGGCGGTCACCCTCAAGCTCAACACCGCCTCGGCCCTGGCCTCCTCGGTGATCTACTTCGCCGGCCACACGGCCCAGCTCGACGGAGAAGACAAGGTCAGCGAGCTGTTCCTCCCCGAAAAAGAGGACGATATCCGCAACTTCCTCCTCGGCAACTGCTGGCAGGACATCACCGACCCGGAAAAATGGCCAGAATCCCTGAAGGTTGCCCTCGGCGGAAGCCCGGGGAAGGGCGGCGGCGAGCTCTACGCCCAGACCTACACCAGCAAGGTCGGCACCTGCGGCCTCACCGGCTCCTGCTCGGATCCCCTGGCGGCCACCTGGCGCGCCCGCTGGGCCAGCGACCGCCCGCCCCCGGACACGAAGATCCCGCTGGTGATCTGGGGTGGCGACCTGGACGAGTCGGTGGCCCCGGGCCGCCTCCAGTGCGGCCTCGACCGGCTCAAGGCCCAGGGGGCCCCCCTCACCGCCTGCGCCGCCAAGGGAGCCTCCCACTCCGATGTTTTGGTGAAGACCCACGCCTGGGTCGAAGGATACCTCCGCTCCAGGCTCCTCGGGGCGCCGCCTCCCGCGGCCTGCCCCAGCTACGAGGCGGAGATCCCGGTGAAGTGCGCAACGCCCCCGACCAACTCCCTCAAGCCGGAAGATCCCTGATCAAAGCGTCTTGGAGAAGACGATGCGGGGCATGCCAGGGCCAGCGTAGTCGGCGATCTCGTGGGCGTCCCAGCCGATGGCGCGGTGGAAGCGCAGCGACCCCTCGTTGCCCAGGGTGGTGATCGCCTTGGCATGCTTGCAGCCGCGGGCCCGGCACTCGGCCTCGAAGCCGCTGTAGAGGTAGCGACCGATGCTGCGCCGCCGGTGATCGGGGTGGACGCCGACCAGGTGGACGTACCCCACCGGAGGCGACTGCGGGGCGATGAACCCCAGCAGGAACCCGATCAGCTCGTCGTTCTCCTCGACGACCCGGGCCATCTCCCCCAGCTCGTGGAAGAAGATCGGGTGCGCCAGCGAGCGGGAGAGCCCCCCGGACCACGAGTCGATGACCCGGACGATCCGATCCCAGCGTTCCTTGGTGAGTGGTTTGACGTCCATGCCCCCCACTGTACACGCCCCCGGGAGCGCCTGTGCTAAGGCTTGTTTCGTGGCTGAACCGAGCACCCCGCGCATCCAGATCGCGCCCTCCATCCTGTCCGCAGATTTTTCGGCCCTCGGCGCCGAGGTCCGCGCCGTCGAGGAGGGCGGCGCCGACTGGATCCACGTCGACGTCATGGATGGCCGCTTCGTCCCCAACCTGACCATCGGCCCGCTGGTGGTGGCGGCGCTCCGCAAGGTGACCCGCCTCCCCCTGGACGTGCACCTGATGATCGTCGAACCGGAGCGCTACATCGAGGACTTCGCCGGAGCCGGGGCCGACGTGATCTCGGTCCACGTGGAGGCCTCCACGCACCTGCAGCGGACGCTGCGGCGCATCCGCGAGCTGGGCAAGCGGGCCGGCGTGGTGCTCAACCCCCACACCCCCGAGGACGCCCTCCGCTACGTCCTCGACGACCTCGACCTGATCCTGGTGATGAGCGTCAACCCGGGCCTCGGCGGCCAGGCATTCCTGCCCCAGGTGCTCCCCAAGGTGGCCGCGCTCCGCCGGATGATCGACGCCTCGGGCTTCCCCATCGACCTCGAGATCGACGGCGGGATCACCCCCGCCACCGCCCCCGCCGTCGTCGAGGCCGGCGCCCGTGTCCTGGTGGCCGGCTCCGCGGTCTTCGGCCAGCCGGACCGGGCCGCCGCCATCCGGGCGCTGCGCCCTTGATCCGCCGCCTCGTCGCCTCGCTCCTGCTGGCTGCGGGCTGCTCCTCCTCCCCCGCCCCCCCCCCCTCGGGGCCCTTCCCCGCCCCCCAGCCCCCCCCGCCCC
>CAZSDX010000770.1:0-2724 GCA_964605685.1 uncultured Polyangiaceae bacterium
GGGGGCCTCCTGAGCGGCGCAGCCCGCCTCCGGCTGGCGCCGGGCGTGGCGGGCCAGGCCGCGGAAGAGGGCGCCGGCGACGCGGCTCCCCATGTAGGCGCCGCCCTTCTGGTTGAAGTGGATCAGGTCGCCGTCGGCCATGCGCTTCTGGTAGAAGCGCCACATGGATAGCTCGCCGCCCATGGCGGCGCGGAAATCCCAGAAAGCGCACTTGAGCTTCTGCGCGATGAACCGCTTCTGCCGCCCCGCCTCGGCGGGCTCGGGGCGCGATTTCCGGGCGCCCTTCCCCGGGACCCGATCCGGCGGGCTCAGGATCAGGATCGGCACGCCGGGTACCGCCTCCCGGTGGATGTCCACCATGGCCTTCACCCAGGCGGCGTGCTTCTCCTCGCTGCCCCAGGGGACGACGTCGAAGGTGCCGTGGAGGAAGACGACCAGGTCGTGGCGCCGGTGGGCCAGGGATTCCCAGTAAATCTTCCGATCCTGGCGGATCATCGTCTGGGTGTTGGAGGCACCAACGCCGAGGGAATCCACGATGACGCTGGGCTCGGAGCGCTCCAGGGTGGCGCCGAAGAAGCGCACTGGCCTCGCGGTCCTCGACTGGAAGGTGACCTTGTGAGGACCGTCGGGAAAGGTGACCTGGTGGTGGCCCGCGGCGAACTCGGTCGCCTCCGTGTCCACGGTGGCCAGCTTCCTGTCGTCCACCAGGATGTCGAAGGAACCCAGCTTCGGCCCCCGGAGGAAATGGACCCCCGCCCGGCTCGCGTGGTGGCCGATGGGAGCCCGCGGGCCGGCGGTCTGGACCCAGGTCTTCGCCAGGGGGCCCATGCTCTGCACGGCGATCCCCGCGAAGCCAAAGCGGTAATCGCGCACCGGCGCCGTCGACACCGCGAAGATCATCCAGGAGAACTTGTTGAGGTCGTGGATCACGTCCTGGTGCAGGTACCCGGGCCAGGGCTTCCCCAGGGCCACGAACCCGTGCCCCCCGTCCCCCAGCTTCTTCTGGAACACCCTCCGCATCTCGCCGGTGATCCAGTCGGCGGTCATGTTCGAGTCGCCGTAGACCGCGATCCGCACATGATCCTTCGCCTTGCCCCGGACGACCGCCGCCAGCTTCTCGTAAAAAGGTTTGAGCGTGTCCCCCTCGTCCTCGATCTCTGGCTGCTCCACGTCCAGCGCCGCCACCCGGATCGGCTCCGGGATCTCCAGCTCCAGCGGCTCGCAGCGGGGCGCCGGGGCGGAGGCGGGCTCCGGCGCGGGCTCCGGTGTGGGCTCCGGGGCGAGGAGGACCGGCGCGGGCTCCGGCCCGGAGGGCGGCGGAGGCGGAGGCGGCGGAGCAGGCGGCGGGGCAGGGGAGCAGCCGAGGACCAGCAGCCAGAGCGCCCCCCACAGGCGGTTCAGCATGGGCGAGCGGGGAAGCTACCACGCGCCCCTCGGCTACATGGAATGTGGTGCTTTTTCCCCGTTCTTGGCCTTCTCCCGCATGTCGTATTTCGAGGGACATTTGGCCATCACCAGCGTCGCCTCGAAGTGCCCGTCTCCCTGGAGCTTCCCCTCGACGGTCACCTTCACGTCCATGTCGGGACGATCCTGGAAGGTATCCGGCACCACGCACTGGCCGTAACGCACCGGGATCTCCGCCCCCCGGTGCGCCATCCGGAAGCGGTACTCGCAGGGAGACGCCTGGTGCACCAGCGACCCCTTTACGAGGTCTCCTTCGACCCGGACCGGCCGCCCGGCGAGGCGACCCTTCTCGGCGACGAGCTGGTCGACGGTCTTGGCGTACACCGCCGCCTCCTTGAAGCTCAGCACCAGCGCCACCAGGGCCCCGCCCGCCACCAGGAGCGCCACCAGCAGCCCCACGTTTCGCCGCGGCGCCGGCGGATTTCCCCGGGTCGCGGGGCTCGTCGTCGGTGGGGCGTCGTCCTCGGCCGCTACCCGGGCCAGCTCCTCGTCCAGATGGCTCATCGTCGGTGGAGCTTAGTGCACCGCGCCCTGGGCTCAAGCCTCCTCACCGGGATCGTAGCAGCCCGAGCCCCGCCCCCGCCCCCGCCGCGTCCGCCGCGACGAAGAGCAAGGTCGCTTCCCGCTCCGTGATCCACGCGGCGCTCTCCCGCTCGCCCAGGTACGTCCGCAGGTTGCTCCGGCGCGCCACCACGGGCCCCGGCGCCGTGTCGAAGTGAACCCCGTCCTCGCTGGCCATCAGCCCCAGGCTCTCGTTGCTCTCCGGCGGAAATTCTTGCGCGCCCTGGCGGGCAGGGGCACCTTCGACCCCCCTCGCGGTGAAGTACACCAGCAGGAGCCCTCCGCTCAGCACCGCGTCGGGAGCACCGACACGCTCGATCTTCTCCCACCGACCGGGGCGCTCCAGGGAGGCGGGCGTCAGCAAGAGTCGCCGCTCGCCGTTTGCCCGCGCCACGCCGACCGCTGCTCCGTCGCCGGCCTCGTAAAAAAGCAGTACTTCCCCGAGAAATTCCACCACCGAGGGGCTGCCGACGCGCCCTTGCTCCCAGGGTTCGCGGGGCTCCAGGGCCGGCTCGGCGGGGCCCAGGGTTCCGCCGGTCAGGGGGCGGCGCTCGATGCGCCCGTCGGGGGTCTCCGTGTAGAGGTAGCGGACATTCCCGCCGGACAGGAGGGGGGCCGGGGCACCGGCGTCTTCCAGCAGCGGGGTCGCCCCGAGGCGGAGGCGCCCGTCGGGGCCGAGGGCGGCGCGGCGGATCCGGG
>CAZSDX010000771.1:0-2718 GCA_964605685.1 uncultured Polyangiaceae bacterium
CGCGCCCTCCTCCTGGCCTTCCCGGACCGGGTGGCCCGCCGCAGGCGCCCCGGCGGCCGCGAGCTGGTACTCAGCGGAGGCGGCGCCGCGATCCAGGGCGAGTCCAGTGCGGTCCTCGCCGCCCCCTTCGTCGTCGTGGTCGCCATCCAGGAGGGCGACGGCCAGGGGCGCGGCGCCCCCGTGGCCCGCAGCGTCAGCGCCATCGAGCCCGAGTGGCTCCTCGACCTCTTCCCCGAGCGGGTCCGCGACGAGCGCGATGTCTCCTGGAACGCGGAGGCGGAGCGCGTCGAGACCACCGAGCGTCTCCTCTACGACCGGCTCGTGCTCGACGAGACACGGGGCAAGGGCGCCCCCGACGCCCGCTCCGCCGCCGTGCTGGCGGAGGCCGCCCTCAAGAAGGGCCTCGCCGCCTTCGTCGATCCTCCCGACGCCCTGGAACGCTGGCTCCTGCGCGCCCGCTTCCTCGCCGGGCTCCTCCCCGATTTCCCTCACTTCGACGGCGACGACCTCCGCGCCAGGATGGAGGCCCTCTGCGAGGGCAAGCGCTCCTTCGAGGAGCTGCGCCGCGCCGACCTCCTCGGCCAGCTCGCGGCTTCCCTCTCCCCGGAGCAGATCCAGAAGCTCCATACCTGGGCGCCGGAGCGGATCGATCTCCCCGGCGGGCGCCGCTGCCAGGTCCACTACGACCCCGATCAGCCGCCCTACATCGAGAGCCGCCTGCAGGATTTTTTTGGAATGAGGTCGACGCCTACCCTGGCCGGGGGGCGTGTGCCGCTGGTGCTCAGGATGCTGGCGCCGAACCAGAGGCCGGTGCAGATCACGACGGACCTGGCGGGCTTCTGGGAGCGGACCTATCCGTCGGTACGCCGGGAGCTAGGCCGGAAGTACCCGCGCCACTCCTGGCCCGACGATCCGTTGACCGCCGAACCTCCGGCGCCCCGCGGGCGGCGGTGAAGGGAGCCATGCAGCCGCGCCATCGTTTTCCGGTCGATCTGCGGGATGATCCCGGGGCGCTGGAGTCGCGTCTTACGCAGCACCTGGCGCTGCTGCCCACGGGCACGGCAACGAGGGCGGAGCCCTTCGGACTGGTGTTCCGGAGGGAGCCGGACGCCTTCTCCGCCATCGCCGCAGGGCCGATGCTGGGGACGGCGCTGCTGCTGGCGGAGTACACGCGCAAGACGCCGTTCCTGTCGCGGATCGGGGTGGCGCTGGCGCTGGGGTTTCTCGGGCTGGGGCTGTGGTTTCTCTGGCGCTTCGTCCGCAACGCGCTGGCGCGCTTCGAGGTGGTGGCGGAGGGGCACGAGGTGGTGCTCCGGACGTCGATGGGCCGCTTCGTGGTGGAGGAAGCGCGCCACGACGCGGAGGGGATCACCGCGGTGGTGGTGCTCCAGCCGGAGGGGGAGGCGCCGCGGGTGATGCTGGGCGGACCCCGCCACGCGCTGCTGGGGGAGGTGTTCCGGGTGCGGGCCCTCGATCCGGAGCGGCTCGCCCCGTGGATGGCGGAGGGAACGGCGCTGGTGGCCTGCCGGGCCTCCCTGGCTCCGAGGCCGTGAGGGGCTTTGCCCCAGGGCCGGCGCACCTTGGGCTTTGGGCCTTGTTCCCAAGGCCGACCACGGCCACGGCCACGATTGCCGTCCACGTGAACGTGCTCCGTGGACGAGGAACGTGGACGAGGATCGGAACAAAGCCTGTTGGGGTCAATCCTCCCGCGGGGCGGTGAGGTCGATGTCCTTGAGGCCCGGGCCCCAGAGGGTGCCGCACATGGTCTTGCAGAGGATGTCCTTCTCCTTGCACTCGCACTTGCCCTGGGCCTTGAGCTTGAGCTTCTCCTGCATCTGGGGGATGGTGAAGCGGGCGAGCTGCTCCACCTCCTTGAAGGGCTTGCCCGCCTCGATCATCCGTGGGCTGCGGGGGTCCGTGGGCTTGCCGTCCGCCTCGGCGCAGCAGCGGAAGCCGAGGAAGTAGTAGTAAAACCCCTCGTCGTGGGTGTAGACCTTGGGGCGACAGGCGTTGCGCACGCCCTTGTACCAGGGGCCTCCGGTGTGGACGCTATCGAACTTGGCGTGGAGCCCGCCCTTCTTGTAGGAGTCGTTGAACACCACGTCGTCGGTGTTCCCGGGGAGGTCAGGGACGCCGTAGTCGCTGATGCACTCCGGCTGGGCGCCGTTGGGGACGCCCTTCCAGAGACGAGCGAGTTCCTTTGGGTCACGCTGAGCGACTTTTTTCATCTGGGGTCCGTCCCATTTCTGATCGCCGTTGCACTTGGTCGGATCCCGCTTGTACCCGTAGGGAAAGGGCTTCATCTCCGGCCCCTCGCAGGCCAGCGTCCACTCGCTCTCGGTGCACATGCGCTTGCCCACCGCCGCGCACTTCACCATCGCCTGGTAGAAGTTGTTCATCACCTCGGCGCGCACCCCCGCCTGCCCGGGCCACGGGAACGAGTCGATGCAGAACCGCTTCTTCACCTTCGTCCCCTTGCACCGCGTCGGCGCCTCGAACTCCTCGCAGACGTCCTTCTTGTTGTACTTGTCGTACCAACCGTTGAGGCACTTCTGCTCCACCTCCGAGCAGTAATCCCCCTCCACCAGGATCATGCTTTCCGGGCAGTGGTCGGCGGAGCGGGCCAGCGCCTCGTCCACGCGCTTGAGCCCCGTCACCGCGGCCACCGGCGGGGGGGCCGACGCGGACGCGGACGGCGGGGCCGACGCCGACAGGGAG
>CAZSDX010000772.1:0-2696 GCA_964605685.1 uncultured Polyangiaceae bacterium
GAGCGGGGCAAGGCGGGGCCAGCGGCGGGAGCGGCGGGGAGGCGGGGAGCCCCGGTGGGTCGGGGGGGAGCGGCGGGGCGCCGTGCGCGGCGGGGACGATCCTGTGCGAGGGGGGGACGAAGCAGGTCTGCGACGGGAACGGAGGGTTCTCGGAGGAGGTGGTCTGCGACAAGTTCTGCGCGGCGGGTCTCGGGTGCGTGGAGTGCCTGCCGGGGACGGGGGTCTGCGAGGGGAGCAAGGCGCTGCGGTGCAAGGCCGACGGGACGGGGTACGACGAGACGATCTGTGACGCGGAGCTCGGGCTGAGCTGCCAGGCGGCCAACGGCACCTGCCAGGGGCCCTGCTCGCCGGAGAACCTGAACCGCAGCTACATCGGCTGCGAGTATTTCCCGACGGTAACCTCCAACGGGGGCCTGTTCTCGGGCTTCAACTTCGCCATCGTGGTGGCGAACACCTCGAACGAGGAGGCGGTGGTCACGGTGCGCCGCAACGATCAGGTGATCGAGCAGGCGTCGGTGGCGCCGAACTCGCTCCAGACGATCAAGTTGCCCTGGGTGGATGCGCTGAAGAACAACTACACCACCGTCGCGCAGATCGGTGGGCTCGAGAGCAAGCTGGTGGCAGGCGGCGCCTACCATGTGAAAGCGACCCGTCCGGTGACGGTGTACCAGTTCAACCCGCTGGAGTTCCAGATCCCCGACCCGGGCGGGTGCCCCAAGCCGGGAGGGGGCAACGACTGCAACTCGTACACCAACGATGCCTCGCTGCTGCTGCCGTTGAACGCGCTGGGGGATGAGTATTTTGTGGCCTCGATGACGCCGCTGATCTCGGCGCAGGGCACCATCCTCAGCAAGACCTACGTGCAGATCCCCGGGTTCTTTGCGGTGACGGCCACGGACAACAACACGGACGTCATCGTCACCAGCGCGGGCCACGTCCGGGCCGGCGACGGGGTGCAGGCGATGGCGCCGGGGGGGGCGCAGACCTTCAAGCTCCAGAAGGGCGACGTGCTCCAGCTTCTCAGCGGCAAGGTTCCCGATGGCCAGGTGCAGGGGTGCGTCTCCGGGGGGCTCTCCACCGAATTTTGCTCCGCGCCCAAGGCGTACGATCTGACCGGCACGCTGGTGGCCTCGACCAAGCCGGTGATGGTGCTGGGGGGGAGCGACTGCGTTCGCGTGCCCTACAACAAGGCGGCCTGCGATCACCTGGAGGAGAGCATGTTCCCTGTGAACACCCTGGGGACGCAGGTGCTCGTCACCGCTCCCCAGGCGGTCAAGAGCGCCTCCTCCGGCGACGGGAAGCCGGATCCGTACATGCTCCGGGTGCTGTCCGCGGTGGACAACAACCAGATCGAGCTGGATCCGCCCATCGCGCCCGGGGGCACCCTGCAGCGAGGGGCCTACGCGGACATCCCGCTCACGGACAAGGACGTGATGGTCAAGGCGACGGGGCCGGTGCTGGTCGCCCAGTACATGCTGAGCGCCGACCAGGTCGATCCGGGGAACTCGGGGACGGCGCAGTCCCAGGGGGATCCTGCCTTCTCCCTGGGCATCCCCTCGGCCCAGTACCGCACCGAGTACACCTTCCTCGCCCCGGAGAGCTACACCCAGAACTTCGTCAACATCGTCGGCCCCACCGGCTCCGTCGTCACCCTCGATGGCCAGGAGATCACCCTCGACGGGCCGCAGATCGGGAGCACTGGCTTCACCGTCCTCCGGAAGAAGATCGCCGGGGGGTCCCACGCCGCCACCAGCAAGCAGCCCTTCGGGATCGTGGTCTACGGCTACGGTCGCTACACCAGCTACATGTACCCGGGCGGCCTGAACCTCAACAAGCTCTGACCCTCCATGCTCGGACGCCTCAACCTCTTCTGGGCCGGCGCGGGGGGCTTCCTCGCGCTGTTCTGCCTCAACGAGATCCTCGCCTACCACCTCTCCCGGACCCCGAAGTGGCTCGGCGGTCCCCTCGTCTACGGAGGCATGGTCGTGGGGTTGATCCTCGGCCTATCCGTCGTCGCGTTCCTCGGGATCGAACAGAACCTCCAGGAAGGGGACCTCGCCCCCCCGGCCCCCTCTCCCTCGCGGGCAGAGGGGGAGGAGAAGGGAGAGGGGGAGGACGAGGGCGGGGAGACGAGCACGGCAGGATGAGCTAAGGAGGCAGGCCATGAACCTGCTCGAACAGCTCAAGCGGTCCACCGTGGTCGTCGCTGACACCGGCGATTTTCAGTCGATGGAGCGCTTCCGTCCCCGGGACTCGACCACCAACCCGTCGCTGATCGCGGCGGCGGCGAAGATGCCCGAGTACCAGGGGATCGTCGACGGCGCCCTCCGCGCCGCCCGGGACGAGGCCGGCGCCGGGGCGACGACGGAGCGGATCGTCGCCCTCGCCCTGGACCGGCTCGCCGTCGCCTTCGGGCTGAAGATCCTGGAGATCGTGCCCGGGCGCGTGTCCACCGAGGTGGACGCCCGGCTCTCCTACGACCGGGACGCCACCGTCGCCAAGGCCCGCCAGCTCATCGCCATGTACCGTCAGGCCGGCGTCTCGCCGGACCGGGTGCTGATCAAGATCGCCGCCACCTGGGAGGGGATCCGCGCGGCGGAGATCCTGGAGAAGGAGGGGATCCACTGCAACCTGACGCTGCTGTTCGGCTTCCACCAGGCGGTGGCCTGCGCCGAGGCGGGCGTCACCCTCATCTC
>CAZSDX010000773.1:0-2450 GCA_964605685.1 uncultured Polyangiaceae bacterium
GCCAGGCGCAGCAAGGCCACGGAGGTGAGGCTGCCGAGGGCGCCCGCGGCCAGGGGCAGGGCGTCGAGGTGGGCGCTGGCCGCCAGCGCCAGGGCCACGGAGGCGACCAGCGGGGCGAAGAGGCCAGGGAGCGAGGTCGGGGCCACGAGCAGGGCGAGGAGAGCCGCCACCGCCGCGGCGAGGAAGAGGGCGAGCCGGGCCATGGGGGTCTCCTCAGTAGCTCCCGGATTTGAGGTTGAGGACGTCCTGGTGGTAGGAGCGCTTGGCGGCGGTCTTCCCCTCGGCGCTGGCGGGGCTGGCCTGGAAGCTCTGGCTCGTGCCCTTGTAGGCGCTGGCCTGGTTGCCGAGGGAGCCCGCGAGCTCCGGCGGCGCGTGGGCCTGCGCCTCCTGGAGCCGCGCCACGTTGTCCTCGATGAGCCGCCGGGCGCGTTGCTGGTCGCCCCGGGCGTAGGCCTCGGTGGCCTCGATCTGGCGCAGGGAGGCTAGGACGCTGGTGGCGCTGGCGAGGACCGCTCCGTTGAGGCTCCGGGCCTCGACGTCCGGGTCGGCGGTGCCCGCCAGGGCGAGCTGGCCCCAAGGAGCGCCGACAAGCCCGTCGTTCTTCCGGGATTTCCAGGAGAAATCTCCGGTGATTCGCCGGGTCTCCTCCGCCGGGAGGTGCGTGATCATCTCGACGATGACCCGGCGCTCCTCCCCGGCGAAGAGGGACCCGAGCTGGAGCTTCACCTGGCCCCCCTGGACGCTCGCGGTGGCCCCGGTGACCTGGCCCAGCTCCACCCCCCGGGGCAGATCGAGGCGCACCGTGGCGTCGTCGATCCGGGTGCTGGCGCTCTCCTCCAGCTCTTGCCGGAGGAATCGGGTCAACTCGGACCCATCCTTGACGAAGGCGAAGTTACCGCGTCCCACCCGGGCGACGGAGGCCATGTAGCTCTCGTCGAAGTCGAGGCCGACGCCGAGGGAGGAGAGGGCGACGCCCCTGGCGGTGGCCTGGCGTGCGAGCTCCTCGGAGCGGCTGCGCCCGGCGTCGAGGCCGTCGCTCACGAGCACGACGCGACGGACGCGCTTGTGGCCGGCCTCCTGGAGGGAGCGGAGCGCGGCGTCGAGGGCGTCGGGGATGCTGGTGCCGCCGCTGGCCTGGAGGGAGCGGACGAGGGCGAGGAGCCTGGGGCGGACCTTGCCGACGGAGGCGAGGGGCTGCTGGAGGGTGGCGGTGCTGTCGTAGGTGACCAGGGCGATCTCGTCCTCGTCGTGCATCTCCTGGATGAGGCGCGCGACGGCCTCGCGGGCCTGCTGGATCTTCTCGCCGCCCATGGAGCCTGAGGTATCCAGGGCGACGACGAGGGAGACCGGGGCGCGCTGGCGTGCCTGGTCCTGGTCGGCCTTGAGCTTCAGTTCCGCGTAGACGCGGCGCGCTCCGGGGCCGAGGACCGCGCCGTGGCTGAGGGCGAGGGTGCCCCGGGCGCCGTCACCGGCGAAGGAGACGGGCGCCGCCGGGGTGAGGGGCGTCGCGAGGGGGGCGGCCTGGACCGGGCGGACGCCGTCGGCGGAGGGCGTCTGGATCAGGATCAGGCCGCCGGCCGCCACGGCGATGGCGCCCAGGGCGAAGGCGCGGCGGAGCGGGGACGTGCGGAGATCGAGGAGCAGGGAGCGAAGGGTCACGGTGGCCTCCTGGCGAGGGATGAGTTCGTGGAGAAGGAGCGTGCGTCCCCCGGGAAAATCTGCCCGTAAAAGGGGCGTAAAACGTGGTACCGTGGGCGGATATGCACGAGGTCCCCGAGAAGGCTCCCGGTCCCCGCCTCTCCCTGCGGACCAAGTGGATCCTGTTCGCGCTCGCCCTGGGGCTGGGGCCGCTGCTGGCGCTGGCGGGGCTGAGCGTGCGGATCCAGCGGCAGGGGCTCCAGCAGGCGGAGCGGGAGCTGGGGGTCGCGGTGGTCGACCAGGCGGGCGAGGCGGTGGAGCGGGCGCTGGACGAGGCCGCGGAGGCGACGCACCGGGTGGGGCGCCTGCTGACCGAGGGGAAGATCACCAGCGAGGAGGCCCGCCTGGAGCTGGCCCAGGAGACCATGTCCCGCGCCGCGGTGCTGGCCCACGTCGCCATCTACACCCCCGAGGGCAAGCTGATCGACGCCATCACCCGGGCAGGCGCCGACCGGAAGCCGCCGCCGCTGGAGAAGGTGCCGGAGGGGCTCCCGGAGGCGGAGGGGCGCTGGCTGGCGGTGGAGTTCCGGGGCGAGGTGGCGGAGCTGCGCTACACGGAGGCGCTGGTCCGCGGGGGGAAGCGCCGGGGCTGGGTCATCGGCACGCTGCGGCCGAAGGCGCTGGACGAGCTCCTCGACGACCTGTCGCGGCGGCGCTTCGACCAGCCGGGGCGCGTGGTGCTGGTCGACGCCGAGCGGCGGGTGATCGCCGGGGCGCAGGCCGGAGGGTCGCTGGCCGGCAAGGACATCTTC
>CAZSDX010000773.1:2460-2685 GCA_964605685.1 uncultured Polyangiaceae bacterium
GAGCCGCGGCGCCCGGGTGGCGGTGGCCCAGCGGCTGGCGCTGACCAGCGAGTACACCACCCCGGAGCAGGGGGCGATGGTGGGCACGCTCCGCACCCTCCCGGAGCGCGGCTGGATGCTGGTCACCCGCCGCCCCGAGGCGGAGGCTTACCAGGCCCTCGGCGGGGCGCAGCGGGCGTTCCTTCTGGCGGCGCTCGCGGTCGGCGCGCTGGCGGTGGCCCTGGG
>CAZSDX010000774.1:0-2684 GCA_964605685.1 uncultured Polyangiaceae bacterium
GCCCCGCTGCCCAACTACGGCCACATCCCCAGCTTCGGCTCCGGGGCGGCGCCCACGCCCGCGTCCAGCGGCCCCGGGATGATGGGCATGATGGCCGCCGGCGCCGCTGCGGTGGGGGTCGCCGCCGCCGGGGTCGCTGCGGCGAATTCCTGGGGCGGCGGCGGTCAACAGACACCCGCTCCGGTCGGAGCGATGGCCCCTGCGGCGAGCCCGGTGCTGGTGGTCGGCGGGGGGAACCCCATCGATCAGGCGCTGGGGCAGTTCTCCGACTCGGACGCCACGGTGCGGGCCTGCAACGCGCTCTTCAAGGTGATCCCCTTCGCGCCGGCGCTGGTGCCGTACCGCTCGCTGGGGGAGGCGATGAGGGCGCTCTACCCCCAGGCGGATGCCACGGTGGCCCAGCGAGCGATGAACCTGGCGGCCAGCGAGGACGTGGCCTCGGCCTTGAAGGCGCTGTCGATGGTGGACACCGCCTCCACGGGCATCGCGCTGTTCTCGGGGCTGAAGGGGGCGTTTGGATTGCTGCGGGGGCAGGGGATGAACGCGCTGGAGACGGACACGCAGCAGGGCGTGGACGCAGCCCTGAAGCTGCTGGCGATGGCCTACGCGATCTCCCACCTCTACCCGGGGCCGCTTCCTGGTCGTGTCCAGCTTTACCATACGACGCCGGCGGGGCAGCAGCTGTCGATGTACTACGCGGCGATGGACGTGGCGCTGCCGTTCGCGGACAACGCCGTCGCGGGCGCCGGGAACCTGGTCGGGAACCTGATGAACCGCTACGGCGGCGAGGCATCGGGGAAGCTGGGGGCGGCGGTGGGCGGGGCGGCGGCGGGGGAGGCGCAGGGGATCCTGGGGACGCTGCTGTCGCCCATCGAGGGGGTGGTGCAGCGGGTGACGCCCTACGCGAAGCAGGCAGCGGCAGCGGTGTCCCAGCACATGCCCGGGGCGCTCAACGTGGCGGACAAGGTGGCCGGCGTGGTGGCGACGGGGCTCGATATGCTGCCCATCTACAAGTACCTCGGGGCCCGGGCGGCGGCGGAGGCTTGCGTGCTGGTCGCTTCCCGCGGGATGTGAATCACCCTCCTTGCTGCAAGGTCCGGGCGCGATCCGGGGGAGGAGGTCCCCGCGGGGTTCCGGCGCCTTGCGGTGTGCTAGGGTCGGGCATGGTCCGTCCTGTCGCGTGGGTGCTGCTGAGCGCGGTGTTGCTGTCGGGATGCTCCTCGACCCCTCCCCCAGAGACCCCCGCACCGCCGGCCTCGGCTTCCCCGGTCTTCACCTTCGCGCCGCCCCCCTCCGAGGAGGACCGGGAGCTGCTCGATGCCCAGATCAAGCTGACCCAGACCGTGGGCCTGGGGCTGCTGGTGAGCGCGGCGATCTTCGTCACCACCAAGGGGCGGTGCCCTTCGCTGGAAGAGCTGGTCGAGTCCGGGTTGATTTCCCAGGGGCTCAGCTCCCGGGATGTGTGGGGCACGCCCTACCGGATCACCTGCCCGAACGGAGGCTCCCCGGTGGTGACCTCCGCGGGCCCTGACCTCGCCTTCGATACCCCCGACGACCTGAAAGTCGAGGGCGAATTAATCGGATCGGGTCTTCTTCGCGGGCTTTTCACCGGACTGGGTCACTTCCCACCAGGATTTCCACCCCCCCTTGTCGGCCCGCGCCAGGAAGGCCGAGGTGGGCTGCGTCAGGGAGGTGGTGCGGTGGCCAGGGCGCTGGCGGGGGTGAGCGCGCCCCTGGTCGAAGTAGACGCGGAGCAGCAGCCCGTCGTCCGCCCAGGGGAGGGCGCGCACGTTGCGGATCCACTGGGCCCAGGTCTTCGCCGGGGTGAACAGGTATTGCTCCACGTTGGAGACGTAGAAGACCCGCACCGGGGTGTTGCGGCGCTTCAGCTCGTCGGCGAGGCGAGGGAGGGCCCCGGTCCCGGCCAGGTCGCCCACCAGGGGGATCACCCGGTTCTCAAGCTGCATCCTCCGGACCTTCCGGTAGCTCTCCTCGTCCGCCAGGAAGCTCCGGGGCTTCCCCTGGTCGTCCCGGGTGGCGAGCAGCTCGCTCAGCGGCGGGTACTTCCGGGCGCTGCCCTCCATGGTGTAGTGAATATCCATACCTTTCTTGCCGAAGGCGGCGAGGGCTTCCGTCAGGTGCTTCCGGTCGTCCGCGGAGAGGGAGAGGCCGAGGGCCTGGGCGCGGGAGACGACGCGCTGCCGGGTGCGCGCCTCCCGCGAGGGATCGTGGCGCTCGCGCTGGACCGCCTCGCACACCCGCTCCACCGGGGCCGAGCCCGGCAGGGAAGGGGCCGGCCGGGAGGTGAGCGCCGCCAGGAACGCGCCCCGGGTCTCCGACTCCTCGAAGAGGACCTTGTAGAGCAGGTGGAGCACCAGGTTGTCCCGGCGGATGTCGAGGACGAAGGCCAGCTCGGGCTCCAGGATGGCGAGGTAGGTGAAGTTCTGCTCGGGGCCGACGCCGAGGTAAGCGCCGCCCTTGTGGTTTTCCAGGTCCGCGGCGACGTGGAGGAAGGAGGTCTCGTTGGAGATGTAATTGTCGCTGGGGAATTTCCCTCCCTCCTCGGAGATCTTCCGGATGAGCGCACCGAGCTCGGTGTCCGTGAGGGGGGAGCTCCGGGGCGCGGCCTCGGCGCTGGCGCCGGAGGGAGGTGGCGCCGCGGGGGGCGCGAGGCTGGCCGCCGG
>CAZSDX010000775.1:0-2681 GCA_964605685.1 uncultured Polyangiaceae bacterium
GAGGGCGCGGCAGCGGTGCTCCGGGGGCGGGTGCGGCGCATGCTGGGCGGCGTGTCGGAGCACTGGCTGCTGGAGCGGCGCTCCGGGGCGTACCACCGGCGGCGGCTCCGGGGCGAGCGGGCCTGGCTCACCGTCTGGACCTGCGACCTGCGGGGCTTCACCGAGGCCTGCGCCCGCACGGAGGACCCGCAGCAGGTCGTGCGCATGCTCAACCGCTTCTTCGCCAGGGTGGGGCAGGCTCTCCTGGAGCAAGGAGGGTGCATCGACAAGTACGTCGGGGACAGCATCCTGGCGTACTTCCAGGGCGAGGGCGCCGCGGGGCGGGCCTGCGAGGCGACCGCGGAGGCGTTCCGCAGGCTGGCGGCGCTCAACAGCGAGCGGGCGCACCTGGGCGAGCCGGAGCTGCGCATGGGCGTCGGCATCGCCACCGGCTGGGCCGTGGAGGGCAACGTGGGCTTCGCTGGCAAGCTGGAGCACACCATCATCGGCACGCCGGTCAACACCGCCTGCCGGCTGGTGGCCCGCGCTGCCGGGGGTCAGGCGCTGCTGGACGAGGCCACCTCGCGGGAGCTGGGGGAGCGCCGGGAGCTGACCTCGGCGGGCCTCGTCGAGCTGAAGGGGCTGGGGGAGGTGCAGGTCTTCGAGCTGACCCCCGGCTCCGGGCGCACCTGAAGTGCGACAAGGGAGCATATACTCCCGAAAAAATCGCAAAAAAATCGAGGAGCCCCGAATGGGCGCGGGCCCCGGGATACCGCCAGAGACCACCACTTTCGTGGCCCCTGAACCCGATGAAATCCAAGACTGCCCTCCCCCTGCTCACCTCCCCCCTGCGCGTCTCCTCTCGCCCCTGGATCACCAGGAAGCTCCGCGGAGCTGCCGCCTTGGCGAGCCTGCTGCTGACCTCCGCGGCCAGCGCTGCGCCGGTCAATTTTCCCGCCGAAGGGGCCTGGTCTCCGGTCCTCCTCAAGAACATCCCCATCGACGACCCCACGGGGGACGCCCAGACCGGCCGCGATATCGTGGGGAACGCCCAGTTTCCAGCGGCCTACGTGGCCCGGGATGGAACCCATTTCTTCGTCCGGCTCCGGATGAACGACACGGCGCTGCAGAGCGCGACGAATTTCCGGCCGTTCGGCTGGGGTTGTCTCCTCGATCTGGACGGCGAACTCACCAAGTACGAGGCGCTGGTGATGGTCAACGGGATCAACAACCCGGACCGGGTCGAGCTGTGGGAGAACAACGTCCAGTCGAGCCCGAACAGCCCCTCCGAGCAGGCCGATAACCTGATCAAGTTCTACGACGCGCTCACCGGGGAGGTCCACGCTCGCCAGGTCTCCATCACCTCGCCGCCCTTCCCTGCGCCGATCTCCAGCTTCAGCAACGATCCGGATTTCTTCGTCGATTTTGCCATCGACCTGGCGGATCTGGAGAAGCCTCCGTTCAACATCACCAGCACCACGCCGATCCGCCTGGTCTGCGGCTCGTCGAGCAACGCCCAGCGCCTCAACGCGGATTTCGGCTCCTCCTCCGACGCCACCACCTTGACGGACCTCTTCTCCGACCCGGTGCTGTGTGGCTCCGGGGGTTGCTCCGTATGCAACACCAACACCCAGTGCGGGCCGACCTGCGCCGCCTGCTCCGGGACCACCCCGGTCTGCGATCCCGACGCGGGAGCCTGCGTGGCGTGCACCAGCGACGCGAGCTGCACCAACCCCGCCACCCCCGCCTGCCAGACCTCGGGCCCCCTGGCGGGCTCCTGCACCCAGTGCTCCTCCAGCAACAGCAGCCTCTGCACCGGCCAGACCCCGGTCTGCGACACCAACCAGGGGATCTGCTCCTTCCCCGACAAGGACGGCGACGGCATCGCTGACAGCAAGGACAACTGCCCCGATACCGCCAACCCCAACCAGGAGGATCTGGACAAGGATGGAGTCGGAGACGCCTGCGACCCGGACAAGGACGGCGATGGCATCGCCAATGACAAGGACAACTGCCCGCTGGTCCCCAACCCCGGCCAGGAGGACGCCAACAACAACGGCCTCGGCGACGCATGCGAGGGAGACTCCGACGGCGACGGGATCAAGGACGACAAGGACAACTGTCCCTCCGTCCCCAACCCGGGTCAGGAAGATCTGGACAAGGATGGGATCGGGGACCTCTGCGACGACGATGACGACGGCGATGGAACCTCGGATGCGACCGACAACTGCCCGCTGATCCTCAACGCGGACCAGAAGGACACCGACGGCGATGGCCTCGGCGACGCCTGCGATCCGGACAACGACAACGACGGGATCCTCGACGGCGTCGACAACTGCCCGCTGATCCTCAACGCGGACCAGAAGGACAACGACGGCGATGGCCTCGGCGACGCATGCGACGATGACCTCGACGGCGACGGCATCTCCAACGACAAGGACAACTGCCCCTCCATCTCCAACCCGGGTCAGGAAGACGCCGACGGCGACGGCGTCGGGAACGCTTGCAGCACCAAGGACACCGACGGCGACGGCCTGACCGACGACCAAGAGATCGTCCTGGGCACCGACCCGAACAACCCGGACTCCGACGGCGACGGCCTCTCCGACGGCACCGAGGCCCCCGGAGGCCAGCCCGTCGACTCCGACGGGGACGGGAAGATCGACGCGCTGGACGACGACGACGACGGCGACGGCATCCTC
>CAZSDX010000776.1:0-2680 GCA_964605685.1 uncultured Polyangiaceae bacterium
ACGGCCTTGTTCAGATCCCCGTCCACGAAGCTCGTCCACGTCCACGTCCACGTCCACGTCCACGAAGCCCGTCCACGGAGCCCGTCCACGTGGACGGCAATCGTGGCCGTGGACGTGGACGTGGCCGGCCTTGTGAACAAGGCCGTCCTCGCCTCCCCGCCCCCCAAGCGAGTCAGACCGAGCGGCTGTGGAAGTCGATCACGTCCTGGATGATCTCGGGGAGGGAGACGGTGGGCTTCCAGCCGAGGAGGGCGTTGATCTTGCCGATGGAGGGGACGCGGCGCTGCATGTCCTCGAAGCCGGCCTCGTAGGCCTGGCTGTAGGGAATGTACTGGAGCTCGCTCTTGCTCCCGGTGGCCTCACGGACCATCCCGGCCAGCTCGGTGATGGTGCACTCCTGGTCGTTGCCGATGTTGTAGACCTGGCCGTAGGCCTCCTCGTGGAGCATCAGGTCCGCCAGGGCCTGCACCACGTCGCGGACGTGGGTGAAGCAGCGGCTCTGGGTGCCGTCGCCGTAGACGGTGATGGGCTTGCCGGCGAGGCCCTGCTTGACGAAGGTGGGGACGACCATGCCGTACTGGGCGGTCTGCCGGGGGCCGACGGTGTTGAAGAGGCGGCCGACCACGGTGGGGAGCTTCTTCTCCCGCCAGTAGGCGATGGCCAAAAACTCGTCGATGGCCTTGGAGCAGGCGTAGGACCAGCGGCCCTTGGAGGTGGCGCCCATCACCAGGTCGCCGTCCTCCCGGAAGGGGAGCTGCTCGCTCTTGCCGTAGACCTCGCTGGTGGAGGCGACGAAGGTGGGTTTTTTCTTCTTGTTGGCCAGCTCCAGCACGACCTCGGTGCACCGGATGTTGGTCTCGATGGTGCGCACCGGGCTCTCGACGATGAGCTTGACGCCGACGGCGGCGGCGAGGTGGTAGATGACGTCGGCGCCGTCCACCAGCTCGGCGGTGAGCGGCACGTTGTTCACCGTGTCGATCACGTAGCGGAAGCGCGGGTTCCCCTTGAGGTGCTGGATGTTGTTGATGCTCCCGGTCGACAGGTCATCGATCACGTACACCTCATGGCCGCGCCGCAGCAACTCGTCCGAGAGGTGAGAACCGATGAACCCGGCGCCGCCAGTGAGGAGGTATCTCATGCGAGGCGACCATTTGCCCCGCTTTCCCCCCGCGCGCAAGCCGTGTCGCGCCCCCCCCGGCTGCGCTAAGGTGCACAGGCCATGCGCAAGACGAGGTTCCTGATCACCGGAGGGGCAGGCTTCATCGGCTCCAACCTCGCCGCCGCCCTGGTCGCCGCCGGAGAGCGCGTCCGCGTCCTCGACAACCTCTCCACCGGCCGCCGCGCCCTGCTGGAGCGGCTCGTCCCCCGGGGCGGCGAGGTCGAGCTGGCGGAGGGCGACATCCGGGACCAGGCGGCGCTGGCGCGGGCCATGGAGGGCGTCGAGGTGGTCTTCCACCAAGCCGCCGACGGCTCCGTCACCCGGAGCGTCGAGGGGCCGCTCGCCACCGACAGCAACAACACCCACGGCACGGTCTCCGTGCTGGAGCGCGCCCGCCACGCCGGGGTCCGCCGGGTGCTGTTCGCCGCCTCCTCCGCCGCTTACGGCGACGACCCCGCCTTGCCCAAGGACGAGTCCATGGAGCCCCGACCGCTCTCCCCCTACGCGGTGAGCAAGCTGGCCGGCGAGATGTACCTCAAGGTTTTTTCCGACCTGTACGGGCTGGAGACGCTGAGCCTGCGCTACTTCAACGTCTTCGGCCCGGGGCAGCTCCCCGACGGCCCCTACGCCGCCGCCATCCCTCGCTTCGCCTTCGCCGCCCTCTCCCGCCGGCCCGCCACGGTCTACGGCGACGGGGAGCAGACCCGGGATTTTTGCTACATCGCCAACGTGATCCAGGCCAACCTGGCGGCGGCCTCCTCGCCGCGGACGCTGCGGGGCGAGGTGCTCAACATCGCCGGGGGGCGGGCGGTCTCCCTCAACCGGGTGCTGGCTGCGCTGGGCGACCTCCTCGGCCACCCGGTCGAGGTACGGCACGAGGCCCCGCGCCCCGGGGACATCCGGCACTCCTGCGCTTGCATCGACCGGGCCCGGGAGCTCCTCGGCTACGACCCCGCGGTCCCCTGGGAGCAGGGGCTCCCGCCGACCCTCGCGTTTCTCCGGGAGGTCATCGCCGCTCCGGAGCGCTACGCCTGCCCGCCCTGCTGAGCGGCTTTCCCCCGGACGCCAGCCGTGCCAAGCGCCCCCTCGTGACCCAGCGTACCGCCCTCCTCGCCGTCGCCGCCGCCCTCGTGGCCGCCCCGGCCCGCGCCGACGACGACGTCCCTGCGCGCCCCGAGCGCGTCGAGTCCGCCGAGAAGCCACCGTCTCGCATCCGGGTTCCGCTGGTGATCGGCGGGCTGAGCTTCACCGCGGGCTTCTGGGCGCTCAACGCCGGATCTTCCTACATGTTCCCGGATCAGTCGGGCTTCGACCGGCTCCGGACCCCGGTGATCGGCCCCTGGCAAGCCCTGGCCAACAACGACTGCCGCGGGAGCTGTAGCTTCATCAACTACTTCAATTACATCTACTTCACCTTCAGCGGGCTGGCGCAGGCCGGGGGGCTGGGGCTGGTGGTCGAGGCGCTGGTCACCCCGACCGCGGCCCCGGGGGCTCGCCGCTCGGCGCCCACGCCGACGCCCG
>CAZSDX010000777.1:0-2672 GCA_964605685.1 uncultured Polyangiaceae bacterium
GCGGCGCGGGGACGTCCAACCCGGTCCCGGGGGCGACCGCCACCGACGACGGCGGCGGGTGTGGCTGCCAGGTGCCCGGGACGGGAAGCTCTCCCCCCGGCGCCGCCCTGGCCGCGCTCTCCGCCCTCGGCATGCTGTTCAGCCGCCGTCGCCGCCGCTGAGCCCCACGCATTGGCCAGGTCGGGGCGCAGCGTGGTGGTTCAGGCCCCGGAGCGGAAGGAGGCCCGCTTGCGGTCGTCCTGCTCGATGCGGCCGTCCTTCATGCGGACGACCCGGGGCATGTTCTCGGCGAAGGCGGTGTTGTGGGTGACCACGACGATGGTGGTGCCGCGCTCCTGGTTGATCTTGAAGAACAGCTCGTGGATGGCGTCGCTGGTGGTGCTGTCCAGGTTGCCGGTGGGCTCGTCCGCCAGCAGCAGCTTGGGCTCCAGGGCCAGGGCGCGGGCGAGCGCCACCCGCTGCTGCTCGCCGCCGCTCAGCTCTCCGGGGCGGTGGCGGACCCGGTGCTTGAGGCCCACCTCCTCCAGCAGCGCCATGCTCCTGGCCTCCATCTGCCGGAGGGTCTTGCCCTGGATCAACCCGGGCATGGCTACGTTCTCCAGGGCGGTGAACTCGGGGAGCAGGTGGTGGAACTGGAAGACGAAGCCGATGGTCTGGTTGCGGAGCGCCGCCAGCCGCGGGCCGGGCATGCGGGTGGCGTCCTGGCCGTCGAGGCGGATGGTGCCGGCGGTGGGCAGGTCGAGGGTGCCGATGCAGTGGAGCAGGGTGCTCTTGCCCGCCCCGGAGGCGCCCACGATGGCCAGCACCTCGCCGGCCTCGATGGTCAGGTCGAGCCCCTTGAGGATGGGCAGGGTGCGCCCCTCGTGCTCGTACGATTTGTGAAGATCCTCGATCTCGACTAGCGCCATGGATCACTCGTAACGGAGCCCCTCGACGGGCCGCAGCCGGGAGGCGGCGCCCGCGGGGTAGATGGTTGCGACGGTGCAGATGAACAGGGCGGCGGCGGCCACCATCACGTAGTCCACCGGGTTGGTCGCCACCGGCAACCGATCGATGTAGTAGACGTCCGGGTCGAGGCGCACGCCGAACCACTTGAGGCCCAGGGTGGTGGCCATCCCGGTGCCGACGCCGAAGGCGGTGCCGATGGCCCCGATGATGACCCCCTCCGACATGAAGATCGCCCGGATGGCCCCGTCGGACGCCCCGAGCGCCTTGAGGATGGCGATCTCCTTGCCCTTCTCCGTCACCATCAGCAGGAGCGTGCAGATGATGCAGAAGCTGGCCACGGCGATGGCGATGCTGAGGATGATGAAGGTGGCGACCCGCTCCAGCTTCAGGGCCGAGAACAGGTTCTTGTTCATCTCCCGCCAGTCCCGCACCCGGAGCTTCGGGTTGCCCACGCGCTCGCTGATCGCCGGCAGCAGCGCCTCGGTGGCCTCCGCGTCGTGGGTGCGGATCTCGATGGTGGTCGCCTTGCCGTCCAGGCTGAAGAACCTCTGCGCCACGTCGGTCCTCACGTAGACGTGGGTGGCGTCGTACTCGTACATGCCGCTGTAGAAGATCGCCGCTACCCGGAACTTCCGGCTACGAGGGAGCACCCCCATCGGCCCCAGATCCCCCAGCGGCGACACCAGCGTGAACTCGTCCCCCACCATGAGATGCATGGTGCGGGCCAGCTCCCGGCCGACGATGATCCCGGGGAGCACCGGCGCCCCGATGGCCTTGCGCACCGCCGGATCCAGGCCCACGGAGAACGCCGGGCTCGGGCCCCGCCGGTAGGGCTCCCCCCCGGGCCCCGCCCCGATGGGCTCGTCCGGGGGTAGATCCTGGAGCTTCGTCTCGTCGATCAGGTAATCGAGCTTGCCGTACTCGATGTTCTTCACCAGATCGATGACGTCGCCGATGGTCGCCGGGTCCACCCCCCGGATCAGCACCCCCGCCGTGTTCGCGTTGGACGACGCCATCCCCTCCCCGGCCACCACCGGCGTCGCCGCCGCCACCCCGGGCACCATCCGGATCCGCTCCGCCATCGGCTCGTAGTCCGGAAACCCCTCCAGCTGCGCCGGCATGTCCACGGTGATGTGGGCGTTGTTCCCCAGGATCTTCCGCTTCAGATCCGCCCCGAAGCCCCCCATGATCGACACCACCGAGCACAGCGAGCACGAGCTGACCGCCACCCCGCAGATCGACAGCACGCTGATCACCGTCAAGAATCCGCTCTTCGTCGCCCTCACGTGCCTCGCCCCCACGAAGGGCACGAACCCCCGGCCCTCCAGCCGATCCAGCAGCAAGGGCAGCAGCGCCGCCAGAACCGACAGCAGGAAGATCACCCCCGTCGCCAGCGCCCCGAAGCGCAGCAATTCGTGGGTCAAAATGTACCTGGACCCCTTGAGCACCGGCAGCGTCTGGGCCCGGAGCGTGAGGCCGATGAAGGCGAGGCCCAGGAGCGCCGAGATGGCCCAGGGGACGGCGCGCATCCAGCCGGGGAGCATGCGACCCCGGAGCTTGAGGGCGGGCGCCAGGAACAGCGCGGCGGCGGGCAGGGCCGCCAGCAGGCCGACGAGCAGGTGGTGGTGGGCCATCCAGGCCTGCCAGCCGACCGGGACGACCTTGGGGGCGCCGCCGAGGGTGAGGGTAGGGGCGACGAGGGCCTGGGCCCAGGCGCCGACGCC
>CAZSDX010000778.1:0-2653 GCA_964605685.1 uncultured Polyangiaceae bacterium
AGGCCGCGGGCGCCGGGGGCGGCTCCGGCTCCGGGGCGGGCGGCGGAGCCGGGGGGAAGAAGGGATCGTCCGGGATACGCTCCAGCAGGGAGAAGACCAGCTCCGGAGAGAGCACCTTCTCCCCCAGGAGCTGGTAGAGCCAGAAGCGGGTGCGTCGGGCGGCCTCGATCTCCAGGAGGCGCTCGTGGTTCTTCTCCGTCAGCGGGATGAGCTCCCCGCCGCAGGAGGAGCAGGGACCTTTTTTGGGACGCAGCGCGACACAAGACGGACAGATCTTGAACTGCACACGACCGAGTGTAGGGAGCCCCCGGAGGGTCCGCCAGGACCATGACCGTCAATGACGCCCCTGACGCCGCCGTGACGGCGGCGCGCCGCGTCAGGTGGCCCAGGCCTGGCGGCAGGCGTCCGGGGCGACGTCGCAGAACTCCCGCTGGATCTGCCCCAGCATGGCGTCCTGCGCCAGGAGCTCCGGCTCCAGCTCCCGGAGCAGCGCCTCGATGACCGGGGCGGCCTTCTCGCCGGCCTCGCGGATCTGGAGGGAGGTCTGCTCCGTCGGCTCGTCGATGCGGAGCATGGCCTCCCGGGCCGGGTCGATGAACAGGGCGTCCACCGACGCGAGGGATTTCTCCAGGTTCCCGAGGATGTCGGAGACGTAGCGGTCCACATTGCTGCGGCGCTGGGCGGCGAGCTGCTTGAGGGCGGCTTCGCGGCCCTGGGTGGCGGCGATCTGGGCGCTCTCCACCATGCCCTTGACCCGCTGCCGTTCCGCCTCGATCTGCCGGATGCGCGCGGTGATCTGCTGCTGCTCCTCCTGGCGGCGGCGGATCTCTGCCTTGAGCCGCTCGATCCGCTCCTGGATCTCGACGCGGGCGATCTGGAGGGCGTTGACCTGGGCCTGGGCCTGCGCGGCGGAGGGCGCCTGTCCAGGTTTTATTGGACCCATCTTGGAGCCCAGCTCCCGGACCTGCTTCTCCAGGGACTCGCGCTTCTTCTTAGCGTCGTCGATCCAGCGGTCAATGAGGGTGGAGTTCTGCTGCTCGGTCTGGACCTGCACCGACATGGCCGAGTGGTCGATGCGGAGCTTGTTCATCTCCTGGACCCGGTGGGTGTAGGCGACGCGAGCGCTGTCGATGGTGGCTTCGAGGCTGGAGACCTGGGAGCGCCAGTGGTCCTTGCCGAAGAGGCGGGGCTCCTCTTTCTTGAGGAGCTCCAGCTCCTGCTCCAGGGCACGGATCTCCGCGGCGCGGTTCTTCAGCTCCTCGTCGAGGACGGTGATGGCCTGCTGGATCTGCTGGTGGCGCTGCCAGATCTCGCTGAGCGCCTGCTGGCGGGAGAGCTTCTGCTGCTCGTAGGAGGTGAGCCCCTGGGAGAGCTGCTGGAGCTGGTCGTTGGCGGCGGCGTACTCTGCCACGGAGGAGGCGGCGAGCAGCTCACCCTTGACCTCCGCGTCCCGGGCCTTGAGCGCGTCGATCTCGCCCTCGACGCGGGCGATCCCGGCGCCGAGGTCGTCGCGGGCGCGGGTGAGCTGGAGCTCCTCCTCGTCGAGGGCCTGGAGACCGGTGCGGGCCCGCTGCAGCTCGGGGGAGTCGGCGGGGGGCACCGCCAGCAGCTCGGGGGGCAGCTCGCGGATCAAGGGCAGCGCATCCGGCCAGGAGTTCGGGGGCTCGGAGCCGACGAACTGGTAGATGTCCTGGACGTACTTGCGCAGGTACGGGAGGCTCTGCTGGTAGACCCCTTCGAGCTTCTGGACGTACTTGCGGTACTCCTCGGCGGCGGTCTCCACGTCCGAGAGGTCGGGCAAGGCGACGCTGCGGATGGCCTCGACGGTCGTCCTCGCGATCTTCTGGAGGGCGTGGGCCTTGGGGGCGAAATCGTTGGCCCGCTGGGCGCGGCGCTGCTCGGCGCTCTTGCCCTCTTCGGTGGCCTGGCGTGCGGCGGCGGCCATGGCCGCCTCGGGGAGCCGCTTCAGGTCGGTGAGGCGAGATTTCAGCCCGTGGATCTCATTGCGGGCGACGGCGACGACCTCCTGGACGCGCCCCA
Organism: uncultured Polyangiaceae bacterium; assembly: GCA_964605685.1. GTDB lineage: Bacteria > Myxococcota_A > Polyangia > Polyangiales > Polyangiaceae > JANWXX01. The sequence continues at coordinate 2,041 of CAZSDX010000778.1, forward strand.
GGTTCTCCCCGTCCTCGCCCTGGAAGGTGAAGCGGCCCACCACCTCGTAGAGGTCGTTGAGCCCGTGGAGGTGGAGGGGATCCTTCGGCTTCCAGAGCGCCGGAAGCGCGGGGGGAGGCGAGGGAGCCTTCCCCAGGATCGCCTGGAACATGGCCGCGTCGACGGTCCGGAGGGCGTCCGCGAAGGGGGACATTTCCTTCTTCATGGCCTCGTGGGATCGCTCGATGGCTGACCACACCGACTCGAGCTGGGTCACCACCGTGGTGTAGAAGCGAACGTAGCTGCTCAGCGCCGTCTGGTCGTAGGCCATGGTCTCGCTCGTTGAGGGGGTCTCCCCGGGTGTCCGCCCCCGGGCAGGGGCTTCTTACCATAAATTTCTCAGTGCCACGCTCTCATCCCCGTGCCCGTGCTCGTCCGTCGTGCCCGTCCCACGTGAACGTGGCCGTGTCCGTGCCTGATCCTCTCCTGTGCTATTCTGGGTTGAATGGCCTCGCTGACCCACGAAGAGCTGGTCGAACTCCTCCGCGCCGATCCCAGGATCGCCGTCGAACTCGTCCGCAACTCCGGTCGCGTCGCTCTCCCCTTCTTCTCCTCCCTCGAACTCCGTCCCGGC
>CAZSDX010000779.1:0-2634 GCA_964605685.1 uncultured Polyangiaceae bacterium
GCGCTGATGATCCCGTCCACGCTGCTCTCGATCACGCTCTCCAGGAAGCTCTTGGTCTTGCGCAGCTCCTGCTCGATGGCCCGGTCGATGGTCACGTCCCGGAAGGTCGCCAGGATCACCCCGTCGCCCAGCATGGAGAACCCGGCGCTCACCGTGATGACGGGGCCGTCGAGGCGGCGCAGCCGCATGTCGACTCCGTGGGGGTAGATCCCGTAGCGGAACCCCTCCCGCAGCCGCGCGACCATCGGTCGGTCCTCCTCGATGAGGAAGTCGTTGAGGTTCAGGTCGTTGACCTGCCTTCCGGCGGCCCCGCACAGGTTGAGCGCCTTCGGGTTGGCGAACAGCAGCTGCCCGTCCTCCTCGAACACCGCGATCCCGTCCGCCGCGCTCTCGAACAGGCGCGCGTAGGGCTCCGCCTTCCTCAGCCGGCTCTCCGCCTCTTGGTGGGCGCGGCTCACCTGATCCCGCTGCACCTTCAGCCCCGCGATCATTCGGGCGTTCTGCAGGGCGAGGGCGGTGGCGGTGGCGATGGTCTGCGCCAGCGACAGCAGGTGCCCCTGGAGCAGGAACCCCCCGTGAGCCCACAGCAGCAGCGCCCCCAGCGAGCGGCGCTCCGCCAGCATCGGCAGCACCGCCAGCGCCATCTCACCCCCCTCCTCCGGGCAGCCGAGCTGGCCCGAGATCACCGCCCCCGCCTCGCCCCTCAGCAGCCTCGGCTCCTTCGAACGGAGCGCCGCCTGGAGATCAGGACACGCCCCCAGCGTGATCACCGACCGGGGCAGCTCCCGGCTGGAGGCCACCACCCGCCCCTCCGGCTCCCCCTCGCCCGCCAGCACGATCACCGCGCGGTTGACCTGCGTCGCCTCCGCCACCCGCACGACGACCTGCTTCAGGATCTGATGAGACTCCAGCCCGGACGCCAGCGCCTGCGTCAGCTCCAGCACCACCGCCAGGTGCCGCTCCCGCTGCGCCAGGTCGTCGATGGAGCGCCGGAGCTTGCGCAGCGCCCGCACCCGCGCCACCAGCTCCGCCGCCCGGAAAGGCTTGCACAGGAAATCGTCCGCGCCCGCCTCCAGCGCTCCCTCCAGGTCTTCCCGCGAGGTGCGCCCCGAGATCACCAGCACCGGGATCTGCGCCCAGTCCGCCCGCGCCTGCAGCCGCCTCAGCACCTCGCAGCCATCCGGCTCCGGGATCTGGAGATCGAGCAGCAGGAGCGAAGGGATCTGCCTCTCGACGCTCTCGAGCGCCTCCTGCCCGGAGCCGACCCCGGTCACCGCGAACCCTTCCTGGCGAAGGATCGACTCGATGAGTTGACGGAGCACGGGCTCGTCGTCGACGACAAGGGCGGTGGAAGGGGCGGCCACGCAGCAGGGAGCCTAGCATGGTTCCCCTGCCCTGCCCCGCTTCCCTCACTCGTGCTCGAACAACCCCGGAACCTCACCGACATCGGGGGTCGCCCGAGGAGGCCGGAGCCCCAGGTGCTCGTAGGCCCTTCGGGTGGCCATCCGGCCCCGCGGCGTCCGGGCCAGGAACCCCTGCTGGAGCAGGTACGGCTCCACCACGTCCTCCAGCGTATCCCGGGGCTCCGACAGCGTCGCCGCCAGTGTCTCCACCCCCGTGGGCCCTCCGTCGTAGATCTCGATCAGCGTGCGCAGCATCTGTCGGTCCAGGTCGTCGAGCCCAAAGCCGTCGATCCGCAGCGCCTCGCAGGTCATCGTGGCGATGGCCGCGTCGATCTTCCCCTGGCCCTTCACCTCGGCGAAATCCCTCACCCGGCGCAGCACCCGGTTGGCGATCCGGGGTGTCCCCCGGGAGCGGGTCGCGATGGTCCTCGCCCCCTCCTCGTCGATGGGAACCCCCAGCAACCCCGCGCTCCGCGTCACGATCTGGCTCAGCTCCTCCAGCGAGTAGTACTCCAGCCGCAGGATCGTCCCGAAGCGGCTCTGCAAGGGCCCCGTCAGCCTCGCCTTCCGCGTCGTCGCCCCGATCAGCGTGAACGGCTTGAGCGGGATCTGGATCGACGACGCGTACATCCCCTCCCCGGTCACGATCTCGATCTGGAAATCCTCGATCGCCGGGTACAGCGTCTCCTCCACCGCGGGCTGAAGCCGGTGGATCTCGTCGATGAACAGCACGTCGTTCTGCTCCAGCTTGGTCAGCAGCCCCGCCAGCGCCCCCTTGTGCTCCAGCGCGGGCCCCGACGTCAGGTGCACCTGCACCCCCATCTCCCTCGCCAGGATGAACGCCAGCGTCGTCTTCCCTAGCCCCGGCGGCCCGAACAGCAGCACGTGATCCAGCGGCTCCCCTCGCCGCCTCGCCGCCTCCACGAACACCCGCAGGTTGTCCTTGTGCTGCGACTGCCCGATGTACTCGTCCAGCGACTGTGGACGGAACGCCCGGTCGTACCGCTCCTCCTCGGGCACCCGCTCCGGCGCCACCACCCGGTCGGCAGGCGCCTCTTCCACAGGGGCAGGGTTGTTCTTCGAGGAGCGTCGCGAGGCCATACCCCACCTCGTACAACGCCCCGCTCCCCCGCTCAACTCGCCTCCCCGGACAACGGACAAAAAATATCCTGCACGGCCTCACCCCCCGGCCCCCTCTCCGTCTCCCGCCTACGCTTTGCCCGGATCTCTC
>CAZSDX010000780.1:0-2634 GCA_964605685.1 uncultured Polyangiaceae bacterium
CAGCGCCTGCGCCGCGGCCTCGTCCGCCGTCGCCGCCAGCGCCGTCAGGTGCCCCATCTTTCGCCCAGGCCGCGCCTCGCTCTTGCCGTACAGGTGGAGCTTCACCCCGGGGAAGCGACAGACCTCCGCCCAGCGAGGCTCGCCGTCGGCCCAGAGGTCCCCCAGCAGGTTCACCATGGCCGCAGGGCGGAGCTGCTCCGGGGAGCCCAGCGGCAGCCCACACACCGCCCGGAGCTGCTGCTCGAACTGGCTGGTCAGGCAGGCGTCGAAGGAGAAATGCCCCGAGTTGTGGGGTCGAGGAGCCAGCTCGTTGATCAGCAGCCCACCCGCCCGGGTCACGAAGAATTCCACGCAGAGCACGCCCACCACGTCGAGGCGCTCAAGCACGGCGCGGGCCAGCTCCACCGCCTCGACCGCCAGCGCCGCCGGGATCCGCGCCGGGGCGATGGAGACGTCCAGGATGTGGTTCCGATGCTGGTTCTCGACCACGCCGTGGTGAGCGAAGTCACCGGAGACCCCCCGTGCCGCCACCACGGAGACCTCGCAGGAGAAATCCACCAGGGCCTCCAGGATGGCCTCCTGGGAGCCGAGGCGCCGCCAGGCGGAGGTAAGGTCCTCGGCGCGCTGGACCCGGGTCTGTCCCTTGCCGTCGTAGCCGAAGGCCGCAAGCTTGAGGATCGCCGGGAAGCCCACCGCCGAGGCGGCAGCGTCGAGGTCTTCCTCGGCGCGGATGGGGGCGAAGGGCGTCACCGGGAAGCCAGCCCCTCGCAGAAAGGTCTTCTCCCGGAGCCGCTGCTGGGTGGTGTGGAGCACGTGCCCCCCGGGCCTCACCGGCACCACCGCCGCCGCCGCCTCGACCGTGGGGGACGGCACGTTCTCGAACTCGAAGGAGATCACCTGCACCCCGGAGGCGAAGGCACGGATCCGGTCGAGATCCTCGTAGGGGGCGGTGATCTCCACGTCGGCGACCTGGCCCGTGGGGGTATCCAGCTCGGGGGAGTAGGTGTGGACCCGGTATCCCATGCGACGGGCGGCGATGGCGAACATGCGGCCAAGCTGGCCGCTGCCCAGCACGCCGATGGTGGAGCCCGGGAGGATGGGCGGGCTCACGAGGCCCCCTGCGGCGGGAGCTGCTCCGCCAGGACGGCCCGCTCCCGCTCGGCGCGGAAGGCCCGGAGCCGCTCCCGGAGCTCGGGGCGGGTGTTCGCCAGGAACGCCGCCGCCAGCAGGGCCGCGTTGATCGCCCCTGCCTTGCCGATGGCCAGGGTACCCACCGGGACGCCGCCGGGCATCTGGACGATGGAGAGCAGCGAGTCGAGGCCCTTGAGGGCCGCGCTCTCCACGGGGACGCCGAGCACCGGCACCAGGGAGAAGGCGGCGAGCATCCCCGGCAGGTGGGCCGCGCCCCCGGCACCCGCCACGATCACCTGGAGCCCGCGGGCCTCGGCGGTGCGCCCGTACTCGGCCAGCAGCTCCGGGGTCCGGTGCGCCGACACCACCCGGTACTCGCAGGGGATCTGGAGCTTCCCCAGGGTCTCCACCGCATGCCGCATTGTCTCCCAGTCGGAGCTGCTGCCCATCACCACGCCCACAAGCGGCCTCGTCTCGTCGCCCATCGGGCGCGCAGGCTAGCGCAAGATGCCCCCGCTGTTCACCGCTTCTTGCTGGCTTCGAGCTGCTTCAGCTCCTCCAGGTTCGCGGGGGGCCGGGGGTCCGTCGGGTCCAGCTTCTGCGCCTTCTCCAGCGCCCTGCGCGCCTCGGCGTACTGCCCCTTGCGCGCCAGGGCGATCCCGAGGTTGATGTGGCCGCTGGCGAAGGCGTCGTCCAGCTTCACCGCCTGCCGCGCCGCCGCGATGGCCCCGTCCAGGTCGCCGAGCAGGATGCGGGCGTAGGCCAGGTTGGTGTGGGAGGAAGGTCGCTTCGCATCCAGCTTGATCGCCTTCTCCAGCAGCGGCAGCGCCTTCTTGGGCTCGCCCATCGCCAGGTACGCGGCCCCGAGATCGCTCGCTGTCCTGGGGTCCTCCGGGTCCAGCCTCGCCGCCGCCTCGAAGGCCTGCACCGCGTCCTCCGTCTGCCCCCGGGCCAGCAGTACCGCCCCCAGCGTTGTGTGCCGGCTCGCCCGCTGCGGATCGAGCTGCACCGCCCTGGCTAGCGCCTTGATGGCCTCCTCCCCCTTGCCGGAGGCCATCAGCGCCACGCCCAGCGCCCCCAGCCCCTCGGCGGTCTTGCCTTCCGGCGGCTCGGTGGCCTTGCGAAGCTCCGCCAGCGCCTCCTCCGCCTTGCCCTGGACCAGCAGCACCCGCCCCAGGTCGATCCGGGCCGGCGCGTACCCCTCGTGGGCCTGGACGATCCGCCGGAGCTGCGCCGCCGCCGCCGCCGCCGCCGGGCTCCTGGGCGCCGAGTTGAAGCCGTAGGAGAGCCCTGCCTTGCCCAGCGCCACCCGCACCAGCCCCACCTGGGGCGCCGGGTCCTGGGGGGCCTTCTTCGCGGCCCGCTGGTACGCCTGCTCGGCGGCCTTCCAGTCGTCGGCGTCGTAGGCCCGATCCCCCTCCGCCAGCTCCGCGTCGGCGGGCCCCTGATCACCCCGCGCCAGCGCCAGCCCCGGGTTCGCCTTGACCACCGGGGGCGCGCTCG
>CAZSDX010000781.1:0-2623 GCA_964605685.1 uncultured Polyangiaceae bacterium
GCACCCAGCAGATCATCGCCGAGGAGAGCGGCGTCGCCGGCACCATCGACCCCCTCGGAGGCAGCTACTACGTCGAGTGGCTCACCAGCAAGCTGGAGGAGGAGGCCCGCGCCTACATCCAGCGCATCGACGACATGGGCGGCATGGTGGCCGCCGTGGAGAAGGGCTACCCCCAGCGGGAGATCGCCGCCGCCAGCTACCGCTTCCAGCGCCAGATCGAGCAGCAACAGCGCGTCATGGTCGGCGTCAACAAGTACATCGACGAGAAGGAAAGCAAGGACATCCCCACGCTCCGCATCGACGAGGAGGTGCAGCGGGTCCAGGTGGAGAACCTCCGGAAGATCAAGGCGAGCCGCGACGACGCCCAGGTACGCGCCTGCCTCGCCCGCGTCGAGGCCGCCGCCCACAGCAGCGAGAACCTGATGGAGCCCATCATCGCCGCCGCCAAGGCGTACTGCACCGAGCAGGAGATCTGCGACGTGCTCCGCGCCGTCTTCGGCACCCACTCGGACCCCGCCGAGTTCTGACCCGCTTGCGCTCACGCGCCGGAGCGCTTGCGGATCTCGTCGAGGGTGGCGCGCAGGACAGGCAGGACGGCCAGATCCTTGGGGCGACTGGCGAACTCCTTGGCCTTGATCAGCCGCGAGAGCTCCAGGACGAGAACCTGCATCTCGTCGAGGGTGATGGTGACGGTCTGGTCGAGGACGTCCTCGTAGGAGACATCCTCGTCGATGCTGCCAAGCACGTCACAGCGACCAAACTTGGTCGCCAGCAGCAGGTGACCCGGACCGCGCAGGTGGCTCTCGTCGGGGATCAGCTTGCGTGGATCGAAATAGGTGTGCGCCTCCAGTTCACGAAGCGCGTCGAGCAGTCGAGCGATGTTCTCGGGGGTACGATGGTGGAGGATGTCGAGGTCAAATGTCGCGAGGGGAGCCCCCTGCAAGGTCGCAGCGATCCCCCCGACCACGATGAATTCGACGCCGTGGTGGATCAACACCGCCAGGATCTTCTCCACCTCCAGGCTACCCACGGACCACCTTCGCCTTGGCGATCATCCTGGCAAGATTTTCCACGCTCCGGAGACGCTCCAGCGGGGTCAAGTCGAGGAACTCACGGATCTGGAGCAGGTCCACGCCGTCGTCGTTGAAGATCGGTTCCGTCGGTTGGATGGCCAGCTTCGCTTCGTACTCTTCCGCCCGACGTTTGGTGTTCATGCGCCTTGAAGTCCGGCCCTCGACGGCAGGGACACCCTCCACGATGACCGCGCTCCCGGCGGGCTGTCAACCGCCGCCAGGCCCACGAAGCGCTGCGCCGTGCTCCGCGCCGTCTTCGGCACCCACCCGGACCCCGCCGAGTTCTGACCCGCTTGCGCTGGGGCGCGCGCCGGGCTAAGAAGCGCCGGTCAGTTCACCGCTGAGCCCCCGTAGCTCAGGGGATAGAGCAGCGGTTTCCTAAACCGTTGGTCGGACGTTCGATTCGTCTCGGGGGCGCCACTCACAACCACAACCCCAACGACAGACACGGGGACGGGGTCGTGTGGCCAACGTGAGGAGACGGAGGCCCGGCGCGAGCGCGAGCTCAAGCAAGGTCGAGGAAGGTAGTCCCGGGTTCGGGCCAGCGCCTGGTGAGAAACGGCTCGGAAAGCCATGCTGAAGGTACGCCCGGGTTGGCGTTGGAGAACTGCATCATGCCCGTTTCTGACCAGGAATTGCTCGCGCAGCACGTTGCGCAAGAACTCAAGGAGCACGGGTTTGTGCGACCTCCCTGGCAGTACATGGCCGAACACCCCTGCAGCATCTTCTGGAGGATGGGCGGCGGCGAGTGGCACCTGATGGTGTTCGATGCCTGGTGGGAGAGCCTGGACCTGGACGAAACTTCACGCATCGCGTGGGTCCGTCGGTGGAAGCCTGTCCCCCTCTGGTACCCGTGGTGTGCCCGGTTGATCTGGCCTGAACTCTGGGAGACGGTCGGGGAAGACGAAAAGAGCGACGAAAAAGCTGTGGAGAGGCTGGTTACGCTGGGGATGGGCTCCCTCCAGGAATGGCAGGAGGCAGAGCAGAAAGCCCTTGATGAACTGGAGGCAGAGTCTTCCCGAGAGCCGTGAATCCTGGAGCGTTTCCGTCGGGTCTGTCCGCGATTCTCGAGGGGGAGACCTCACCCCCCGGGCCCCCTCTCCGTCTCCCGCGGAGAGGGGGAGACTCCCGGCAGCGGGTGTGGGAGAGGGGGAAGCAGGGAAAAGAGGGCGCCATCAGAGGTTGTCTCATTGAGGAATTGAGCCAAGACTTTGAGTTTGCCTACATGTCATCCTAGGAACCTACACGACCTATCGGAAAGAGACCGTTTGCCCCGTAAGGCGCCTGGTCATCCTCCTTGCCATCGCGATATCATACCACACTTGGCTCGACTCTATCGTCCTCTCGTAATCTTTCGACAACCTCCGGTACCTCCCTGCCCACCCATGGGTACGCTCCACCACCCACCTCCACTTGATCACCTGAAACCCTTCCCCTTTCGGCTTCTTCTTCCTCTCCATCCTCATTCCAAGTTCCTCCACCACCTTATCAAAGGTATCGTTGTAAGCAGAATCCACGTGAACCAACTCGAGCGTTGGAAACTTTGCCTT
>CAZSDX010000782.1:0-2605 GCA_964605685.1 uncultured Polyangiaceae bacterium
GGCCTGCTCGCCCTGGGGCTGGCCTTCCTGGGGGGACTCGGCGGGCCTGGAGCGCTCGTCGCGCTGGCGCGGGGGGCGTCCGCCTTCCTGGCCGCCCTGGCGTCCGCCTTCCTGGCTGCCCTGGCGGCGGTCGCGGTTACGATCCTGGTCGCGGTTACGATCCTGGTCGCGGTTACGATCCTGGTCGCGGTTGCGGTCGTGGCTGCGGTCGTGACCGCGGTCGTGGTTGCGGCGAGGGCGCTCGTGGCGGTTCTCGACGAGGAGGAGGAGGAGGGCCTTCTGGGTGTGGAGGCGGTTCTCGGCCTGGTCGAGGATGGCGGAGCGGGGGCCGTGCATCAGGGAGGCGGCGATCTCCTCGTCACGGACCGCGGGGAGGCAGTGCATGACGACGGCCTCGGGCAGGGCGAGGGCGAGGAGGTTTTCGTCGACCTTGAATCCGGCGAAGGCGGCGCGGCGGGCCTCGGCCTCGCCCTCGACGCCCATGGAGACCCAGGTGTCGGTGTAGACGGCGTGGACGCCCTCGACGGCCTGCCTGGGGTCGGCGGTGACGGTGATGCCGTCGGCGACCTCGGGGGGAGGCTGGAAGCCCTCGGGGGAGGCGACGCGGACCTCGACGCCGAGGCGCTTGCCCATGTCGATGAGGGAGCGAGCGACGTTGTTCTTCCCGTCACCGACGTAGGCGAGCTTGAGGCCCTTGAGGTTCGGGAAGCGCTCGCGGAGGGTGAAGAAGTCGGCGAGCGCCTGGCAGGGGTGGTGGCCGTCGGACAGCGCGTTGATCACCGGGACGGAGGAGCCCTGGACCATCTGCTCGAGGGACTCGTCGGAGAAGACGCGGGCGACGATGGCGTGGCAGTAGCGGGAGACGACGGCGGCGAAGTCGAAGGGGTGCTCGCCGCTGCCGAGCTTGGTCTGGCCGCCGACCAGCTCCACCACGTCGCCGCCCAGCTCGCGCACCCCGACGGTGAAGGAGATGCGGGTGCGGACCGAGGGTTTTTCCATGTAGAGGGCGATGTGACGGCCGCTGAGCTCGTGGCGGCGGCGGCCCTCGGCGCGGTCTCGCTTGAGCTGCCGGGCGAGCCAGAACACGGTCTCGATCTCGGAGGCGGACAGGTCTTGAGCGCGAAGGAAATGTTTCTTGTCAGCCACGGGCTACCTCGTCTTCGTTGCGGGGGGCGCCGGCCCGGATCATGGTGCCCACCCCGCTGGATGTGAACAGCTCCGCCACCACGTTGTGCGGAATACGGCCGTCGATGATGTGAACGCTCTCGACGCCCCCGGCGAGGGCACGGAGCGCCGCCTGGGCCCGGGGGAGCATCGCTTCCTGGAGCGCCCCGTCCCGGACCCGCGCGTCGAGCTCCTCGGCGGAGAGCTCGGAGATCAGCGCCCCGTCGGTGGCCAGGATGCCCGGGGCGTCGGTGAGGAAGATCAGCTTCCGGGCGCGGCAGGCCACCGAGACCTCGGCGGCCACCGCGTCGGCGCTGATGTTGTAGGTGTGCCCGTCCTCGCCCAGCCCCAGGGGGGAGATGAGCGGCAGGTACCCCTGCGAGAGCAGGAGCTCCACGATGGATGGATCCACCTTCGTCACCTCGCCCACATACCCCAGATCCGCCCCGGATGGCGAGAGGAGCTTCCGGGCGGAGATTAGCCGTCCGTCCTTGCCCGAGAGCCCCACCGCCCTCGCCCCCGCCCTCGCCAGGGCCCCGATCAGCTCCCCGCTGATCTGCCCGGAGAGCACCATTTCCGCGATCTTCACGTGGGTCTCCTCCGTCACCCGGAGCCCGTCCACGAAGGTGCTCTTCTCCCCCATCTGGTCCAGCGTCCGGGAGATCTCCAGGCCGCCCCCGTGGACCAGCACCGGCCGGAGCCCCACCGCATGCAGCAGCCTCATGTCGCTGGCGAAGCGCTCCCGCAGCTCGGCCCTCGCCACCGCCGATCCTCCAAATTTGATCACCGCCCGGGTGCCGGCGAAGCGCTCGATGTACCGGAGCGCCTGCACCAGCACCTCCGCCTTCATGTCCGGGGTCTTGGTCTCCAGCCGGTTGTCGCGCCGCACCGAGCCTCCCCGGTCCTCCACGACGACCGCCGCGTAATCCGCGTTGATCCTCACGTAGTCGTAGGAGAGGTCGCAGCCCCAGGCGGTCGCCTCCCCGGGGCCCTCCCCCAGCGTCACCTGGATCAGCGCGTCGTTGCGTCGCAGCAGCGACCGCAGCGCGTCCGCCTCGAAGGGGGCCGGGCGCCCCGCCGCGAACACCGTCACCCCCTGGATCGCCAGCCACATCCCGCCGAGCTCCAGCGGGATCTCCGACCGGGCCGCCTCTGCCCCCAGCGCCGCCACCACCCGCCCCCAGTTCGGTTCGGCCCCGAACACCGCCGCCTTCACCAGGTTCGACGCCACCACCGCCCGCGCCAGCCTCCGGGCGTGCTCCTCCTGCGCCGCGCCGCGCACCTCCGCGGTGATCAGGTGACGCGCGCCCTCGCCGTCCGCGGCCACGGCCCGGGCCAGCTCCCGGGAGACCGCCAGCAGCGCCGCCCCCAGCGCCGCCCCGTCGGGGCTGTCCACCCGGGTGATCGGCTCGTTCGCCGCCCGCCCGCTCGCCGGCGCCAG
>CAZSDX010000783.1:0-1409 GCA_964605685.1 uncultured Polyangiaceae bacterium
AGGCCCTGCGGGATCGGCGCCTGGCAGGTTGTGCCGAAGCCGACGGTGCCCGCGGCGTCGGGGGGGACGTTCTCCGCCGCCAGGTCCGCGTCGGAGAGGCGGGACGCGGCGGCGTGGAGGGCACCGGGGCAGGCGCCGGGGGCGTCGTCCGGGGGGTTGTCGCAGCCGCCGAGCCAAGCGACCCGGACGCGCCGGGGCGAGCCTCCCTGGGTGGCGCCGGGGGCGGCGTCCACGAGGGCCATGGTCAGGGAAGGGCGGGAGCCCGGGGCGGCGAAGGGCGTGTCCGCCTGGACCGCGAGGACGCGCAGGGAGCGGAGCTCGGAGGGGCGATCCAGGTCGTCGCCGCAGGAGAGGAGGGCCAGCGAGAGGAGCAAGGGGCGCAGGCGAGGCATCAGAATTCTCCCCGGAGACCCAGGTTCGGCAGGATGGGGACGCCGGTCTCGTAGGTCTTCCGCGTGTAGTTGTGGTTGTAACGGAGCGCCTCCGGGTTCTGCCGGTTGTAGGCGTTCATCAGGTCGAGGTAGGCGGTGAGGCGGCCCGCGGCGAGGGTCCAGGTCTTGTCGAGGCGCACGTCGAGCTGGTGAAACGCGGGGAGCCGCTCGCCGTGGATGGCGCCGCTCCGGCAGGCGTAGGCCCCCGCCGCCGCGTTGAAATCGCCGCCTACGCAGGGCGTGTAGGGCATCCCGGTGACGTAGCGGAAGCGGGCGCCGAGCTGGAAGCCGCGGCCCAGATCGACGCTGGCCAGCGCGGTCAAGTTGTGGGTCTGGTCGAACTCGAGGAGGTGCTCCGGCTGCCCGGCGGCGTCGCTGCGGGTAGAGCGGGAGAGCGTGTAAGCGATCCACCCGAAGAAGCGCGCGGAAGGGCGGTAGCGTAGCAGCGCCTCCAGGCCGATCACGGTCCCGGTCCCCTCGTTGGTGTACCCCACGCTCCCGTCGGCGAGGGTACCGCGGACCACGAGCTGATCCAGCCGCTTGTGGAAGCCCTCCAGCGACAGATCCATGCCGACGAGCAGTTCCTGCTCCACGCCGACGGAGCTGTGCACCGACCGGTTGCTCTTCACCGAGGGCGTGCCGAAGACCTCGACCACCTCCACCGGCATCGGCATCTCGTGAAACAGGCCGAGCCCCCCCCGGACCGTCGTCCGCCGAGGCCCCCGCGCCAGGTCGTAGCGGGCGTTGAGCCGGGGGCTCCAGGTGAGGTCCTGGTTCTTGTTCAGGTAGTCGGCGCGGCCTCCCAGCACCACCTTGGCCCTCGGGTCCGGGCGCCAGTCGGCCTCCAGGTAGGCGGCGGGCGCCGTCAGCGAGCCGGTCCCTCGGAGCCGCAGCACCGGCCGGGCGCTCAGCGGCCCCGGGTCCGGCTCGCCGGGGCGCGGCGGCGGGATGGTGTTCAGATCGACCCGGTAGGGATAA
>CAZSDX010000783.1:1419-2596 GCA_964605685.1 uncultured Polyangiaceae bacterium
TGGAGGATATCCGGGCCGCCGCGGATCATCAGCGAGGGGGCCAGCGTGTAGGCCAGCTCGCCCCGGAGCGAGAAGGCATCGAAGAGGGTCTTCACCCGGCTCTGCCCCGCCCGGAACGACTCGTTGTTCTGCCCGTAGGAGGCGGTGAAGCTCGCCTTGAGCCGGGGAGCCGGGCGCCCCTCGTAGGCCAGCATCATTCTCCAGAAGCCGTACTGGGCGCCGAGCCCCGCGGAGAAGCCCGGATCGCTCCCCGCCGCGTCCTTGAGGGTGAGCGCCATCCGGTCGTCGGAGCCGAAGATGCCGAAGCGTACGGAGCCGTTTTTCCAGCGATTTTCCAGGAAAAATTGCCCGTCGACGTAGACCGGAGCCTGGCGAAAATTCACGTCATCCGGCAGCACCCGGGGCAGCCAGGCGTCCAGGTGGGAGCGGCGGGCGGCGAGGAGGAAGTTCCACCCGTCGAGCCCGGGCAGCGGCCCCTGCGCCATGGCGCGGGCGTCGATCATGTCCACCTGCACCAGGCCGCTGGTCTTGCCGTCCGGGGCCAGCGCCCGGGTCTTCACCTCCAGCGCGCCGCCCATGGCTCGCCCGTAGCGGGCGCTGAAGTTCCCCGGGTACAGGTCGATGGACTCCAGCGCCTCCGTGGGGATCACGCTGGAAAACCCGCCGAAGTGGTAGACTATCGGCACCCACACCCCGTCCACGAAGATCACCGTGCTCTGGGGCCTGGTCCCCCGCACGATCAGGATGGCGTTCAGCCCCGGCGCCCGCCCCACCCCCGGCATCGCCTGCACCGCCCGGAGCGCGTCCCCGTTGGTCCCCGGGATCAGCCCCAGCTCCTTGCGCTCCAGGGTCCGCCGCGTCACTTCCCGGTCGGGCCTCGCCGCCTGCACCACCACCTCGCCCTCCGGCCTGGGAGCGCGCAGCCGGTAGACCGCCTCCACCACGACCCCCACCTCCACCCGCTCCGTCGCGCGCAGCTCGCCGTAGCCCGCCGCCGCCACCCGCACCGTGACCTCCCCCGGCGGGAGATCCACCAGGAGAAAGCGCCCATCTTCCCCGGTGAGCGCCTCCCGCGAGGTCCCATCCGGCAGCCGCGCCTCCACCCGGACCCCCGCCAGCGGCTCGTCCCCGCCGTGGAGCACCACCCGGCCTCCCAGCTGCCCCCGCGTCGGCGCCG
>CAZSDX010000784.1:0-2592 GCA_964605685.1 uncultured Polyangiaceae bacterium
TTGCGGGGGGCCTCCGGGATAAGGACGCGCAGCCCCGGCACGGACGCTGCTAAACCCTCCGGGATGAGCGACACCGTCAGCGAGTTCGCGCTCCAGATCGAGCGCGTGGATGGATACGAGTTCCGGGTGAAATTTGACCGGGAATCGTTCGCGGAGATCACCCTGGATGAGCCTCCTCCGCTGGGCAAGGACGCCGGACCCAACCCGGCCCGCCTGCTGGCCGCCGCGGTGGGCAATTGCCTCGCCGCCAGCCTCACCTTCTGCCTCCAGCGCTCCCGGACGCCGGTGGAGGGGCTCCGGGCCGAGGTGAAGGCGAAGCTGGTGCGCAACGAGCAGAAGCGCTTGCGTGTCGGCAGCATCGAGGTGGTGCTGAGGCCGAAGCTCGCCGGGGGCGCCGAGGCCCTGGAGAAATGCCTGGGCACCTTCGAGGACTTCTGCGTGGTCACCCAGAGCGTCCGGGAGGGCTTCCCCATCGCGGTGAAGGTCGAGCCCGAGGCGCCCTGAGCCCGACGGAACGCGCCCTCAGGACAGCAGGGCGAGCTGCCTCGCGTTGGCGGTGGTCTGCTCCGCGAGGGCCTCGAAGGAGACCCCCCGGAGCTGCGCGACAAAGCGGGCCGTGTGGACCACGTACGCCGGCTCGCAGCGCTTGCCCCGGTGGGGTACGGGGGCCAGGTACGGCGCGTCGGTCTCCACTAGGATGCGGTCTCCGGGGGCCCAGGCGGCGACCTCCTGGATGGCGCGGGCGTTCTTGAAGGTGACGATGCCGGAGAAGGAGAGGAAGAGGCCCAGGTCCAGGGCCTGGCGAGCGAAGGGCAGATCCTCGGAGAAGCAGTGGATGATCCCGCCCACCTCGGAGACCCCCTCCTCCCGGAGGATCTCCAGCGTGTCGGCGGCGGCCTCCCGGGTGTGGACCACGACGGGCTTCTTCCGGGCCCGGGCCAGCCGCAGGAAGCGACGGAACACCTCCCGCTGCACCTCCCGCGGGCTGTGGTCGTAGTGGTAATCGAGGCCGATCTCCCCGATGGCAGCGACCTCGGGGGAGGCCGCTAGCTGCGCCAGCTCGTCCTCCAGGGCGGGGGTCGCCTCCCGGGCGTCGTGGGGGTGGAGCCCGACGGCGGCGCGCACGTCGCTCCGGCGGCGGGCCAGGGCGACGGCCTCGTGGGCGGGGGCGGAGGTCGCCCCGACGCCGATCACCAAAAACGCACCGACACCGGCCTGCCTGGCTCGCTCCAGGGTGGCGTCGGGGCCGCCGGGGCAGTTGGCTTCGTCCAGGTGGCAGTGGGTATCGATCAGCATGGCCTCCTCTGTACCGCATCCGGCTCAGGGGGCGAGGGCGAGCTTGCCGAGGACGGCGCGGCGCTCCAGGCGCTCCAGGGCCTCGGCGGCGCGCTCGAAGGGCAGCACCTCGTCCACGCGGGGCCGGAGCTTGCCCTCGGCGATCCAGGCGAGGCAGCGCTCGATGTTGCCGCGGTTGCGCGCCGGGTCGCGGGCGGCGAAGGATCCCCAGAACACCCCCGCGATCTGGCAGCCCTTGAGCAGCACCAGGTTCATCGGGATCCTCGGGATGGGCCCCGACGCGAAGCCCACGATCAGCAGCCGTCCTTCCCAGGCGGTGGCCCGGAGCGCGGCCTCCGTCAGCTCGCCCCCCACCGGGTCGTACACCACGTCGGCGCCGTTCCCGCCGGTCAGCGCCTTGACCCGCTCCTTGAGGTCCTCGCGCCCGTAGCAGATGACCTCGTCGGCGCCCCGCTCCCTGCAGAACGCGGTCTTCTCGTCGGTGGAGGCGGCGGCGATGACCCGGGCTCCCAGCGCCTTGCCCAGCTCCACGGCGGCGATGCCCACGCCCCCTGCGGCGCCGAGCACCAGCAGGGTCTCGCCGGGGCGGAGCGCCGCTCGATCCACCAGCGCATGCATCGTGGTCCCGTGGGTGACCATCACCGAGGCGCCCACCTCGAAGGAGACCCCCGGCGGGAGCACCACGACGGACTCCCGCGGGACGACGACCTGCTCGGCAAAGGCCCCGTGGATCATGAAGGCCGCCACCCTGTCTCCCGGGGCAAAACCGGAGACCCCGGCGCCGACGGCGGCCACGACCCCGGCGACCTCGCCCCCCGGCGTGAACGGGAGCGGAGGCTTGAACTGGTACTTCCCGCGGGAAAGCAGCACATCAGGGAAATTCACCCCCGCGGCCTTCACGTCGATGAGGACCTCCCCGGCTTCTGCCCGGGGGGCCTCCACCTCGTCGACCCGCAGCCCCGCGGGGCCCGTCAGCTCGTGGATCCGTACCGCTCGCATGGCGCGAGGCTACCACGAGGTCCCGCCGGGTGACCGGGCGCCGCTCAGGGCTTCTTCGGCGCCGGGACGGGCTGCCGCGGACTATCCGGACCCGGCGGCATCCCGTAGGCCGCCACCGGAACCCCGGGCGGCGGGCTGTTGCTCGCGGTCGGCCTGGGCGTCGGAACAGGCGCCATCCCATACATCGGGGCCGCTTGCCGCTCGTCCGGGTCAGGCGTGACCGTGGGAGCCGGCGCGGGCGGCGGGGCGGGCGGAGGTGTCGGCGCCGCCGTCTCCGTGGTGCGCGGAGGAGGCGCC
>CAZSDX010000785.1:0-2584 GCA_964605685.1 uncultured Polyangiaceae bacterium
CTTACCGGGGTGGCGCGGGAGAGGGCGGCGCCGGCGGTGCAGGCCAGGGCGGCTCCCCCTTCGGCGGAGGCCCCCAGGGGGGCGCCGTCGAGCTGGACCCTTGCGGCAACGACGCCGACTGCAAGGCTCCGTTGCTGTGCCGCGCCGACTTCAAGGGCGGCCTCGGGCACTGCACTCGTTCCTGCTCCAGCAATGCCGACTGCTACGGCGGGCGCCGCTGCGAGCTGATCGACGGCGCCAAGGTCTGCGTGACGGGCGACGTCGGGCGTACCTGCTCGGCGGCCAACGACTGCAACTTCGCCTGCCTCCTCAACCAGCAGTACTGCACCACGACCTGCAAGACCGGACTCGACTGCCCCAACGGCTACGCCTGCCAGCCCGTGGGCAGCCCCGCCCAGAACGTCTGCGCCAAGGTCGCCGCCCCCTGCGACAGCAACGGGAGCGCCTGCATCGCCCCGGCGGCCTGCGACGCGTCCTTCGGCCTGCTGGTGGCGAGCTGCACCGCCGCCTGC
Source organism: uncultured Polyangiaceae bacterium (assembly GCA_964605685.1). Classification (GTDB taxonomy): domain Bacteria; phylum Myxococcota_A; class Polyangia; order Polyangiales; family Polyangiaceae; genus JANWXX01. The sequence continues at coordinate 513 of CAZSDX010000785.1, forward strand.
TCCACTGCCGCTGACTGCCCCCAGCGCGCCCCGGGCCTGCCCCCCTGGACCTGCGACGGCCTCTGCCGCCGTCCCTCGGACGTCCTCGGACCGCTCCCGGGAGGGTCTACTCCGACCCAGTATGCCTGCAACAGCGGTGGAGCGCCGGTGAACCTGTGCAACGACGGGCAGCACATCGACTTCCAGGCGTTCGACATCCCGAAACCTCCGGCGGTGAATTGCAGCAGCCCGGTGACCACTTCGGGTAGCCCGAACGACTCCTGCGTGGATTCGTGCCGTTACGAGGGGGGGTGTCCCTGGGGGTTCACCTGCACGGCGGTGGGCAACATCAACAACAGCCGGATCGGCCTGTGCCTGGTCAACGGAGGGAGCCCGGTGGGGGCGTCGTGCGCGAGCAACATCGAGTGCGCTCACGGGTACTGCGTCTCTGGCAAGTGCTCCCGGGATTGCACCGCCGACGGGCTCTGCCCCACCGGGAGCACCTGCACGGCGGCGGGGGGGCCTCCGGCGCAGGGGCTCCCCTTCAAGCGCTGCCAGTGAGGCGTCTGTCGGTCCCGCTCAGGGGGAGCTGGTGGGGGCCGGAGGCGTCGGCTCGGAAGGCGTCGGCTCGGAGGGCGTTGGCTCGGGAGGGGGAGGGGCGGGGGCCTCCGTGGCGGACGGAGCGGCCGGGGGGGGCTGGGTGATGGCGGTGACGTCGTCGACCAGCTCAAGGCGGAGCAACACCGCGGAGATGTTGTCGAGGCCACCGGCGTCGTTGGCGAGCTGGATGAGCTTGGAGGTGGCCTGCGCCGGGTCGTGGGTCGCGGCGATGGTCTCGAGGATCTTGGGATCGGAGAGCATGCCGGTGAGCCCGTCGCTGCAGAGCAGGTAGACATCGCCGGGCTCGAACTCCTCGGTGAACACGTCGCACTGGACGGCGGACTCGATCCCGACCGCGCGGGTCACGATGTTCTTGGGCAGGTGCGCCAGGTCATCGTCGGACATGTCCGGCTTGAGCGCCAGGATGTCGTTGACCAGCGTGTGATCCCGGGTGAGCAGCTGGATCTTGGTACCCCGGATGCGGTAGCAGCGACTGTCGCCCAGGTGGGCGACGTGCACCACCGGAGGCTGGAGGAACAGCATCACCAGCGTGCACCCCATGCCCCGGTGCTTGGGGTGCGTGGTGGAGATCTCGTGGACGTCGCTGTTCGCCTTCTGGACAGCGGCGGCGACCCGGCGGGCCCCCGCCAGGATCTCGTCGGAGTCGGGCTCCAGGAAATCCTGGAGGGTGGTCGCCTCGAAGAAGTTTCGCACCGAGGCGATGGTCAGCGCGCTGGCGACCTCGCCCGCGTTGTGCCCCCCCATGCCGTCGGAGACCAGGAACAGCCCGAGATCCCGGCGCACGAGGATGTTGTCCTCGTTGTGGTGGCGGGCCTTCCCCACATCGGTGAGCCCTGCGGCGACTACGTGGAGATGGCGGCCTTCCATCGGCAGAGCCCCACAAGACCACGGGGTTTGGGTTTTTGTCAATCCACCCCGGGCAGAACCCCTCAGCAGCCGCACCCCCCCGCGCAGGTGAGCTTCACCGCGAGATCATAGGCCCCCTTCGCCTCCGCCGTGAAACCGTCGATCACCAGGGTCACCCAGGCGTCCTTCGTCGCCTTGTAGCTGATCGTCTTCTTGGTCGCGGGCGCCTTGCAATCCGGCTCCGACGAGGGGCTCTCGCAGCTCGGCGCCTCGCAGCTTCCGCTCGTGAAGACCTTGAGTGACATCTGCCAGCTCGACGAGCCGCCGGAGCAGCTCTCCTTGCTGGTCACCGTGAACGTCACCGCGTCATCCTTCCTCAGGTACACCCGGTAGCTCCGATCCTCCCCGATATCGTAGCAGCTCACGTGATCCGAGCTGTTCCCTGCCCCGCAGGTGCTCCCGCTCGACGCGTAGCCCGCTGCCGCGTCCAGCCTCCCGATCACCGTCGCCCCCTCGCACCCCGCCATCGACCCTTCCACGGTCCCGCACCCCTGCACCGCGCACCCCGCCCCGCCGCTCCCACCGCTGCCACCGCCCCCGGTGCCGCTGCCACCGCCCCCGGTGCC